>JAVQXV010000365.1:0-2078 GCA_033577755.1 Anaerolineales bacterium
GTCGGCCAGCGCGGCGGCGTAGTCCTTCAGTTCGTAGTGCGTGAGCCCGCGCCAGCGGTAGTTGTAGCCATTGTCAGGCTGGAGTTCGATGGCGCGGGAGAAGTCGGCCAGCGCGGCGGCGTAGTCCTTCAGTTCGTAGTGTGTGCTCCCACGCCATTGGTAGTTGTAGCCATTGTCAGGCTGGAGCTCGACGGCGCGGGAGAAGTCGGCCAGCGCGGCAGGGTAGTCTTTGAGCCGGTAGTATGCACGACCTAACAGACGTCGGGCCTGAGCCTGATGCCAAACGGGTAACCGGTCGAACTCACAGACGGCTTTGAGCGCAGCCAGCGCCTGCTGCCGTTGGGTGGCCGGGGTGTCCGTATTGGGCAGCTCGGTTAGATGACTCAGGCGTTCGGCCCACTCGCGCACTTCGGTTCTGCCCAGTTCCTCGCCGGCCTGCCGCAGCATCTGCGCATAGCTGACCCGGTGTGTCACCTCGTCAATGTCGTGGGCCTCCAGAAAGCCCATCAGGGTCTGCGGCAGGGCCTCCGCCGGATTGAAGCCCCACATGTGATACAGGCGCAGCGCATTGAGGTCGTGCCACTGTGCGTCCCGGCGGCGTTTCTCTTCGGCCAAACCCAGTGCCTCACCCTGCCGCTGAAAGTGCGCGGCCATTTGGGAGTGCAACCCCTCACATTGCTGCGCGGAGCGCGCGCGCAGGTACTTCAGCATCAGGGTGCGCACCACTTCGTGATAGGCCCAGCCGCGCTCGCCGGCGCGCACGAAATGGGCTTCGCTCAACCACTCAAACGCCGGTTTGGCGGCTTCCGGCCCAAGGAGCACGGCCAGGATGTCCTGATTGAAGAAGCGCGACACACTGCCCGCCAGCGCCCATTCCCTCTGCTCGGGCGTGGCGCCCTGCAAAAAACGCTCCACCGCGTCGCCGGCCACCTCGCCGGGCGTCTCCCCGGGCGCGGAGACCAGCAGGGCCAGCAACACCGGCAGCCGCCGGGAGAGCGTGAGCATCGTCTGAACCTGCTTTTCTTCGGTGATGCCGGAGCGGGCGAGGTAGTCTCTGGCTTCGGCTTCGGTGAACGGCTGCAATTCCACCTGCCGCGTCGCCTGCCTGTAGCGCAGCCATGGCTGGCCCAGCGGGTAACGCCCGGCGATGACCAGCCGCGCGTTCCCGCTCAACGGCCCAAACTTTCCGCCGAGCAAATCCAACAGCCAGCTTTCCAGCATGGGCGCGGTCTTCTCATAGGAGTCGAACAGCAGCGCCGCTTTGCGGCTCTCGGCGTGGTGGTTGAGGTCGGTCAGGAAGTGGCGGGTCAGTTCGGCGTCGGTCTCCAGCAAGAGCACACGCTCGTCCTTGTTGGTGAACTTCCGCGCTATGTAGCCGGCCATGGCGCCGGTCTCCTCGACGAACCGGTCTTCGGCGTCCGGTGTCAGCAGCACGTCCGCCGCTTCCTGAGCGAGCGGCACGTACTTCTTCACGGCGCGCAGCCCAATCCGCGTGGCGCTGCGCAGGGCAAAATCCAACATGCCTTTGGGCGCGCCGGGGTCGGCCTCCACCTGCTCTTTGAGTTCGCGGTATTTGCGGTAACGCTCGTCAAAGGTCTTGCAGGGATGGCCGGCCTCGGCCAGTTGCCGGGCGAACGTCGCCAGCACGGCGGGGACGCCGACGTGGTCTTCGTTGGTCAGCACGCTCAGGGCGTTGTGCTCGCGCGCGATGCGGTGGAACCGTTCCAGCAAAGTGGTCTTGCCCACGCCGCCCTGGCCGGAAACATCGAGGATCAAAAACGGCGGCCTGGTCGCCGTCAGGGCCTTCTCGAACAGCTCCAGTTGTTCTTGTCGCCCCACGAAGGCATCTTTCGAGAACTCGACCAGTAGGTCGCCGAAGGAGGGGGTGTCGGACATAGGGTATCCCCAAAGACTGTTCTCGCCGGTGCGGGCATTATACCGGCTTCAGGGGATCGCTGAAACGCTGAGGGCGCTGAAGAGTGTCTGGGTATTCCGAGCTTCAGCGTGCTCAGCCCTATCAGCGGCCTCAGTGATCGCTGAGTCGCTGAGGGCGCTGAAGGCGCTGAAGGGTGGCTGGG
>JAVQXV010000366.1:0-2061 GCA_033577755.1 Anaerolineales bacterium
GCCGCCTTCTCGAATTCGAGGTTCTGCGCGGCGGCCCGCATCTGCTTCTCCAGTTCAACAATCAGCCTGGCCAGTTCATCCTTCGGCAGGGAGGCGGCGACGGGCGGCGCGCCGGCCTTGTACTCGGCCTTCTCTTCGGCCAGAGCGTGCACGCGCTCGGTCAGGTCGCGGATGGACTTGACGATGGTGGCCGGGACGATGCCATGCGCGCGGTTGTACTCCTGCTGAATCTGGCGGCGGCGGTTGGTCTCGTCAATCGCTGCCTTCATCGAGGCCGTGACCTTGTCGGCGTACATGAGGACCTTGCCCTCGACGTGCCGCGCGGCGCGGCCTATCGTCTGAATCAACGACGTCGTGGAGCGGAGGAAGCCTTCCTTGTCTGCGTCGAGGATGGCGACCAGCGAGACTTCGGGTAGGTCGAGGCCTTCCCGTAGTAGGTTGATGCCGACCACCACGTCGTACACGCCAAGCCGCAGGTCGCGGAGAATTTCGACGCGCTCAATCGTCTCGACCTCCGAATGCAGATAGTGCACCTTGAACCCCAGTTCGAGCAGATACTGTGACAGGTCTTCGGCCATGCGCTTGGTGAGTGTGGTCACCAGCGCGCGCTGCCCCTTCTCGATGCGCTTGCGCAGCTCGCCCACAAGGTGGTCCACCTGACCCTTCACCGGGTGCACTTCGATCTCCGGGTCCACCAGCCCTGTGGGGCGGATGATTTGCTCGACAATCTGCGTGGCGCGCTCGGTCTCGTAGGGGCCGGGCGTGGCCGAGGTGTAGATGACCTGACCGATCCGCTGCTCGAACTCGGCGAAGGAGAGCGGGCGGTTATCCAGCGCGGAGGGCAGACGGAAGCCGTACTTCACCAACTCCTCCTTGCGCGAGCGGTCGCCGCCATACATGCCGTTGATCTGCGGCACGGTCATGTGGCTCTCGTCAATCACCAGCAGGAAATCGGGCGGGAAGTAGTCAATCAGCGTCCACGGCGGCGAGCCGGGCGGGCGCTGGTCAAGATGGCGCGAGTAGTTCTCGATGCCGGAGCAGTAGCCTACTTCGCGCAGCATCTCCAGGTCATATTTGGTGCGCTGTTCGAGGCGCTGCGCCTCCAGCAGCAGGTTGTTCGCCTTGAACCAGGCCACGCGCTCTTCCAGCTCGGCCTCGATGTCGCGAATGGCCTGCTGCAACTTCTCGGCCTCGGTGATGAAGTGCTTGGCCGGGAAGATTTCGAGCGTCTCGCGCTCGTTGAGAATCTCGCCGGTCAGCGGCTGGAACTCGACGATGCGCTCGATCTCGTCGCCGAAGAAGGTGATGCGATAGCCGAAGGCGTCGGTGTAGGCGGGCATCACTTCGAGCGTGTCGCCGCGCACGCGGAACGCGCCGAGCTTCAGGTCCAGGTCGTTGCGCTCGTAGTGAATCTCCACCAGCTGCCGCAGCAAGGTGGAGCGCCGCACCCGCTCGCCGCGCCTGAGGTTGATGACGACCTTGCCGTAGGCTTCCGGCGAGCCGAGGCCGTAGATGCATGAGACCGAGGCGACGATGAGCACATCGCGACGCGAGAGCAGGGCGGTGGTGGCGGCCAGCCGCAGCCGGTCTAGCTCGTCGTTGATCTGCGTCTCCTTCTCGATGTACAGGTCATGCCGGGCGACATAGGCCTCCGGCTGATAGTAGTCGTAGTAGGAGACGAAGTATTCGACGGCGTTTTCGGGGAAGAACTCCTTGAACTCGGCGTAGAGCTGTGCGGCCAGGGTCTTGTTATGGCACATCACCAGCGTCGGGCGCTGAACCTGCTCGACGACGCTGGCGATGGTGAAGGTCTTGCCTGTCCCCGTCGCTCCGAGCAGCACCTGATGCTTGTCGCCGCGGCGCAGCCCGGCCACCAGCTTCTCGATGGCCTGCGGCTGGTCGCCCATAGCTTTGAACGGGGAGACGAGTTTGAAGGGGGGCATGATGGAAAGTAGAAAGCAGAGAGTGAGAACTACTGTTTGGATTGTAGCATGCAGCGGGAACGCTGAGGCCGCCGATACTGCCCTTCAGTGCCATCAGCCCTTCAGGGTGCTCAGCGAT
>JAVQXV010000367.1:0-2046 GCA_033577755.1 Anaerolineales bacterium
TGAGAGCGGGCCGGCGCAATTGTGCCACAACCGGAGGGGATTTGAGATTGGAGATTTTAGATTTTGGATTTTAGATTTGCGTTCGGGGACGGCGCAATCGTCAACAGATCAGGCGACGGATGAGCAGACGGAAACGGATGGCACCCCATCCGTTACATCCGTTACATCCGTTACATCCGTTACATCCGTTCATCCGTTGCCAATCCGCCACATCCGTTACATCCGCTACATATCCGTTGCCAATCCGCTACATCCGTTACAAATCCGTTGCATCCGCTACAATTGAGCCTGTTCTCTTCGGCAGCCGAATGAACCACTCAGGAGTTGCTTCATGGAATTTCCCGATTACGTGAAAAACAAAGCCTTGCGCCGATGGATACAGGAGATGGTCACGCTGTGCAAGCCGGACGGCATTCACTGGTGCGACGGCTCGCAGGAGGAATACGACCGCCTGTGTGAGCAGATGGTGCGAAACGGCACCTTCATCCGATTGAACCCGGAGAAGCGCCCCAACAGCTTCCTGGCCCGCTCCGACCCCGGCGACGTGGCGCGCGTCGAAGACCGCACGTTCATTTGCAGCGTGAACAAGAACGACGCCGGCCCGACGAACAACTGGATGCCGCCGAAAGAGATGAAGGCCACGCTCACCCGCCTGTTCGACGGCGCGATGCGGGGCCGCACCATGTACGTCATCCCCTTCAGCATGGGGCCGCTCGGCTCGCCCATCGCCCACATCGGCGTAGAACTCACCGACTCGCCCTACGTGGCCGTCAGCATGCGCATCATGACGCGCATGGGCCGCGCCGTGCTGGACGCGCTCGGCGACGGCGAGTTCGTGCCCTGCCTGCACTCGGTGGGCATGCCGCTGGCGCCCGGCCAGAAGGACGTGCCCTGGCCGTGCAACAAAGAGCATAAGTACATCGTGCACTTCCCCGAAGAGCGCAGCATCTGGAGCTACGGCTCAGGCTACGGCGGCAACGCCCTGCTCGGCAAGAAGTGCTTCGGCCTGCGCATCGCCTCGGTGCTGGCCCGCGATGAAGGCTGGCTGGCCGAGCACATGCTCATCCTCGGCGTCCAGTCGCCGGATGGCAGGAAGGACTATGTGGCCGCCGCCTTCCCCAGCGCCTGCGGCAAGACCAACTTCGCCATGCTCATCCCGCCGCCGGCCTTCAACGGCTGGAAGGTCACGACCGTGGGCGACGACATCGCCTGGATCCGGCTCGGCGCCGACGGCAAGCTGTACGCCATTAACCCGGAGACCGGCTTCTTCGGCGTTGCGCCCGGCACTTCGGAAAAATCCAACCCGAACGCGATGGCGACCATCAGCCGCAACACCATCTTCACCAACGTCGCCCTGACCGATGACGGCGATGTGTGGTGGGAGGGCATGACCGCAGAGCCGCCCGCGCACCTGATTGACTGGACGGGACAGGACTGGACGCCGGACTGCGGACGCAGGGCTGCCCACCCGAATGCGCGCTTCACCGCGCCCATCAGCCAGTGTCCCTCGATTGACCCCGAATACGACAACCCGAACGGCGTGCCGATTTCGGCCTTCATCTTCGGCGGGCGGCGCAGCGACGTGGTGCCGCTCATCTATCAGGCCTTCAACTGGAACTACGGCGTGTACGCCGCCGCAACAATGGGCAGCGAGACGACCGCCGCCGCTGCCGGCAAAATCGGTGAAGTACGCCGTGACCCGATGGCGATGCTGCCGTTCTGCGGCTACCATATGGCCGATTACTTTAACCATTGGCTCCAGTTCGGGCGTAACATCCCCAACCCACCGCGCATCTTCAACGTCAACTGGTTCCGCAAAGACAAGGACGGGAACTTCCTCTGGCCAGGCTTCGGCGAGAACATGCGCATCCTCAAGTGGATTGTGGAGCGGGCGCGCGGCCAGGCCATCAGCGTCGAAAGCCCGCTTGGCTGGATGCCGCGCTATGAAGACATTGACTGGACGGGGCTGGAGAACTTCACCGAAGCGCAGTTCAACGAGCTGATGCGGCTCAACCGCAACGAGTGGGTTAGGGAACTGGGTCAGCA
>JAVQXV010000368.1:0-2043 GCA_033577755.1 Anaerolineales bacterium
GTGGCGCGCAGCTTCCGGCGAACTTCTTCAAAGGAAAGCAGATTAGGCGACTTGCCCTGCCAACGCGCCAGCAAATCCTCCATCGCCGCCCGCTGGCGCGCCCGGCGAAAGTCCTCGCGCGCGGCGCTCAGCGCTTTGTTGATATCCATGCCGGCTTCTCGAATTCCAGAGCAAACCGCGCAAAGTTTATCACAGGCCTATGATAGAATTTCGCCCCGTCGGGCGCCATGACGCCGCCCGGCCCCTCTTGACTACATCCCCTTTTCTCTTCAGGAGATTCGTATGCGCAAGAAGATTACCGTGGTGGGCGCAGGCAACGTCGGCGCATCGTGCGCGCTCTGGCTGGCGCAGCGCAACCTCGCCGACATCGTGCTGGTGGACGCCCCCATCGCCAAGACCGCGCCGGTAGGCAAAGCGCTCGACCTACTGCAGGCCGGCCCCATCGTCGGCTACAACGCCCGCATCACCGGCACGGCGGAGGGCAGCTACGATGGCACCGAGAACTCGGATGTCATCGTCATCACCGCCGGCTTCCCGCGCAAGCCGGGGATGAGCCGCGAGGACCTCGTCGGCGCGAATCAGGCCATCATCAGTGATGTGCTGTCCAAAGCCCTGCCCCGCTCGCCCAACGCCTACCTCATCGTCGTCACCAACCCGCTCGACTCGATGACCTATCTGGCCTACAAACTCTCCGGGTTGCCGAAGCACCGTGTCATGGGTCAGGCCGGCATCCTCGACTCGGCGCGCATGGCGGCCTTCATCGCTATGGAGCTGAACGTCTCAATCGAGAACGTGCAGACGGTGGTGCTGGGCGGCCATGGCGATGAGATGGTGCCGCTGACGCGCTATTCCACGGTGTTCGGCCGGCCTATCACCGAGTGGCTGTCGCCGGAGCGCGTCAACGCCATCGTCGAGCGCACGCGCAAGGGCGGCGGCGAGATCGTCAATCTGCTGGGCACTTCGGCCTACTACGCGCCGGGCGCCGCAGCGGCCAAAATGGCCGAGGCCATTATCCTGGACTCCAAATTGATTGTGCCGGCCTCGGCGTACCTGGAGGGCGAGTACGGCTACAGCGATTTGTGCTTCGGCGTGCCGGTGAAGCTGGGCGCCGGCGGCATAGAGCAAATCATCGAGTTCCCGCTGACGGACGAGGAGCGCGCGATGGCAGACAAGAGCGTCAAACTCATCCGCGAGACGATGGCGGCGCTGAAGTTTTAGATGCCCGCACAGGAAAGAAGGCAACGAAGGAAATGAGGGACGTTTTCCCTCATTTCCTTTTGTTTCCCCGGTTTTCCAGCTTTATATGTCGTTGAAGTTCGACGGCCTCGTCCTCCCTTTCAATCAACATTACCTGCTCGTTTACGGCCCCGAGGCGCAGGCGCTCGGCGTGCCGCTGTTCGAGCCGCCGGTGTACGTGCGCCCGGGCTATCGCCTGTGGGAAGCGCCGCAGTATCTGCTGCCGCACACGGTCGTTGACGACATCGGCCAGGAGTTCGGCGAGCCGGAGGTGTACGAGTGGATCGAGACGCAGGGCGACCTGTTCCCGCGCTCGGACGTGATCGGCTACCTGCCGGCGGGCGGCGAGCGCAGCGTGGTGTGCAAGGCGCTCGACCTGACCGACCTGGCCGTGTTCGCCGGGCCGCACCCCACCGAGGGGCCGTGGGTGCGTCTCTCGCTCGCCATCGAAGCGCGCGCCGTCCCCGATGCCTACGCCGTCGTGCCGATCGACTCTCCCTTCCCGACCTTCGCGCGTGCGCTGCCCGGCTACCGGCTCTCGCCCGGCGTGTTCGGCGCGGTCGGCGCGGCCATCCTCAACCAGCTCCTCGCCAGCAAACGCCGCGACTGGCGGCTGACCTACGACGAGCTGGACGATATGCTGGCGGATGGCTGATGGCTGATGGCTGATGGTAGATGGCAGATGGCTGATGGTAGATGGAAGATGGCTGATAGCGAATGGCAAGCCGTGAGCCAATTTGCCACCCGACATCTTCCATCCGCCATCTGCTATCCGCCATCTGCTATCTGCTATCTGCTATCTGCTAT
>JAVQXV010000049.1:0-18254 GCA_033577755.1 Anaerolineales bacterium
CGATAACGCGATAGCCCAGGGGCAGCCTGGCGGTTGGCAGCCAGCCCTGCAACAGCCCGAACAGCGCCATGCTCAACAGACATCCGGTCACGGTCGCTGCGAGCAAGCATCCCGTCACAAAGCGCCGGCGCTTCACGGAGCAACCCACGGCAGGCGAATGGTGCGGTTCCCCTGGCTCACCAACCACGATGGCCAGGGAACGGGCGCGCAGAGCGCATACGGTGTGGCGTATGCGGCAGCGGGCGCCGGGCTGTACAGCGGCGAAGTCCACCACACGCCCACGCGCGTGCGTCCCACTGCCAGGCCGACGCAGGCTTCGACTTTGTTCCAACCTCGCTCCGGCAGTTCTAGGTAGAGGTACGCCGCCGGCGCGCCGCCCGTCAGGCACAGCAAGCCGATCAGCCCAAGCAACACGATGAGGCAATTCCCGCACCGCTTCACGGCGAAACGTCCAGCGCCGGCCGCCCGGTCGCCGGTAACAGCGTGGACCACGGCAATGCGAGGCACACGGCGTTGTAGCGGTGTGCACGAGCGAAGGCTCGGCCCGGCGGCACATTGGAATTCCACCACAGCCCGACGCTGCCGTTGCGCGCCCAGACGCACATCGGCGTCACAAAGCCGTTGGTCTCGTCAAGCTGTGCAGCCAGCACCTGCGAGGCAACGGCCAGCAGGGCGCAGGCCAGGCAGAGCGAGAGCAATGGGACAATTACCAGTGCATAGGCCGGAGTGCGTGCAATGGTGGGTTGCATCTCAACACTCTTCGCTCGCGGACTAAGGCTTTAGGCCTCCTAGCTCAGATACGGTCGCTTCGATTTGTCCCAGGACGTCGGCCAGGTTGCTGCCAAGCGCATTCGAAGAGACGGTTAGATAACGCCATGCTGACTTTTCGCGCAGCCTGCGCGGCGGCGCATCGTCCGGCTGGATGAGAATACCGAGGTTGCCCAGCGCGCAGAGCAGCGCAAAATCTACTTCACCGTGTCGCCGAGTTTCGTACTGCCGTTCGGCATATAGGCCGCGCTCGCGCAGCGCCTTCCACAACAGCTCGCGCTCTTCGGACTGAATAATCAGGTCGTTGATCTCGGCGGCGGCCAACAGGCGCTCACCGGTGGTGTAGAGAAACGTCAGCCGTCGCCACTTGCGCGAGGGGATCGGCGCGGGCAACTGCTCCAGCGGTCCTAACTGTATCTTGTAATACAGCTCATTAGCACGCGGATGGTCGAGCTGGGTGCGCAGCAGCTCAGCGCGTGTGGTCAGCTCATGACCACGCACCGGAGCGATGTAGTGAATAGCCCATTTCTCATCGCCGAACTTGGCGGTTTGGTAAAACGCCAGCCAGTCCACGGCGACCGTCTTGGGCGCGGTCTTGAAGGGGATACGATACCAGCCCAACACCCGCGCGATCTCCAGGTCGCGTTTGTCCTTCAGGACTGCCACGAGGATCAGGTCTGTGGGTTGAGGAGGCATGGTGGATTTGAGATTTTGGATTTTGGATTGGGGATTGTCGAATCTCCAATCTTTAATCTCTAATCGCCGGTTTCCAGCTTCAGATTTCGCTGACAGCCACGCGTCGGTTTTCCCGGGCGGCTTTGCGCAGCGCATCTACGACCTGTGTCACGCGCAGCCCATCGGCGAAGGTGGGCAGGTCGGGCGGCAGACGTCCTTCGGCGATGGCCGCGCCCAGGCGCTCTAGGAAGACGGCGAGCGCACCGGCCAGGCCACTGTGGCCGCGTGTCTCTTCAAGATACTGAATCGGCGGATAAAGCACCTGCGGCACCTCAGCGTTCTTCCAAATCACCGAGACTTCATCGCCAAAGCCTTCCACCAACAGCGAGCCTTCCGTTCCGTGCAGCTCCATGCCGAGGCGCCGCAGGACTGTCGCGCCGCTGTAACGGAACAACCCAAGGACACCGTTCTCGAAGTTCAGCGTCAGTTGACCGGTGTCGTCGGCGGGCTGAGCAACCCCGGCAGGAATGTTGTTCCGATTTAGTGTTGTCAACGTTGCCTCCACATCGCGGATCGGCCCAAACCATTGCATGGCAATGTCCAGCGCGTGAGCGATATAGCTCGCCAAAACACCGCCGCCCTTTTCGGCGTCCCACATCCAAGGCCGGGTTAGTGCGCCGGTGGCGCCCGGCGCACTCGTCAGGTCGTCGGAGAAATAGTCAAAGCACATCACCTGCACCCGACCCAGCGCCTGCTGCGCCAGCATATCGGTAATCAGCCGCAGGTGCGGCTTGTAGCGCAGGGCAAAGGCGGTTGCACCTACGCAGCGCGCGTCCTTGAGCAGGTCGTTGACAACGCGTGCATCGGCGGTGCTGGGCATGAAAGCGATCTCGGAGAGCACATGCCGTCGCCGCGCCAGGGCCGCCGCCGCCAGCCCGGCGTGTGTGGCCGGCGCGGTCGTGATGCTAATCAGGTCTAGGTCCGAGTTAATGATCAGACGCGGGTCGGTGTACCAGTGCGGGATGTGATGCTCGCGGGCAAACGCTTCGGCCTGCTCCGCCAGCCGGGTGCAGACGGCAATCACTTCATAGCGCGGGTTTTCTTTGAAGGCGGCCACCTGCATCTGAGCGCTGGCGTTCAAGCCGATGATGCCCACCCGAATTGCCATTCGACTCTCCGTCTTGTTCGTCTATTCACCGGCCAGTAGCGTCATGGCACGGAAGGCGCGCATCGCCGTGACCATATCCGGAGCGACGTATTCCAGCTTCACGCCGGAGACGCGATTCGTGCCCGGCATCAGGAAGGCACGGTCGGCCTGATGCGGAAACTTGAACTCGACGGCCAGCCGCACCGGCGTCGCCACCCGGAACGGCGGCGTGCCTTCGCCGCGCTTACGACGCGCCACCGCCGTCGCCACGGCTTCGCATATCTTCTCGCGCGCAGCGGGCAGCGGCAAGCACTCGGCGGCGAAGCGCCCCGTGCCCTGCTTCACTACGGCCACCTCTACGCCGGGGCCGAGCAGGTCTTGCGCCTCGCGGCAGGCGGCGCGGTCGCCGCTCAAGGCAACCAGCGGCGTCCCGTAGTGGCCGGCCACCGCCGCGTTCAGCCCGATCTCGCCGACAAGCGTGTCGTTGAGCCACACGTTCAGCACGTTCTCCGACCAGGTGTGACAGAGCACGGCCTTCTTCGCGCCGGCCATAGCGTGGTAACCGATGCAAACCAGCGCGTCGTAGCCGACGCCGGCATCGGATTCGGCATCGTCAATGCCCTGCAGCATGGAGAACGGCGACGGGCTGCCGGAATGGAGCACGGCGCGCGCGTCGAGGTCTTCAAGCTCCAGCGATCGCGCATTCCAGTGCGCGTCGCTAACGGTGACGGCGGTCGCGCCGCCGAGGAAGGCGCCGTTGATGGCGGCGTTCACATCGCCGGCCATCAGTTTGCGCCCGCGCTGCCACTCGCTCTTCCCCGGCGTCACCTGCTCCCAATCCACGATGCCGGAGATGCCTTCCATGTCGCACGAGATGAGGACTCTCATACCGGCTCTACCAAAGCTTCCGCGCTTTCGCGCAACAGGCGGCCTGCCTTCGGGCGCTGGCTCAGAACATCGGTGGTCTGACCGGGGCCGTCGAGCAACAAGACCAGGCGGTTCAGCATGTTGCGACCGAGGATGATCTCGCGGCCTTCATCCCAACTGACCACGTTGACGCCGGGAAATCGTTGACCTTCTATAATGATGTTCACCAGGTAAACGGTGACCCTTCTTGACGGTCCGAATGCCGGCCGCAGTTGAGTTTCATAAGCTGGACGAACAACGCCGGAGCCGGCGGCACATAGTTGTGTGAATAGCGATGACTCACAACGCCTCCTGATGTGTGCTGATTATCCGGATCTCTTCCGGCTCGTTGGCCGGTGTAAGCAGGATTGGGGTGTCGCCGTAGCGAGCGCGCAACCGATAGTATAGTTGTAACTGATCGGGGTCGGCGTCAATCACCTGACGCTCGTGCACGGCCACGAACTGGCCGGCGTAGCGCGCGCGCAGTTCGGGCGCGGCGTTGCGCCACCACTCCGCCTCGGCGCGGATTTTGCGCTCACGAGCAGCGGCGCGGTATTGGCGCACGGCCTCGGCCACAATCTGCTCCGCGGTTGTGCCCTCGATTTCGGCCATGCGCCGGACTTCGGATGCAAGGGGGTCGTGCAACACCAGTTCGCTCATCGTTGCCTCTGTCGCCGGACAGTCAAGCGGTCAGGTAAAAGCTAAAGCCGACCGCGTGGGGCAAGTTTAGCCCTCTACCCCGAAAATTCATAGGGGGCCAGCGCCATCTCTGCGTTCCACCACAGTCCATGCCGGGGCTGGCCGAGCGCGGTCAGCGGCCCGACGCGCCACAGCACCTGCCCCCGTAACAATGCATTCACCTGCCTCAGCCGGCGCATGTATCTCTCCGGGGTGATGCCGTTGGGGTTGCCCCAGGCCGCGACAAGCATATCTGCCCAGCGTGCTGCCGCGCACAGGTACTCATCGTTCTTCGGCCCGACGCAACACGCCGGCGACACGGCGTTGAGCGCCGCCGGATGCGTAGCACGAAGAGCGAACAGGTTGACGATGAGCAGGCTGCCGAAACCGCTACGCCACGCCCAGGCAGAAACCTTGCCCACGGTGGGGTCGCTCTTCTCGGCGGTAGCAGTGGAGGGGTTCTTGAGAATAACGGCCAAACGCGGGCCGCGCCCGGCCAGGCGCAGCTCCAGCCAGTAGCGATACCGCCGGGGCCTATGGGGAAGGCACAGCACCGTCCGGTCGGTCACGCTCAATTCAACTCCAAAGTCGCCGCCAGCCCGAAGTGGTCGGAGGGATACAGCGTTGGGTCATGCGGCGCCGGCTCATTCAGCACGACGTGGCACTCCTGCACCCGCACGCTGCCGTTGACAAAGATGTAGTCAAGCGTGCCGCGCCAGGGCGTCAGCGTGCGGTTGGCGATGACGCTCATCACGCCGACGACCAAACGCTGGAGAGGATGGACGGGCCGTTGCAGCGGCGCCGGCGCGGTGTACTCCGGCTCGCGTCCGTGAACGAGGGCGTATGCCGAGGCGAAGCGCTCGCGCATCAGCCGAATGGACGTTGTGTGCGGCTCGGCGTTGAAGTCGCCACATACCGCCAGCGGTACATCGTCCGGCCACTCACGCAGCCAGTCCAGCAGCAGGCGGATCTGCTTGACGCGCTCGGGGTGATCGCCCGTCCACCAGAAGAAGTGACCGTTGGCCAGGCCAAAGGCACGCCCGGCCACGTTGACGCGCACGAGCTGCGCGACCCGGCTTTGCGTGCGCAGGTCGAGCGTAGCGTGCTCTTCCACAGGCAGGCGGCTCAGGATGGCGATTCCCTCGTGCATCGCCCAGCTACCCGTCTTCGGACAGATATGCACTGAGTAGTCGCCCAGCTGCTCGGCCAGCCAGTGCGCGCGGCGATCGGGCAGGCGCACTTCCTGGAGCGCAATCAGGTCGGGCGCGAGCTGTCGCAGGCCGTCGGCCAGCAAAGACCGGCGTTCCTCCCAGCGGGTGGGGGCGCGCCGATCGTTTAGGATGTTGACGGTGACCAGACGAACGCGGGTCATCCCGCGCAGTCGGCGTGCTCCGCGCCGCGCAGCGTGTTCTGCAGCAGCATCGCAATCGTCATCGGGCCGACTCCGCCGGGCACGGGTGTGAGGTAACCGGCCACTTCCTTCACTTCATCAAAGGCTACATCGCCGACCAGACGCGAGCCGGACTTCTTCGTCGCGTCCGGCACTTTGTTGATGCCCACGTCAATCACATAGGCGCCGGGCTTCACCCAATCGCCCCTGACCATCTCGGCGCGGCCCACGGCGGCCACCAGAATATCCGCGTTGCGGCATACGGCGGGCAGGTCTTTGGTGCGGCTGTGACAGATGGTCACCGTGCAATCGCGGTGAAGCAGTAACATGGCGACCGGCAAGCCGACGATGTTGGAGCGGCCCAACACGACGGCGTTCGCGCCTTTGAATTGCGCGCCGGCGTCTTCGAGCAGGGCCAGGCAGCCGGCAGGGGTGCACGGCACAAACAGCGGCTCGCGGCCCTTCATCGAGAGTTTGCCGATATTGACCGGGTGGAAGCCGTCCACATCCTTGTAAATGCTGATGGCGTTGAGCACGCGCTCCTCGTTTAGCCCTTCGGGCAGCGGCAGCTGGACGAGGATGCCGTGAACGCGCGGATCGGCGTTGAGCTGCGCCACCAACGCCTCCACCTCGGCCTGCGTGGCCGTTTTGGGCAGCTCATACCCGAAGGATTCGATGCCGACCTCGGCACAGGCCTTGCGCTTGTTGCGCACGTACACTTGCGAGGCCGGATTATCGCCGACCAGCACGGTGGCCAGGCCGGGGCGCGGTTTGCCGGCGGCAAGCCGGGCCTGCACGGCCTCGGCCACGCGGGCACGCACTTTGGCGGCGACGGCATTTCCATCAATCAGTTGAGCGGTCATAGCCGAAAAGGAAGTAGGTTGCAGGCCAGCAGGTTGCAAGTTGCTCGTGCAACTCGGCAACCGGCAACTTGCAACCGCTAAGGTTGCCAGGCCGGGTGATAATCCGGCGCGGGATCGGTAGTTAGTTGTACCACCTCGCCGCCGGCGACAGGTATCCGGTAAATATCGCGCTCGCTAGATTCGCGCCAGGACTCGAACACCAGCCACTGTCCATCCGGGGACCAGGCCGGTTCATCGTTGAGGCCCTCGCCGCGCACGGCGCGGACGCCGAATCCCAGTCCATCCCAGGGCACGGTGAACAGTCTGTTCTGGAAGACGAAGGCGACCAGGCGGCCATCCGGCGACCAGGCAGGCGAGTCGGCGTCCAGGTCGCGTGTCACTTGGCGCGGGTTGCTCCCGTCCTCAAACGTACCGTCCTTATTCATCCAAAAAAGCGTGGGGCGGCCGGCGCGGTTGTTATTGAGAAACACGATGCGCGCGCCATCCGGCGACCAGGTAGGATGACGATCAAAAGCCACAGGCGAACTGAGACGACGCGGGTTCTTGCCGTCCGCTTCGGCCACATAAATCTGAGACCGATTGTTCTGTAGGACGGTGAAAATCAGGCCGGAGGGCGACCAGTCCGGGTCAAAGATGCCGCCTGCCAACGTCAGCAATTGCTGCACGTCACTGCCGTCGGCGTTCATCCGATAAAGAGCTGCACCGGGGTACGTCTCCGCACGACGTGCGCACGGGCTGGTGAAGACCAGTTGTTTACCATCCGGCGACCAGGCCGGCTGACAGGCGCCATCCGCCAGATTGGTCAGCGCCGTCTGGTTCGAGCCGTCCGCGTTCATTAGGAAGATTTGCGGTCTGCCATTTCGTTCGCTGACGAAGGCGATGCGGCCGCTCATGCCGCCGCCGATGGGCGTCGCCTGAACAGTGGGAGTGGGGGAAGGCGTGGCGGTATCCGTTGGCGTCGGTGAGTTGAGAGGGGTAGGCGTAGCGGAAGGCGTAAGCAACGCCGCGGCTTGCAGGGCGGTCGCCGTTGCCCAGACCGGAGCCAGCGTGGGCGGCCCGGGCGGTGTGGGCGTTGGGCGAGCACCCAACTGTCCGGCGACGAGCACCACCGCGAACACGGCCAACAGCCCAAGTGCTACCAGGCTCAGCGCCGGCCACATCGGCCGGGCTTGGTCTAGAGCCTCACTATCCACTTCTGCTGACAATGCCACACTTTCGACCTTGGGAAGCGCTTCGGCGAACTCAACCGCTGTCTCAAAACGCGCCTGCGGCTGCAGGCTTAGGGCGCGCTCGATGGCCTGCGCCAGTTGCGGCGATACATCAGGCCGGCGCTGCCGTAAGGGTGTCAGCGCAACGCGGCCGCCAAGGCGCTCTTGCCCCGTCTCCGGCGGATGGCCGGTGAGGAGCGTGTAGCAGGTGGCGCCCAGCATGTAGAGGTCGCTGCGAGCATCGGTTTTGGCCTCGGGCGGCAGGTACGGCCGGCGGCCTGCGTCCGCCCAACCCGCCGGCGTGCGACCCAAGCCGTTATCCACCAGAACTATGCGCCCTTCAGGCGTAAGGCGAATGTTGGCCGGCTTAACGTCGGCATGAACGAGGGGCGGCACCTGGCTATGCAGATAGTGAAGGGCATCCAGGAGGCGCAGTGTCCAATGCAGCACATCGGATTCGGGCAGCGGCCCTTCACGCTCCAGCAACGCCTCGGTGCTGTCCCCCGGAATGAAATCCATTACCAGATACAACCCTTGGCCGGGAAAGATGAAGTAATCACGAAAACGCGGCAGGTGAGGATGACGCAATGGAAGGAGCAGTTCGGCCTCGCGGCGGAATTCACGCTCCATCGCCGGCGTCGGCTCGGGAATGAACTTAAGCGCCACATCCCGCTCTTCAGTCTCATCATAGGCTCGATAGACGGCGCCTGACGCACCGGCGGCGATTTCTCCCATCACGCGATAGCGGCCGCGAACGAGCATGTTAGGAGACAAGCCGATGGCAGGACGACGGCGCACAGGTGAGCGGTCTTCGATACGACCGGGCTGCAGACGGGTGACAGGTTTGGGCGGCGACTTAGCCCGGCGAGCAGCAGCGGCTTCTCTTGCCTCGGGCAAATCCCGGCCCGGCGGAAGCGTGGCAGGCGTCGGTGTAGCAGGCAGAACTTTCGCGGGCGGCCCCGGTTTGGGCATAGGCGCAACTCCTGTTGCCTGCTCGTCCGAGGCCGGCGCGACCTCTTCAACTATTATCCCGGCACCGACGTCTTTCTCCAGCTTACTCACGTCGGACGGCGCAGATTCGGCTATATCCGGCATGACTTCTTCAATCGCTCTTGTCTCGATAGTTGCACCGGCATCCTCCTCTTGCTCACGCACGCCGGTTTGCGCAACGACCTCTGCAACGCTCGTCTCAGCGAACGCACCTACAGGTATGCGGCCCAGCTTAGGCACCGGGGCCAGCGTGCCGGGTTCAACTTCTACCGAAACGCTCTCAGCCGTTGGCACTGCCGGGCTTTGCGCTTCGAGGGCAGCCGGCACTTCAGGGGTCACGGCCCTGGCGGTGGCGAGGCCGGCCTCGGTCGGCGGCGCTTCGGCGGGAGACGCCGGCGGAGAATCCCCTATCTCAACGATGGGCGCGGTCTTGTCCACCAACCAGGCAGGCAAAGCGGGCGAGAGCTGCGGCGGCTCGATGGGCTGAGACGCCATCGGCGACGACGCCTGAGCGTCAAGCTCTTCCAGGCGGCGGCGTGCCTCGGCGTTGTTCGGGCTGATCTCGAGCACACGCCGCAGACAATCGCGCTGGATGTTCGGGTCCAGAACGGCGTAGCTGAAGAGCAGCCAGGTGCGTTCCGAACGAGGGTGACGCTCCAGCAGTGGCTTGAGGATTTTTCGGGCAGCCCGCCGCTTGCCGGCCTGGATTAGCCGATAGGCCTCAATGAGGTCGGCGGTCGAAGTTGGGTTGATCGTCATACCACAACTTAACCGGATTCTAGCACGTCCCCAAAGGCGATTTCTGCCCAACGGCGAAACCGCTCGGGCAATGGCTTCCAGCCGTAGAAAAGGAATCCACAGATGAGTGCATCGGAAAAACGCACCGCAGAAGACCGCAGAGTTCTTCCTTAAGTTTTCTCCGCGTGCTCCGCGACTCGGCGGTGAAACATCCTTTGCAGCGGATTTACAGATGTCACAGATGGTCACAGATTACCCTCGCAAAAAGCTGTGTAATCTCTGCGGATAAATCAGCATGACGGAGCAGTTACCCGGCAGCGCAGTGGCGAACAAAAAAGAGACGAGCCGCTTTATGGCTCGTCTCTTTATTCAATCGGGAGTCGGTCTGATGCAGCTTTAGCGGCGCTCCCCTCGCGGGCCGCCAACCCGGGCACCGTCGCGCGGCGTCAGTGGGCGTGCCTCGGACACCGACATGGGACGACCCATGAGCATCTGCCCGTTCAGGCGCACAATGGCTTGTCGGGCCAGCTCCTCCGTGGCCATCTCGACAAACCCAAAGCCCTTAGAGCGGCCCGAATTGCGTTCGAGAATGACCGTAGCGGAGGTCACCTCACCTACCTGGGCAAAAACCTCGCGTAGAGCGTCATCCCGCACGGCGTAGGCCAGGTTGCCAACATACAAACGCTTGCTCATTCTGTGTTCTCCTCTTGAACATGGAAAAGTGAAACGCCCGTGCAAAAGACCGGCACGGACGTTCACCGAACACGGAACTAACGCGCAAGCAGGCTTTTGCAAACCAGGCTGAACCAGGCACAGTGTACCACAGATTCCGGCATAAGTGTGCACGAAAACATGTCAGGTGTGCACGCAAAACATGTCAGCCGCACCCTGACTCTTCGGCTTCGCTCAGCGTCCTCTCAGGTTGCCCATCGCGCAGAACATTCTGGGCGTGGCTTCGCTCGGCGAAGCCCACCGAAGGACGAAGGGGCGGCCGGTTTCCTGACAACCTTTGCGTGCACAGCCGGCATAACGGCATGTTCGGAGCGCACCCCCTTCCGTGCTAGAATTCCAAACCCGAGTCCACAGACAACAGGAGACAAACTCATGTCACTGCGAAGCACGACGACCACCTATGGCCGCGTGGCTCAGGCCCTGCACTGGATCACTTTCCTGCTTCTCCTTCCGCTGGCTCCGATGGGCCTGGTCATGGTGGGGATGGCCGACGGCCCAACCAAGACCGGCCTGTACCAGGCGCACGTCTTCCTGGGTCTTGTGGTCGCGGCGCTTACCGTCTTCCGCGCCATCTGGCGTCTTACCGAGCCGACGCCAGCCGTCCCCGCCGGGATTACCGGCCCGCACGTGTGGCTCTACAAGGGCGTTCATCTGCTCTTCTACGTCGTGCTCATCGGGCTGGGCCTGAGCGGGATGGGCATCCTCGCCCTGAGCGGCCTGAACCCCTTCAACGTTGCGCCGGAGTCCATCAATCACGACGTTCCCCCTATCGCCGGTCACTTTGTCCTGTCGCGCCTCTACATGCTGTTGCTCGTCCTCCATCTCGTGGGCGTATTCCGTTACCAATTCTTCGAAGGCAACGTCTTCGCGCGCATGGGCCTCGGCTGGCTAAAGATTGGGCGGCAGAATATCTGAACCCTTATGCCGTGGAACCTGATCGGCCACGAACCGGCTCTCGCTCTGTTGCAGCGTGACCTGGCGCAGGACCGCCTGCGGCATGCCTACTTGTTCGTCGGGCCGGAGGGCGTGGGAAAACGCACGCTGGTTACGGAACTGGCGCGGGCGCTGCTGTGCGAGGATGCCGCGCCGCCGTGCAACCACTGCCGGCACTGCGCGCTAGCCATCAGAGACGCTCATCCCGACCTGCTGACGGTGACGCCGGTCATCAGCGGTAAACGGGTGCGCGCCGAAAAGATTCGCATCGAACCGGTGCGTCAGCTCATCTACGACCTGTCGCTCAAGCCGGTCGAAGCTAAACGGCGCGTGGCCCGCCTGCTCGACTTTGGCATGGCCAACGCTGAAGCCATGAACGCCCTACTCAAAACGCTGGAGGAGCCGCCCGGCAACGCCATCCTGCTATTGACGGCGGAGAGCGCCGACGAGCTTCTGCCCACCATCGTCTCGCGCTGCGAAGTGATTGCGCTAAGGCCCCTGCCGCTAGCCGTCGTGCGCGACGCCCTGATCACGCGCTGGCTGATCCCCCATGATCAGGCCGAGCTGCTGGCGCACCTGAGCGGCGGGCGGCTGGGATGGGCCGTGCGCCTGGCGCAGGATGCCGAAGCGTTGGAAGAGCGCCGGCAAAAGCTGGACGACGTGCAACAATTGCTGAGCGCGCCACGCCTGGCCCGCTTTCAGTATGCAGAGAAGCTGGCGCGTGAGGCCAGCCTGGATCGCGTGCAGGCCACGCTGGAGTTGTGGGAGAGCTTCTGGCGGGATGTGCTGCTGGCCGGCGCGCAGGCGGCTGTCCCCCTCACCAACCTCGACCGGCAGGCCGTCATCCGGCAGATCGCCGGCCGGCTTCCGCCGCAGGCTGCGCATCAGACCCTGCAATCCATCCGCCGCACCGGCGAACTACTCGCCCGCAACGTCAACGCCCGCCTGGCGCTAGAGACCCTCCTACTGGATTGGCCCAGACTGTAGAAGCGAAACTCAGCGCCGCAGCAACTGCGGCAGGCGACTGCGTTTGACAGGCTGAGTGGCTTCAGCCTCCGAAACGGCCGGTTTTGCTTTCGCCTCGGAGTCCAACGGCAACCAGACCGAGAAAGTGGCGCCCTTGTTGGGACCTTCGGAGGCCGCTTCGATACGTCCGCCGTGCATCTGCACGATGCGCTGCGCAATGGAGAGGCCCAGCCCCGCCCCGCCCTGCGCGCGGCTGCGCGCTTTGTCCACACGGTAGAAGCGATCGAAGATGCGCGGCAACTCCTCGGCCGGCAGGCCGATGCCGGTATCGCTCACCGTCAGACGCGCCCAGTGCTGCACACGCGCCAGGCCCAGGGTTACGCGCCCGCCCGGCGGCGTATATTTGATGGCGTTCGTGACCAGGTTGAGGATGACCTGCTTCAACCGGTCGCGGTCGCCGATGACGCGAGCCTGATCAATCTCGCCGACGGCCACATGGACCTGGCCGGCAAGGACCTGCACCTCGCGGCACACTTCCAGCAACAAACCATCCAGGTCTACGGGTTTGCGCTCTAGCGGCAGATGGCCAGAGTCCGCCTGCGCCAGCACGAGCAAATCGCCGACCAGACGCGTCATGCGCTCGGTCTCCGAGCGGATGTCGCGCAGGGACTCCGGATCGGCCCCGCCCAGGCGCTGCAGCAGATCCACGTTGCCACGAATGGCCGTCAGCGGTGTGCGCAGCTCGTGCGATACATCGGCCAGGAAGCGGCGCTGCGCATTGAACAGTCGCTCCAGCCGCTCCAGCGTCTCGTTGAAGGCAACGGCCAGCCGCCCCACTTCGTCGTTCGGGTCCTGGATGGGGATGCGGCGCGAGAGATCATCGGCCCGTGTGATTTGCAGAGCCGTTTGCGTAATCACGTCGAGCGGCTTGAGCGCGCGACCGGCGGAGAGCCAGCCGATGAGCGCTGCCAGCAACACCGAAAGCGCCCCACCGCCCACTAACACGACCAGCAGGGCCGAGCTGGCGGCCTCTACGGTACGAAGCGATGCGGCAGTCTGCAAGTAGCCAAAGACTTCACCGTTCGCGCGGATGAGGTAAGTGTGAACCCGCAGATAGTCATTGCCCCAGCGGACGTTACGCCGTCCGGGCTTCCTTGCTGCCAGCCCTTCCGGGTCAAGGGGAGTGGTGCGCTGTTTCAGGTTTTCGGTTTGAGTCGCAAGCGTTCCATCCAGTCGCCAGACCTGCGCCGAGACGTTGAGCGCGCCCAACGGCTCATCGGGTGCAGGGATAATGACGATGGGTTGATCAAGCACGCGCGCCAGGTTGGCGGAGGCTGTAATCCCGTTGGCCGCATCTTCCAGGCTCTGGTCAATTTGGCTGGTCAGGCTGAAGACGAGGATGGTGTACACCGCCGCGCCGAACAGCCCGAGGACGATTGTCAGGACAGCGGAGTACCAGAGGGTCAGACGTAAACGCAGGCTCACGGGGAACGCGCCTTGCGCCGGCCGGCGGCGCTTGGCGGAGGGAGCGGCCATGCTGTCAGTATGACAGTCGGACTTCAGGCCAAGATGAGTTCAGCTTAAGCTTGGGCTAAACAACTTAGGAGACGGCCTCATTCCTCACGCAGCACATAGCCGACGCCGCGCACGGTATGGATCAGTCGCGGCTCGTTGTTGGCCTCGGTCTTCTGACGCAGATAGCGCACGTAGACCTCGATGATGTTGCTCTCGCCGCCGAAATCGTAGCCCCAAACCCGGTCGTAGATGACCTCGCGGGTAAGCACCTGGCGCGGATGGCGCATGAACAATTCGAGCAGCTCATACTCTTTGGCGGTCAGCTCGATGACCCGGTCATTGCGGAAGGCCTGATGCGTGCCCGTGTCCAGCGTCAGGTCGGCAAAGCGAAGCACCTCCGGCTGGGGTGGCGCCGCACGGCGGAGCAACGCCCGGATTCGCGCCAATAGCTCGTCGAAGGCGAACGGCTTTACCAGGTAGTCATCGGCGCCGGCATCCAGCCCCTGTACGCGGTCGCTGACGGAGTCCTTGGCCGTCAGCATCAGGATCGGCACCGGGCCGGCAGCGCGCAAGCGACGGCATACTTCCAGGCCATCCATGCCCGGCAGCATCCAGTCGAGGATCACCAAGTCGGGCGGGTTTTCACGCGCCAGCGCCAGGCCGCTCGGCCCATCGGCTGCCAGGTCAACGCGGTAGTTCTCGAACGTCAGGCCGCGCTGCAGGAACTGCCGAATGCGCTCTTCATCTTCGATGACCAGAATGCGGGTTGGCGTGCTCATGGTCTGAATGATACCCCAAGTTTAGAAGAGCGTCTTGTAAACGGTGTGCACGTAAAGCATGTCAGCCGCACCCTGACCCTTCGGCTTCGCTCCGCTGAGCGCGCTCAGGGGAGCGGCGGGCGTCCGGCGATTACCGCTTCGGCTTCGCTCAGCGTCCGCTTAGAGCGGTTTCCAGCTTGGATTACGGCAAGGCATGCAAAATTCGACCTGTTTTCAGTCTACGGAGCCGTAAATCAATCAGGAATTCGCTCTAGGTTGCCCACCGCGCAGGACATCCTGAGCGTGGCTTCGCTTCGCAAAGCCCGCCGAAGGACGAAGGGGCGGCACGTTCCCTGACAACCTTGGCGTGCACACTGTAAACGCGACAGGCCGCCTCAGCGGCGGCCCGTCGTTTTGCATTAGAGAACTCGGCTGGTGGCTAGACTAGCTCGACGGTCGCGCCGGCCTCGGTCAGCTTTTTCTTGGCGTCTTCGGCGACTTCCTTGCTAACGCCCTCCAGCACCTTGGCGCCGGCGGTCTCGGCCATTTCCTTGGCTTCCTTCAGGCCTAGATTGGTAAGCTGGCGAATGACTTTGATAACGTCAATCTTCTTGTCACCTACCGCCTTGAGCACGACGGTGAATTCCGTCTTCTCTTCAACCGGGGCAGGAGCAGCTGCTGCTGCGGCAGCGCCTGCGGCCGGCATCGCAGCCACTGCCACAGGGGCCGCCGCCGAGACG
Source organism: Anaerolineales bacterium (assembly GCA_033577755.1). Taxonomy (GTDB): domain Bacteria; phylum Chloroflexota; class Anaerolineae; order Anaerolineales; family UBA6663; genus JANWXR01. The sequence continues at coordinate 15,008 of JAVQXV010000049.1, forward strand.
CCCCACTTCTCTTCCAGCATTTTGGTCAACTGAGCGGCTTCGAGCACGGTCAGTGCACTCAGCTCGTCAACCAGTTTGTTCAGATCGGCCATGGTCGTAATCTCCTCAAAGATAGATGTGTCGGGTTATTGCGGATTGTGTTTCCAATCAGCAATCCAAAATCACAAATCAGAACTCCTAAGCGGCTGCTTCGGCGCCGGCCGGCCGGGTCTCCTTGTCGGCATACGCCTTGACGACGTTGACGACCTGCCGGACGCCGCTCGCCACCACGCCGGCCAGGCGCGAGGCCGGGGCCGAGATCAGGCCGAGCAGTTGCGCCCGCAGAACCGGCAGCGGCGGCGTGTTCGCCAGCGCCTCCACGTCCTTGGCGTTCAGCACGTTCTGGCCGAGCAGGGCGCCCTTGACTTTAACGAACTCCGACTCGCGAGCGGCGGTCGTCACCACCTTGGCCACTGCCGGCGGGTCGCTAAAGGCGAAGGCCACCGCCGTCGTCGCTGTGAACAGGTCCTCCGGCGCCGGCCGGCCGGCCTGCTTCAGCGCCAGCAACGCCAGGGTGTTCTTGACGACATGCAGCTCGCCCTGCGCTTCACGCACCTTGTGACGCAGCGGGTCCATGCCCTTCATGTTCAGGCCGCGATACTCAAACAGGATCATGCCCTGACTCTTGCGAATGAGTTCATCGTAATCCCTGAGCAGCTCGGCCTTGCGCTCTCTCGTGATTGCCAACTTGCAGTCACCTCCTTTCGTGAGTGGTCTATGCAAGCAATAAAAAGTCTTTGCTCCGCCACAACGAAGCAAAGACTCTGTCATACGCCGCGAAAGTGCCTTCCTACCGGAAAGCACTGCGACCTGGACTTGTCTTCACCTCGGCGGGACTTACGCCGCCGCTCGGCAAGAGCGGCGACCGCCGGCTGTCAGTGGCGAAGTTGCCCGATGTCCGAACAGGCGGGATTGTACCGCGTTAGGCGGCTTCTGACGAGGCCGCGACCGGGTCCACCTTGATGCCCGGGCCCATCGTCGCCGCAAGCACGATCTTGCGCAGGTAGGTGCCTTTAGCCGAGGCCGGCCTGGCCTTGATTACGGCTTGAACCAGGGCCAGGAAGTTTTCATACAACTGCTGCTCGCTAAAGTTAATCTTGCCGATGGGCACATGCAGGTTGCCGGTCTTATCTACGCGGAACTCGACGCGGCCGGCCTTAGACTCTTTGATAACACGCGGCAGGTCGTGGGCCGGGACGACGGTGCCCGTTTTCGGGTTAGGCATCAGCCCACGCGGGCCGAGGATGCGGCCCAGCCGGCCCACCTTGCCCATCATCTCCGGCGTGGCCACAGCCACGTCGAACTCGGCCCAGCCCTCCTGAATTTTCTTGATGAGTTCGTCATCGGCCACATAATCGGCGCCGGCCTCTCTGGCCAGACGTGCGCCATCGCCCTCAGCGAAGACCAGCACGCGCACGGTTTTGCCCAGGCCGTGCGGCAGGACGACGACATCGCGCACGTTCTGGTCGGCGTACTTGGGGTCAACGCCCAGACGGATGTGCGCCTCAAGCGTGCCGTTGAATTTGGTGTACGATGTGGCGCGGGCGAGCGCGATCGCCTCCTTGGGGGAATAGCTCCGGGTTGGGTCAACCTTGGCCGCTTGTTCGCGGTATTTCTTTCCGGGTTTACGCATCTGAGTTCTCCTCGTGGTTCAGACGGATGGCACCTTCGGCCACCCTCCCACAGATGACTGAAGACTAAAGACTAGTCTTTAGTCTTCACGATCAGCCTTCCACCACAATCCCCATATTACGGGCGGTGCCTTCGATCTGCTTCATTGCGCCCTCGAGGTCAATCGCGTTGAGGTCCTTCATCTTGATCTCGGCAATCTCCCTAATTTGGGCGCGGGTGACCTTGCCGACCTTGTTGCGATTCGGTTGGCCGGAGCCTTTCTCGATCTTGGCTGCCTTGCGCAACAGGAAAGAAGTCGGCGGGGTCTTAAGGACAAAGGTGAATGAACCATCGGTATAGATGGTGATCTCTGCCGGAATTTGCTCGCCCATGCGGTTGCTGGTGCGCGCATTGTACTCCTTACAGAAGGCCATGATGTTGATGCCGTAGCCGGCCAACGCCGGCCCAACCGGCGGAGCGGGATTAGCCTTGCCCGCTTCCAGATTCAATTTGACGACGCCTTTGATTTTCTTTGCCATAGTGTTCTCCTTGTGGTGCGATCGGGCACGCCGGCTCGCAGCCCGGGTGACGCCCTCCCACGCAAAACCGTAGCCCGCAAAGCGAAGTTCGTGGCCGCACGCACTTCGCGCCGGATGCTACGTCAAACCTTCTCAACCTGTAAAAAGTCCAGCTCCACCGGTGTCTCCCGCCCGAAGAACGACACCATCACGCGCACCTTGGTGCGATCCATGTCTATCTCGGACACCACACCGATAAAATCGTTGAACGGCCCATCAATAATGCGCACCTTTTGACCGGGTTTATAAGTCACCTTTACCTTAGGTGCCTCGGCTTCCATGCGTTTGAGAATTTGTGCTACCTCCTCAGGCCGCAGCGGCGTGGGAGTGTTGCCCATGCCGACGAAGCCGGTGACGCCCGGCGTGTTGCGCACAACGTACCATGAGTCTTCACCCATAATCATCTGCACCAGGATATATCCCGGAAAGATGCGCCGCTCGACAATACGGCGTTTACCTTCCTTGATCTCAATCTCCTCTTCGGTGGGCACAATCACATCGAAGATTTTTCCCTTCATGCCCATCGAAATGATGCGCTGCTCCAAATTATGGCGAACTTTGTTCTCCTGACCGGAGTAGCAGTGGACGACATACCACTGCGGGCCCTCTTCACCGGTCGTCGCAGCTTCGGGCTGGCCAGGCGTCGGGGCTACGGCCACAGGCTCGGTCTCTGCTTCGGGTGCGGCAGGCGCTCCGCTTATGCCCACTGTTTCCTGTTCAGGTTGCGTGGTTGTAGCCGGCGCCGGAGCAGCTTCCCCTTTCTGTGCCGTTTCAGCCTGCGCTTTTTCCGCAACGGCGCGCTCGATTTGGGCGAACAGGTCGCTGAACGGCGTAGCCGACGGTCTGTGAGCGGCTGCCTTTTCCGATTCCAAATCGGCTTCGATCGGCGTTTCTGCCGTCACAGCTTCGTCTTGACGGACTTGTTCGTCCTGCAAGTCGTTCTGCTCGTTCATATGATCCGCATCGGCGCGCGGTCAGCGCGGAACCAGGCTCAACAAAAACTTAAAGCTCTCCGAAAA
>JAVQXV010000369.1:0-2040 GCA_033577755.1 Anaerolineales bacterium
TGAATCCACGAAGGCACACGAAGGAACACAAAGGAACACGAAAAAAACTTGCACGCCCTTCGTGCAACTTCGTGCCCTTCGTGTACCTTCGTGGATTCCTTCGATTGCGGCTGGAGGCCACGCTATGAAAATCCCACTGAGCTGGATCAAAGACTTTGTCGAGCTGAACGAGACGCCGGAAGTGATTGCTTACAAGCTGACCTTCGCCGGGCTGGAGGTCGAAGAGATCGAGTACGTCGGCCTGCCGCTGCCACAGCCGGCCGAACGGCAGGAGGTCAAGACTCACGGCTTGGCCTGGGACCGCGAGAAGATCGTCACCGCGCAGATCCTCGAAGTGCTGCCGCATCCGAACGCCGACCGCCTGACGTTGTTGCGTCTCGACGACGGCTCCGGCAAGGAGCAGACGGTACTTACCGGCGCGCCCAACCTCTTCCCGTACAAGGGCACGGGGCCGCTGGCCAAGCCCCTCAAGGTTGCCTATGCGCGCGAGGGCGCGGTGCTCTACGACGGCCACAAGCCGGGCCGCGAACGGATGACGCTCAAGCGCGCCAAAATTCGCGGCGTCGAGTCGTACTCGATGGTGTGCTCGGAGAAGGAGCTGGGCATCAGCGACGAACACGAAGGCATCATCGTGCTCGACGACGACGCGCCGGTGGGCGTGCCGCTAGCCGATTACATGGGCGACGTGGTCTTCACCATCAAGACCAACCCGAACATGGCCCGCAACATCAACGTGTACGGCATTGCTCGCGAGATCGCCGCGCTCACCGGCCGGCCGCTCAAGCCCCTCTCGTATGACTTCAAGGCCGATGGGCCGAGCATCGTTGGGCAGGTGCACGTCCGCATCACCAATCCCGACCTGAACCCGCGCTTCGTGGCTGCGCTCATCAAGGGCGTGACCATCCGGCCCAGCCCCTATCACGTTCAGCGCCGCCTGCGCCTGTGCGGGGTGCGGCCCATCAACAACATCGTGGACGCCACCAACTACGTGATGCTCGAGATCGGCCAGCCACTGCACGCCTTCGACTACGACGTGCTGGTGCGGCGCGCGGGTGGCAAAGCGCCGACGATTATCACGCGCACGGCGCGGCCCGGCGAGACGCTGGTCACCCTCGACGGCGTGGAGCGCAAACTCGACGACTTCACCATTTTGGTCTGCGATGAGCAGGGCGTGCTTGCCCTGGGCGGCGTGATGGGCGGCGCCGAGTCCGAGGTGAGCGAGCGGACGGTGAACGTGCTGCTCGAAGGCGCGTCGTGGGAGTTCATCAACATCCGCCGGACGATGCAGGCGCAGCGCCTGTACTCGGAGGCCGGCTATCGCTTCTCGCGCGGCGTGCATCCGGCCATGACGGTGCGCGGCGTCTCGCGCGGCATCGAGTACATGCGCCGATGGGGCGGCGGCGTCATCGCCCAGGGTCTGGTGGATGAGTACCCGAAGCCTGCGCCCGTCGTCACAGTGGAGCTGCCGGTCGGTGAAGTCAGGCGTATCCTCGGCATTGAGCTTTCCGCCGACGAAATCGTGCGCATCCTGGAGTCGCTGCAATTCCGCTGTGAAGTTCAATCCGCAACCGGCAATCCGCAAGCAACCATCCGTGTTACGGTTCCCGATCATCGTCTCGACATCGGCGAGGGCGTTGTCGGGCAGGCCGACCTTATCGAGGAGATTGCCCGCATCTACGGCTATGAGCGCATCCCGGAGACGTTGCTGGCGGACGAGCTGCCGCCGCAGCGCCGCAACCTTTCGCTAGAGCTGGAGGAACTGGCACGCGATGTGCTGGTGAATGCCGGCCTGCAGGAGGTGATGACGTACTCACTGACCGCGCCGGAGAAGGAACGCCGTGTGCTGGCCCCCGGCGCGCCTGCCGACGACCGGCCCTACGTCACCCTCATCAACCCCATCGCTGCCGACCGGGTCGTCATGCGCCACTCGCTCCTCGCCAGCGTGCTGGAGGTGGCCGCCTATAACGCCCGCCTGCGCGACCGGCTGGCGCTGTTCGAGATCGCCCCGGTCTATCTGGTGGAGGAAAAAGAGGCTCTGCC
>JAVQXV010000370.1:0-2035 GCA_033577755.1 Anaerolineales bacterium
GCGCGGTTGGCGAAGGCCAGCAACCCGCCGAGGGCGAGCAATCCGACGAAGCTCAATTGGGTCACGCGGCGCACGCCGGGGATTATACGGGAGACTGTGGCAGCGGATTAGCGGACGGTAGCAGTGGATGGTTGCCAACGGATGGGAAAGCGGATGAGCGGATGAGGGCAGCGGATTTTGAAACGGATGTAACGGATGGTTGTCAACGGATAGGAAAGCGGATGTAGCGGATGACAACGGATGCAACCGCATCAATTCGCTGCCCTTGCCATCAAACCGGCGCGGCGCATGACCGAGGCTATCCGTTTCTATCCATTCATCTGTTGATGTATCCGTTGGCGGACATTCGCTGCCTCATCCTTTGCCGCATCCGCTACAATACCCCGCAACGGCGAACGACAATCCGCAATCCAAAATCTCAAATCTCCAATCCCCAACCTTCAAAAAGGCGCCTATGTCCTCCCTCGACTACCTCTCCCTCATCCGCAACGGCCTCGGCCAGACGACACGGCCAAAGAAGGTGCTCATCGCCGGCGCGGGCATGGCCGGGCTGGTGGCCGCCCACGAGCTGCTGCGCGCCGGCCACGACCCGCTGCTGCTGGAAGCGCAGGGCCGCGTCGGCGGGCGCATCCTCACCCTGCGCGAGCCGTTCGCACCCGGCCTGTACGCCGAGGCCGGGGCGATGCGCATCCCTAAAGTGCACGCCCTCACGCTGGCCTACGTCGAGCAGTTCGGGCTGCGCACCTTCCCGTTCACCATGAGCAACCCGAAGGCCTACCTGTACTTCAACGGGCGCAAGGTGCGCGCCGCGGAGGCCGAGACCGACCCGAGCCTGCTGGGATTCCCGGTGAAGCCGGAGGAGCGCGGCAAAACGGCCGGGCAGTTGTGGGAGGCGGCGCTGCGCCCGTTGGCCGAGGGGCTGCGCAGCCACGGCGAGAGCTACTGGGCCGAGATCGCCCGCACGCACGACCACTTCTCGGTGCGCGAATTCCTCGAACACCATGGCTGGTCGGAGGGCATGATCGAGATGTTCGGGCTGCTGTTCAACCAGGAGTCCATCCTCAACTCCTCGCTGCTGGAGCTGTTGCGCGAGGAACTCAACGGCTACTACGGCGACATGGTGCAAATCGAGGGCGGGATGGACCGGCTGCCGAACGCCTTCCTGCCCGGCCTGCGCGAGCGCATCCGCTTCGGCGCGAAGGTGACGGCCATCGAGCAGTCGCCGGAGAACGTGACGCTGCATTACACCACGCCGGCGGGCCGCTTCAGCGTCAGCGGCGATTACGCCATCCTCACCCTGCCGTTCCCGGTGCTGCGCCACATCGAGGTGCAGCCGGCGTTTTCTCACGCCAAGCGCCGCGCCATCCGCCAGCTCCACTACGACGCCTCGGCCAAAATCTTCTTCCAGTGCCGCCGCCGCTTCTGGGAGGAGGACGACGGCATCTTCGGCGGCGGCACCCTTACCGACCTGCCGGTGCGCAACATCTACTACGCCGAGCACGGGCGCGAGACCGGGCGCGGCATTTTGCTGGCCAGCTACACCTGGTCGGAGGACGCGCAGCGCTGGGGGTCGCTTGCCCCGCACGACCGGCTGGTGCAGGCGCTGGAGAACGTGGCCGTCATCCACCCACAGGTGCTGGAGGCGTTCGAGGCCGGCGCAAGCAAGATGTGGCATGACGACGAGTTCGCCGGCGGCGCCTTCGCCCTCTTCGACCCCGGCCAGCAGACGCTGCTGCACGAAGCCATCATCGCGCCGGAGGGCCGCATCCACTTCGCCGGCGAGCATGCTTCGCTCGGCCATGCCTGGATTCAGGGCGCGCTCGAATCCGGCCTGCGCGCCGCGCATGAGATTCACACGGCGGGCTGAAGCAACCGCCGACGGCGGATGACAGACCACCGACGATTATTCATCCGAAAGCAGCGCAGCCGATGGACGCGGCCATCCTTGCACTCGGCTAGCCACAGCCGATTCGCCCGCCGCGTCAGGTATCCGAGATGCTTGCCGACGGCGTCATACGATGACGCCTTACTTAGA
>JAVQXV010000050.1:0-18080 GCA_033577755.1 Anaerolineales bacterium
TTCGTCCGCGACCCGCAGTTCCGCACCCGCTTCATGCGCGAGGCTAAAATCGTGGCCGCGCTCAAACATCCCAACATCGTACCAGTGTACGACTTCAGCGGCGAGCAGAGCATCCCCTACATCGTCATGCGCTACATGCCGGGCGGCACGCTTGAGCACCGCATCACTGGCAGGCCGCTGCCCCTCTCGCAGATCGTGCCCATCGTGCAGAACATCGCCGCTGCGCTCGACCATGCCCACGCCGCTGGAATCGTCCACCGCGACCTCAAGCCCTCCAACATCCTATTCGACGCGCAAGGCTACGCTAGCCTGTCAGACTTCGGTCTGGCCAAGTTGACTGAGCGCGTCGTCACGCGCATCACCTTCAGCGGAGCGATGGTCGGCACGCTCGATTACATGAGCCCTGAGCAGGCGATGGGCGAACAGAATCTGGACGGACGCAGCGATCAGTACTCCTTCGGCGTGATTCTGTACGAGATGCTGACCGGCTCGGTGCCGCACTTGGGCGAGAGCCCGATGAAGGTGCTCTATAAGCACATGACCGAGGCGCCGCCCGTGCTTGACCTACGCCGGCTCGGCTTGCCGGAAGGCTTCAACGAGGTGATCGCCCGTGCGCTGGCTCACAACCCCGTTGACCGTTACCCGACGGTGGGCGACTTCGCGCGCGAAGTGGCTGCTTTATGGAACGGCCCGCTGCGGCCCAGTCCGCTCAAAGTTGCCGAGGTGACCGAAACCCAGCCCTTTCATATACCGGTTCGCTCCCGGATCGGCTCAGTGCGGGCCGTATCGTTAAGGACGATGTTGGAGTGGCGTGCGCCGGGCTTGGCCTGGCTGATCGGCGGCGTCTTAGGCACGCTGTTGTGCCTGGGCCTGGTGGGCGTGGCCTTTACAAGCCTGAACGGCGGCGGATTGGTGGGCCTGTTGTGGGGTACGGCGACGCCGACCGTGACGGCGACGGCCACCGCGACCGCCACGGCGACCTCCACTCCCACGCCGACGGCGAGCAAGACGCCAACCGCCACGCTGACTGAGACACCCTCGCCCGCGCCGACGAACACCGTGCCGCCGCCCCCGGCCACGCAGCGCTCGCCTGTCCTCGTCACCACGGTGACTATCGTGACGCAGGTGGTGCCGGATACGGCTGCGCCGACGTGGCCGCCCGCCGCTACGCTGCCGCCCACCTTGCCCCCGGCCGAGCCGCCCACCCAGCCGCCCAGCGAGCCGGCCACGCCCACGCCGGTTCCTCCCTAGAGGCTGTGATGGTGCTCATGCGAGCATTAGTCAAGGTCTCTTTCCGTTTCACATTGATCGATGCGTCACACCTGACGCCCGTCGTTCAGGCCGCCTCGATTAGCGTCAACGACTTTAGCGACACGCCTGCCGGTACGCCGGAGAACTGTCTGGGTACCGGCGTGTGCACGCTGCGCGCAGCGATTCAGGCTGCCAATTCTGACCCGGACGCAAGCGTGATCACCTTGCCGCCCGGCACATACACACTTACTCAGACTACCTCGATCGCGTTTACTACGCCGATCACCGTCATTGGATCAGGCGCCGGGCTGACGGTCATTGACCGCAGTAACACGGCCAATCAGGATTTTCAGATTGTTGGCACTAGGGTGAGCCTCTCCGGCCTGACAATCCGCAACAGTGGCGACGGCCGCATCGGCCTGTGGGTGCGCTTGGCAGCCAATGTGACTCTGAGCGAAGCGGCGATCTCGGCGAACAGGGGACTGGGCATCCTGAATGACGGTTCGACCCTGATCCTTGACCGCGCCCTCATCTCCGGCAATGCTGATGGTGGGGTTCGCAGCACGGGTATGGCCCCCTTCGTCGTGATTTCCAACACGACGCTTTCGAACAACTTCAATGGGCCTGGCCTCGACGTGCAGGCTGGCGAGGCCGAGCTGAACAACGTCACCATCAGCGAAAACACCGATACCGTGCCTGGCGCCGGCTTACGGGTAGCCGGCGGCGTAACCGTTACGGTGCGCAATTCCATTGTGGCGAATAATTTCAATTCTGCCGGCGGAACCCAACCCGACTGCAACGGCAACATTAATTCACGGGGCTACAATTTGATCGGCAACAGCGGCGGATGTTCGGGTTGGGTTGCCACCGATCAGGTTAATGTTGATGCGAGGCTGGGCGTGCTACGGGACAACGGCGGACGAACAGCGACACATGCTCTGGACATCAACAGCCCGGCCCTCAATAACGGCGATCCGGCAACCTGCCGGCCCAACGACCAGCGTGGCGTGTGGCGTCCGCAGGGTGCGCGCTGCGACATCGGCGCGTTCGAGATGGCGTATGCCAGCCTGACCCAGGCTGCGTTCACCGTCAGCGATGCCGCTGCAACGGCGATGATCTCGGCCACCGTAGCGAACCGTGTCCCGTTTGGGCTAACCGTGAACTATGCCACCAGCGGCGGCACCGCCCGGCCCGGCGTGGACTACACGGAGGTATCCAACTCCCTGACCCTCTCGGATAACAACAGGCCGGTCACCTTCACCATCCCCATTACCGGCAACCCGCTGTATACCGGCGACCTGACGTTCAACGTCGCGCTGTCTGTGCCGCCGGGCGCCGGCCTCGGCACGCCCAGCGCGGCCACGGTCACCATCGTGGACTCGCAGCCGCCGCCGCAGACGCGGTTCGCGTCCGGCACATACACGACGCTGAAGTCTGCCGGCGCCGTCACAGCGCTGGTCACGCTCAACACCGCCTCCGGCGTCACGGCGACGGTGAACTACGCGACGGTGAACGGCACGGCGCTGGCGGGGGTGGACTTTGCGCCGACCGGCGGCGCGCTGGTCTTCCCGCCCGGCCAGACCACGCGGCCCGTCACCATCACCCTGCTCAACCCCGGTTTCTACACCGGCGACAAGACCTTCTCGCTGGCGCTCAGCCAGCCGGTCAGCGCCACGCTTGGCGCGCCTGCCTCTGCGACTATCGAGCTGGTGGATGACAACCCGCGCCGCGTGTTCTTGCCCATCGTAACGCGCGGACCGGATTTCTACTCCAGGCCGTGTGAGACCGAGCCGAACAACGTGGTATCTGAGGCCAACGGCCCATTGCAGTCCGGTCGCTCGGTGTGCGGCAACTATAATGGCGTCAACGTCCGCGACGACGATTATTTCTACTTCGAGAGCCGCAACAGCGGCCCGATCCGGGTCAAGTTGGACAATGCCATCAGCGGCCTGCAGGTGCAGTTGTTCTACCAGTCCACTGCCAATTTCATCGGCTTCTCGGCCAGCCCGCCTTTCGAGATTCTCTACCCCACCGGCGCGCCGGGCCGCTACTACGTGCGCGTCGTCATGCCCTCCGGCTACGTTGGCGGAACGTACTCCCTCACGGTCACGTATCCGTGATTGCCGATTTATGATTGTGGATTTTTGATTGCGGCTTGTTCAGACCCGCAGACGTCAATCCAAAATCCGAAATCGAAAATCGACAATCCACAATCGCTCATGTCCCCACAGGCTCTCAAGCTAGCTGGATTGTGGCTTGTCCGCGCGCTGTTGCTCGCGCTGGTCTTTACCCTCATCCAGCCGCCGCCCGCCCCGCCTATCGTCCTCGGCCCGCCGCAGACCGTGGTCACGCGACATCCCATCGTCTGCACGCACACGCGCGTCACCGATGAAGTCGAAGCGTGGAAGATACTGCGCACCTTCGAGATGGTGCGCCAGATGGGCGCGCCGACCATCACCGAGTACTTTCCCTGGGCTTACTACGAGGCCCGGCGCGGCGAGTACAACTGGCTGCACGCCGATGTGCGCATTGATTACGCTCGCAACCAGGGCCTGACCGTCATCGCGCGCCTCGGCGGCATCGTGCCGGAATGGGCGCGCAAGCCCGGCGACCTCGCGCCCGACGACCCGCAGGCCATCCACACTCTGCTGCCCGAAGAGCGCTTCGACGACTTCGGCGAGTTCGTCTATCAATTCGTCCGCCGCTACGCCGGGCGCGTCCGGCACATCATCATCTGGAACGAGCCGAACGTGACGCTGGAGTGGGGCTTCCGGCCCGTGGACCCGGAGGCCTACACCCGCCTGTTGCGCCTCGCCTACGCGCGCGCCAAGGAGGCGGACCCGACCGTCAATGTGCTCGGCGGCGCGCTGGCCCCGACGCTAGAGCCGGCGACGAGCGAGCTGGCGCTGAACGATTTGCTCTACCTCGAGCGGATGTACGCGGCGGGCGCGGGCGAAGCGATGGACGCACTGGCCGTGCATGCCTATGGCCTGCGCTTCCCGCCGGAAGAGCCGCCGGCTGCCGATGCCCTCAACTTCCGCCGCGTCGAATTGCTGCGCGAGATCATGGTGCGCTTCGGCTATGGCGACCAGCCCATCTACATCACCGAGGGCGGCTGGAACGACTCGCCGCGCTGGACGCACGCGGTGCGGCCTCTCGCCCGCATCGAGTACACGCTGCGCGCGTTCCAATGGGCGGAGTCGAACTGGCCGTATGTCCGCGCCTTTTGCATCTGGGCCTTTCGCTACCCCGCGCCGCAGCGCAGCTACGGCGACTACTTCACGCTGGTCACGCCGGAGTTCACCCCCAAACCGATTTACGAGGCGATCCGGGAATGGGCGACAAAGTGAGCAAGAGACGGTGGACGGCAGACGGCGGACAGTGGCTGGGCGTCATCGTTTTTGCGGCGGTGGCGGCGCTGGCAATGATCTGGGTTGCGAGCCAGCAGCGCGAGGAAGACGCGGCCTGGGCGCGCATCCGGCTGACCGGCGTGCTGCGTGTGGCGACCGACGCCAGCTATCCGCCCTTTTCCGCCGTGGACGAGAACGGCGACCTGTTCGGCTTTGACATTGACCTGGCCGAGGCACTGGGACGGCGGTTGGGCGCGCGCGTCGAGTTCGAGAACATCGCCTACGACGCGCTGCTGGCCGCCGTCGTCTCCGGGCGCAATGATGTGGTCATCTCTGCCTTCATTCCGCAGCTTGATAAGTTGCACGAGGCTGCCTTCACGCGGCCGTACTTCGTAAGCGGCACGGTGGCGGTGGTGAAGGAAGAAGGAGGAAGGAAAAAGGAAGAAGGGGGAAGCTGGGCAGATTGGGCGCGAGGCCAGCGCCTGGCGGTGGAGTATGGGGCAGGAGGCGATGTGGCGGCGCGGCAGTGGGCGCGGCAATTTGCCGGGCAGCAGGCCGCCGGCGTGACCGTGCTGCCTCAGCCGACTGCGCAGGATGCGCTGCTCACGCTCGTCAATGGTGCCGCCGATGCGGCGCTGGTGGATGCGGTCACCGCTTATGAATTTCTGCGCTCGCAGCCGGGGCTGGCGCTGGCCGGCCCGCCCATTGAGCCGGAGCCGTACGCCATCGCCGTCAGCGCCCGCAGCCGCGAGCTGCTGCCCGCCCTCAACCGCGCCCTGACCGAGATGGAGGCCGATGGCACCTTGCCAGATTTGCGGGCGAAGTGGTTCGGGGAGGCGGCGCGGTGAAGAGAAAGCTCGCTTGCTTATTTTCCCCGTCTGGGCTTTGATTGACGCTTGCCGATGCGTTTGACGCCCGTCGCAAGAAAGCTTCCCCGTTTGCCGTAGGCCGGCTGGCAACGCGGGCAAAGGCCCAAAAAGGCGATGCGTGAGCCGTTCAACTGGTAGCCGGATGACTGCTCAACACGCCGGGCCACGTTCGCCAGAGCCGAATCCGTCATGTCCTCGATCTGATGACATTGTGTGCAAATCAGGTGGACGTGGAGTGAAACGTCCGGATCGAAGTGAACGGCATTATCGCCGGCCGCGCCCACCTCACACAACAACCCGGCGTTTACCAAAGTGTGGAGGGTATTGTAAACCGTTGCCTGGCTAAGCGAGGGATAAGCCGAACGTAGTTGTTGAAACAGCGCCTGAGCGGTGGGATGTTCGCGGTTGTTGCTGAGCGCTCTGCAGATGGCATAGCGTTGGGGAGTTAGACGCAGCCCGGCTCGCCGCAACGTCTCAAGCATCTCGTTTTGTTGAGCTTCGTTTGTGCAGGGAGGGGATTTGAGTTTTCCGGGCATGATTGGAATGATTCCTAATTTAGATTGATTCTAAATAGAGTCCCTCGCCGTCGCATCGGCGGTCTGTCACAGGTATATGTGACTTAAGTCACTGTGATGGTGGCGGCAAGATTCTTAGTATCTGTTCATCTGGAGATTTTAGACGATTAGCATAACAATCAATTGCCGCTTCGGCTGGAAAGGAAGCGCCGAACCGCCCTGAGCATCTTTCCCCATTTGTCTCCCGTTTTACTTTATCTCCTGCGAGGATGTTCGTTTGAGGAGCTTATATGATGAGAATCGACCGTGCTTTCTTCTTGTTCATGGCGGCTCTGGGAGTGGTGCTGGTAGCGGCAGCCTGTGCTACGCCAACCTCCACGCCTCAGGCCCAGGTCAAGTACGACCCGAGCATGCTGAAACAGTTTGCCCCGCTGCCCGAAGAGGCAACGCCCTCTTACCCAATGAGCCAGGCGCTGATTGACTTGGGCCGTATGTTGTACTATGAGCCGCGCCTGTCCATCAACGGCCAGATGAGCTGCAACACGTGCCATCCGCTGAATACGTATGGCATGGATGGCCTGCGCTTCTCATTCGGCCACTCAGGCGATCCGGTGGGTCGCAATTCGCCTTCAACGTATAACGCTGCGCTGCATATCGCGCAATTCTGGGATGGTCGCGCCCCTGATGTCGAGTCCCAGGCCAAAGGACCGATTCTGGCCGGCGGTGAAATGGGAATGCCGAACCCCGAGTTTGTCGTCAAGGTGCTTAAGGATATTCCGGGGTATCGGCCCTTGTTTGAAGCCGCCTTTCCCGGCCAGGCCGACCCGATTACTTATGATAACGTCGGGCAGGCCATTGGAGCATTTGAACGCCGCTTGATGACGCCTGGTCGTTTCGACAAATTGCTGGCTGGCGACGAAACAGCCTTCAACGATCAGGAGAAGCATGGCTTGGCGCTGTTCGTCAGCGTGGGATGTGCTTCCTGCCATAACGGGCCGGCTCTCGGCGGCACAATGTTTGCCAAGCTGGGCGCCGCCGAACTTTTCGGTGGGGCGGATTTTGGGCGGTTCAATGTGACCGGCAAGGAAACCGACAAGTATGTGTTCAAGGTGCCGTCGCTTCGCAACATTGCCCAGACCGGGCCGTATCTGCACGATGGCAGCATTCCTACGCTGGAGGACATGGTGCGGGTGATGGCTCGTCACCAATTGGGCAAGCAGTTGACCGAAGCCGAGGTTGGCGACATCGTCATCTTTTTGCGCGCCCTGACGGGCGAAATCCCGGCGGAATACATCGCCCGACCCGAATTGCCAAAGTAATCGTTTGCCAACCCAAGTCGGCTGAACAAGGGACGCAGAGCCGAAAACTCTGCGTCCCTTGTTTTCTGTGCCTTCTCTTCAAAGGCCTCTCCTTAGCGGTGAAGTGTTTCGGGCAATCGCAAAGTCAAACGGCTCATCATTCAATCCTCATTCTTTGGTCTGGAAATATTACTCTCTTGCTTGCGCAGCGTTCCGCCTACGGCCTCAGCCACACAAAGTTGACCGTGCCTGCCGCGATGGTCGTTTCGAGCGAGAGGGTTTTGTCGCCGAGCTGAGTCTCGAACTTGCAATAGCCTGCGGGCACGTCGGTCATCGCCGCGTTTTCACCGTAGGCGTCGTCGGGGGTCACGCTCGTGTCCCAGTATGTGTCCAGAAAGCGCCTTGCACCGTCCGAGCAGATGAAGTTCACACGCATCCCGGGCAAATGCTGGCCGCGCTCGTTGGTCACACGTAGCGCGACCACGCCGGCGCCACCCGCGGGCGTCAGCCACAACTCCGGGTTGCGCGTCGCCCAGTAACTCTCCGGGTTGTCCAGACGCACTTCAAAGTGCAGGTGCGGACCATAAGCTACCCCCGTGGAGCCGACCGTGCCGAGAATCTCGCCGAGGCTTACCGTCTGTCCGCTGGTGACAGTCACTGTGTCTAAGTGCCCATACAGTGCAAACACGGGCCGGCCCTGCCAGCCCTGCGCCAGTTGCAGCACCACCAGGTTACCGTAGAAGTTCGGGCGCGGGCCGAACTGCCGCTCGGCGTCGCTGCCCGCGTAGTACACCGTGCCCGAACCCACCGCCACCACCGGCGTGCCGGGCGGGTTGGCGAACTCCACACCGTGATGAGTCTCCAGCCGTCCGCTCCACGTCGAGCCGTAGCGATAGCTGGAGGCGACGAAGACGTTGCCGCCCGCGCCGATGGGCCGCCCCATGAACAGATGCGGCTCGCCGCCGAATGTGGCCGGCGGCAGCGGGAAACGTCCGAGGTCAAGCGTGGGGATGCGCGGCGGAGTGGGCGTGGCCGTGACTTCCGGTGTCGGCGTCAGAGTGGGCGTGAGCGAGGCTGTGGGGGCGATGGGACTTGGCGTGTTGGTTGTTGTGGGACCGGGGGGCGCGGCGCCGGTAGCGAGGGCGGTGGTTGCGTTCTGCGTCAGAATTTGCGCCGCGCGCGTCTCAATCGCCTGCGTCGCCGTAAGGTCTGGGCCGGGCGTGGTGGTCGCCGTCGCGCATGCCGCCACACTCAGCGCCAGCCATAGGCTGCATGTCATCTGTAATCCCCACCTCCCTCGCGCTCTATGCGCTGTATTCCTCATCAGCCTTCGCACCCTTCAACCTGCAACTTTCCACTTTCTACTCTCTGCTCGCTACTCCCCCGGCGCTTTCACCTTGAACACCACCCATGTCAGCCGGCCTGGCTCGACGCGCACCCTCTGCTCGTAGAACGTGGTGGTGTTGACGGCGACGCGGTACGTCCCGGCGGGCAGGTCGCCGAGAGCAAAGTTCTCCTGCAACACGTCATCGCCGTTGAGGGTCTCGCGCGCATAGGTGGTGATGTACCTGGCCCGCGTCGGCTCGCCGACCTCGAGCGGGCGCACGACGACCGGCAGGTCGTACAGGACGTTGCCTTCTAAATCGGTGACGCGCCCGGCCAGCGCGCCGTAGGGCGTGTTGTTCGCGCCGGTCAGCGGCTTGAGCCACAGCTCCGGGTTGCGTGTGTGCGTGTAGGCGTTCTGGCCCACGCGCACTTCGAAATGCAGGTGTGGGCCGATGGCGACGCCGGTCTGTCCCACCAGGCCGAGCACATCGCCGGTCATCACCGTTTGCCCGACCTGCGCCGTCACCGCCGAAAGGTGCGCGTAGAGCGTGTATACATCCTTCCCGTTAAACTGCTCATCGAGTCGCACCACGACCAGCCGGCCGTAGAAGTGCGTGGCCGGGCCGTAGGCGACCAGCGAGTCGTCGCCTGCCACGACCACGACACCGGGTGCAACCGCCAGCACCGGCGTCCCGATAGGGTTGACGAACTCGACGCCGTGATGTGGCTCGCGCCGGCCCTGCTGTGTGGAGCCGTAAGCATAGGTGCGGTCTACGTAGAGATTTGCGTCGGGCGGGACGGGCCGCGCCAGCCAGAAGTGCTCGGCGGCAGAGGCGCAGGCCTGGTCGGGGCAGGGGGTTCCGGGAGTCGGCGGGGCATCCTCCGGCGCAACGGTGACGGTCGGGCCGGCGGTGGGCAGCGGAGGCAGGGTGGGGAGGGGCGTGACCGTGAAGAATACAATCGGCGGCACAGGTGAGGTGGCAACCGTTGTGGAGGTAGGGGGCAGAGGCGTTGGCTCGGTTGAGTTATTGGAGATTGGTGCGCATGCGGCGAAGCTTAACGCAAGGGCACAAAGGCGCAGGGTTGATAACGCAAAGGCGCAAGGGCGCAGGGGCGCAAGGGTTTTCAGTCTCTGCGTCTTAGTGTCTTTGCATCTTTGCGTTAAGAACCCTCTCATCACTTTCGCTCGCTTAACGTCCGTTCCACTTCGGCCAGCCGCTCTGCCACGCGTGCTTCTAGCTCGGCCACTTCGCGCAGCCAGGCCTCGGCGGCGCTGCGGTCTTGCACGTTGGCAGCGTTGGCACGCACGTTGAGGACGGCCCCGGCAAAGGCGGCCCGCGCCAGGTGGGCGGCGCTGCCGGCATCGGATTTGGCGTTGATGTTGCCCCGTGCGGCGGCGATGGCGGCAAGGTCGAGGGTACGCGCGGCGGCACGGGCCACGCGCAGCGGCACGGCAGCGGCGCCGTGATAAGCACGTTCAATGGCCGCATCGCGCGCGGCAGCCTGCTCGTCGGTCGCCTTCGGCAACTGATAGGCGGCCATCACCGCCTCGAACGCAGCGGAGTCCTCGGCGACGGCGGCGGTCAGTTCCGCGCGCAGGGCGTCGGCTTGCTCTAGCAGCGTGGCCATCTCTGCGGAGACGCGCTCGTATTTCTTCTTGCCGAGCGTCAGCCGTGCTACCATGCCCACCAGCCCGGCGGCCATCGCGCCCGCATAAGCGGAAGCCGCGCCGCCGCCCGGCGTTGCCGTTCCGGCGGCCAGCCGCTCGATGAAACGCAGTTCGGCTGCGTCGTCTGTTTTGGTCTCCGCCGCCGGCGCGCCGAGCCGGTTCTCCAGAATCATCTCCGGCTTCAGGTTGTCCAGTTGTAGATACCACTGTGCGGCGTCTATCAGCGCCTGCTGCGGCGTCATCCCCACCAGCTCGCTGCGGGTGATGGTCACGCCGTAACGCGCGGCCTCGCGGCGCACCATCTCCTGCACGCGCGCGATGGGCGTGCGCGTGAAGTCGGTCAGGTTCATGCTGACCTGCGCCTGGCCTTCGACGAGGAACCCTTTGGCCTTGACGAAGCGCAGGCCGCCGGAGAGGTGGCGCACGGCTTTGGCGACTTTGTCGGCAATCTCGACTTTATCGGTGCTCAGGTAGATGTTGTAGGCGATGAGGAACTGGCGCGCGCCGATGGCGGTGCAGCCTGCCGGGCCGAGTCGCGCCGGGCCGAAGTCCGGGTCGCGCCGCGGGTCCACGCCGATTTCGGCTTTGATGCCCTCGTACTGGCCCTTGCGGATATCGGCCAGGTTGACGCGCTCCGGGCGCGTGGCGGCGGCCTCGTACAGGTAAACGGGGATTTGCAGCTCGCGCCCGACGCGCTCGCCGAGCCGCCGCGCGATCAACACGCAGTCCGCCATGCTGACGTCGCGCAGCGGGATGAACGGTACCACGTCGGTTGCGCCCATGCGCGGGTGCTCGCCGGTGTGCGTGTTCAGGTCAATCAGCTCCGCGGCTTTGGCGATGCCGGCAAAGGCGGCCTGCTCCACGGCCTCCGGCGCGCCGACGAAGGTGACGACGGTGCGATTGTGGTCGGCATCCGAGCTGACATCGAGCACTTGCACGGCGCCGCCGTTGCGGATGGCGTCTACGATCGCGGCAATGACTTCAGGGCGGCGGCCTTCGGAGAAGTTGGGGACGCATTCGACGAGAGGTGGCATGGTGTCTCCGTTGAGAACGTGCGGGCAGAGCGCACAACGTGAAATGAAAAGCCGTCGAGTCCTTCGGCGGCGCCGAGGATTATACCGGAAGCAGGAGACCCGCTGATACTTGAAAGTGGGGCAGGATGGGCGTACATACGTGCACATCTCGCCAGCGAGTAAAACTACGAGCTCGCTGCAAAGGGCGTAAAGGACTCCTTCTTGTTTCCCTTTGCGTTCTTCGCGCGTTCGCGGTTCAAAAGGCTTTGTTCAACAGAGCCACGAGTGGTTTGGTGTCAGCGCGCTATAATCCGGCGCATGAGCTGGCTCAAAACAAACTGGCTTCCCGTCACCATCGCTGCGTGCGTGATCGTCACCCTCGTGTACGTGGCGCTCTGGCAGACGGCGGCGCGGCCTGCGGACGGCGGCAGCCTTGCCTATCCGCTGATGGTGTTCTACAACCACACCGTCCTGCCGGCCTCCATCCTCGTCATGCTGGCCGCGCTTACCGCGCTGTTCTTCTGGATCCCGGATGCGCTGGTGAAGCGCGGCCCGTACCGGCGCGACGGCCTGCTGGTGCTGGTCGGCCTGGCCGCTACCGTCGCCGTCATCGCCGCTGCCCTGCCGCTGGGCCGCCTAATCTATCGCGAGCTGGCCAGCGTCTCGGCGCATGGCCGCTCCTACCACCTCGGTGTGCTGGCCTCCTCGATGCCTGAGCAAAACGCGATCGTGCTGTGCGCGGGCGGCTTCATTACACAGTGCCGCTATCTGCCGGACGAAAGCACCCGCACGTTCAACCCGCTGCCCACGCTGGCCCTCGACCCCGGCACACAAGTTGTAACCGTCCGTGTCGGTGAGCGGATTTTGTATGAGGCCGGGCCGTAGGTTCTCAACGCAAAGGCGCGAAGGCGTAAGGAACAGCGGGTTCTTCTTCGCGTTCCCCGCCGCATCGCGGTTCACCATCCCCTTTATCGTGAGCCTGCTGGCCGCGCTGGCCTGCGCGCGCTCCGACATCCCGGTGGACCTCAGCGCCATCACACCGTTGCCCGGCAGCGCGCCGCTGACCTTTGAACCGGAACGCACGCCCATCTTCGGCAGTGGGGGCGACAGCGCGCCGACCCTTGCCTTCGACGAGCCGCCCACCTCCGTCGCGCCCGGCTTCACCCATACGCCGCGTCCCACCCGCGACGTTTCCGCTTCCCCCACGCCCGACACCACGCGCGTCACCGCCCTCGACCGGAAGAACGTCGAGTCGTACACCGTGAAGCGCGGCGACACGCTCAATGAGATCGGCGAGCGATACGGCGTGACGGCGGCGCAGATTGCGCAGGCCAACAATCTAAAGCTCACCGACCCGATCTTTCCCGGCCAGGTGCTGCTCATCCCGCTGCCGGACAAGACTGCCCTCGGCCCGGCGATCAAGCTGCTGCCCGATAGCGAGTTCGTCTATGGGCCGAGCACGGCGGACTTCAATCTGGAAGGCTTCATCCGGTCGCGTGGCGGTTATCTGGCGACGTACTCGGAAGAGATTGACGCGATATACCTCGATGGACTAAGGCCGCGCACGCTGACCGGCGCGGAGATTGTGCGGCTGGTCGCCACGCGCTACTCGGTGCATCCGCGCCTGCTGCTGGCCGTGATCGAGCAGCAGAGCGGCTGGGTGACCAACCCGCGCCCGGACTCCAACACGCTCACCTATCCGCTGCGCCGCGTCGAAGTCAGGCGCGAAGGGTTGTTCCGGCAGCTGTCGTGGGCGGCGAATCAGCTCAACCTCGGCTACTACGGCTGGCGCGCGGGCTGGCTGGTCTCCTTCACCTTCGAGACGGGCGGGCTGAAGATTATTGCGCCGGGGCTGAACGCGGGCACGGTCGGCGTGCAGAACTATTTTGCGCGCGTCTCCAGCCGCGAGCAGTGGCTGAAGCTGGTGGGCGAGGGCGGCTTCCGCGCAACCTATGATTCGCTCTTCGGCAACCCCTTCCGCTTTGCCGAGGAGCCGCTCGTCCCGCCCGGCCTCGTCCAGCCTCCGCTGGCGCTGCCGTTCGAGCCGGGCAAGGTTTGGGCCTTCACCGGCGGGCCGCACGGCGCGTGGGACTCCGGCTCGGCGTGGGCCGCGCTGGACTTCGCGCCGCCGGCGCAGGCCGAGGGCTGCGTCCCGTCCGATGAGTGGGTGACGGCCTCCGCGCCGGGCGTGGTGGTGCGCTCCGAGTTCGGCGCGGTGGCGCTGGACCTGGACGGCGACGGCTTTGAGGGCACCGGCTGGACTCTGTTCTACATGCACATCGAGCAGCGCGACCGCGTGGCCGTCGGGACGTGGCTCAACACCGGCGACCGGATTGGGCATCCCTCGTGTGAGGGCGGGTTCAGCAACGGTACGCACGTCCACATCGCGCGCAAGTACAACGGCGAATGGCTCAACGCCGACGGCGCCATCCCGTTCGTGCTCGACGGCTGGGTTGCGCAGGAATCCCTCCGCGAGTACGATGGTTGGCTCGTGAAAGACGGTCAAAGCCTGGAAGCTTGCGACTGCCGCAGCGAAGCGAATGCGATTGCGAGACCATGAGACGACCGCGGTCGGTCGCCGGCGGTCATCCCGGAATGAGTGAACGTCCCCGCCACATGACCTACATCGTCCGGCGCAGCCCGCCGGGCGGGCGCAAAAAAAGCTCCGGCCCGAAGCTGGGCGCGGGGCTTGTGCTGTTTGCGTGCGTAGCCGCCAGCCTGATTTTCGGCGGCCTGCTGCTGACTCAGGGCGCAACCTCTGCGGCGCAGGGGGGCGGCGTCGCCCCGGTCATCACGCTGCTGACGCCGGTCGCCAACGCGCAGGCGCCGCTCCGTCGCACGCCGGAGCCGCTGCCGCCCACCAGCACCTTCCTCCCGCCCTCGCCGTCGCCTACGGCGCTCACCGGCGCGCAGGTGGAGTCCGGCCCGACCGTCACCTACCTCACGCAGTCCGGCGATACGCTGGCGGCGATAGCGGCGCGCTTCGGCGTCAACCCGGGGGACATTCGCGGCGCGGAAGCATTCGCCGGTCAGAGCACGCTCCCGCCGGGGCAGCCGCTCATCATCCCGCGCGTGCTGGGTGAGACCGGGCCGGCAGACAAGATCGTGCCCGACTCGGAAATCATCTTCGGCCCGACGGCGGCGGACTTCGACGCGGCGGACTTTGCCCGTGCGCAGGGCGGCTACCTGGCGCGCTATCGCGGCTTTGTGGATGAGCTGACGCGCCGCGGTGGCGACGTGGTGCAGGCTATCGGCCAGCAGCACTCCATCAACCCGCGCATTCTGCTCGCCCTGCTGGAACACCAGAGCGGTTGGGTCACCGACCCCTCGCCGGAACCGGAGACGTTGAAGCGCCCGCTGGGTTACCGGCATCCCTATCGCACCGAACTCAACGCGCAGTTGAACTGGGCCGCTCATCAGCTGGAGATCGGCTACTACGGCTGGCGCACGGGCACGCTGACCGAGGTGACCTTCCCGGATGGCTCGAAGCTGCGCCTCGACCCGACGCTCAACGCAGGCACGGTGGCGTTGCAGTACTTCTTCGCCCAACTCTACAACCGCCCGCAGTGGGATGAGGCCGTGGGCTACGGCGGGCTGGGTGTCACGTACCGCCGTCTCTTCGGCGATCCGTTCGCGCGCGCCTTCGATGTTCTGCCTGCCAACCTGACTCAGCCGCCGCTGTCGTTGCCGTTCCAGCGCGGACAGACGTGGTTCTTCACCGGCGGGCCGCACGGCGCGTGGGAGAACGGCGGCGCGCAGGCCGCGCTCGACTTCGCGCCCTCGTCGTTGCTGGGCGGTTGCACCGAGTCTTCGGCCTGGGTGACGGCGGTGGCGGCGGGCCGCGTGCTGCGCTCCGAGGCCGGCGCGGTGATCATTGACCTCGACGGCGACGGGCGCGAGACGACGGGCTGGGTCATCTTCTACTTTCATCTGGCGGACGAGAACCGCGTGGCGGCGGGCGCGCTGGTGGAGCAGGGCGATAAGATCGGGCATCCTTCCTGTGTGGGCGGGCGCTCGACGGGCACGCACGTTCACATCGCGCGCAAGTTCAACGGCGAGTGGGTGCCGGCGGCAGGCGCTGTTCCGTTCAATCTGGAGGGGTGGGTGGCGCGCGCCGGCCCCGGCGAGTACCTCGGCACGCTGGAGCGCAACGGCTTTGTCGTCGAGGCCTGCACCTGCGCCTCGGCGGCGACGGCGGTGACGGCAGGAAGATGAGGCAAGGAAGAAAGGAGAAAGTAGAAAGTAGGATTCGGGCCGGCTGCTTTCTCCTTGTTGGCTTGTTGCTTCTATTACATGCCTGCGCTGCGCCGGCAGACATGGCGCCTTTGCCTTCGCCATCGCCTAACTTCCAAGACACATCTGCCCCAATCACCAATCATCAATCTTCCGGTCATCAGTCATCCGGTCATCCGTCATCCATTATCACTGCTACCCCCCTCCCAACCCGCACCGTCTTCGGCCCCGGTGAGAAGCTGCCCTACGTCACGCAGGGTGGCGACACGGTGGACGTGCTGGCCGTACGCTTCAACACCACCGCCGCCGAAATCCTGGCGGCCAACCCCGGCCTGACTACGACGACCACGCTGCCCATCGGCCTGCCGCTGCAAATCCCGTCCTACTATCTGCCGCTCGGCGGCACGCCGTTCAAAATCATCCCCGATAGCGAATTCGTCTATGGCCCGGCGCAGAAGGACTTCGACCTGGCGGCCTTCCTCGCCGCGCAGCCCGGCCCGGTCAAGACCTATTCGGCCTTCGTCAATCAGAAGCAGCGCAACGCCGTCGAGACCATCGAGTATGTGTCGCGGCAATATTCCATCAATCCAAAGCTCTTCCTGGCGCTGATGGAGTGGCGCACCGGTGCGCTCACCAACCCGGCGCCGCAGCCCGCGCCCTTTGGCCGTCTGCCCGACCGTAATGCGCGCGACTGGTATTTGCAGCTGCTCTGGGTAGCCGAGCAGTTGAGCGAAGGCTACTATGGCTATCGCGCCGGCACGCTCACCGAAATCCCGGTCATAGACAGCTATGCCCGGCGCATTGACTCGTATCAGAACGCCGGCACAGTGGCCGTGCAGTACCTGATTTCGAAACTGGTGGCGCATGATGAGTTCGATGTCGCCATCGGGCCGGACGGTTTTGCGGCGACGTACCGCGCGCTATGGGGCGATGTCTGGCGCGACCCGCCGCCCGTGCTCACCGGAGGGCTGGCGCAGCCGCCGCTGGCTCTGCCCTTCGGGCCGGACCGCATCTGGACGTTCACCGGCGGGCCGCATCCGGCCTGGGGGCGCAAAGTGCCGTGGGCGGCGGTGGACTTCGCGCCGGCGGGCGTCTCCGGCTGCCAGCAATCGGCGGAGTTCGTGCTGGCCTCGGCGCCCGGCGTCATCGCCCGCGCCGGCGACTCCACCGTCGTGCTCGACCTCGACGGCGACGGCTACGAAGGCACGGGCTGGGTGCTGTTCTATTTCCACATTGAGGAGCGCGACATGATTCGCGCCGGGACGGTGGTGGAGGTCGGCGACCCCATCGGCCATCCCTCCTGCGAGGGCGGCGCGGCGACCGGAACGCACGTGCACATTGCACGACGCTACAACGGCGAGTGGCTGCCGGCAGACGGCGTTGTGCCGTTTGATTTGGGCGGCTGGGTGGCGGTGCGCGGGCCGGCGCCCTATCTGGGCCGGCTGGAGCGGCTCGGCGCGTGGGTGGAGGCCTCCACCGTCAGCACCGACCGGAACCGGGTGTATTGGGTGCGGTGAGCCTCGGCTGTGATAGACTCGCGGCGGGTAAGTGACCTATATGGATGCCACTGCCAAACAGGAGTTTATCCGGCGGAAGGCACGTGAAAATCAGGCCGACCCCCACGGTGAGCTTATTCTCTGGTCTCGTTGGGAAAGTGACTGGCGAACCCGCAAATAACAGCAACAATCGCTGCCCTTGCTGTGGCGGGCGGCTGAAGGCCGGCGTTGCAACGGTTCCCTTTGTGTTCGGTGACAAGGCCGTGCTCATCAAGGGCGTGCCGGCTGAGATCTGTCAGAACTGCCATGAAACGTACAGCACCGGCAAGGTCACAGACCGCATTGTGCGTCTGCTCGAGCAAACCCGCGAGTTCTCGGCGGAGGTTGTCGTGATGACTTTTTCGCAGGAGCAAACGATGTCCGCGCAACTCGCCACGTGATTCGCGCTGGGACGATGGTGGAGGTCGGCGACCCCATGTTCCTGAGCCAGAGCTACGAACTCACAATCATAGGCTGAGCAGCTGCTCGCAGCGGCCAGCGCCAGAACCCGGTTGGAGTCAACTTCGTACTCCCGCTCATCCATGAAGTTCAGGGCTTCCGCCATAATCTGCTGGCTATCTTTCAACGAGAGCCAATGCTTGCGAACGTAAAGGGTGAGAACGTTTCGGAATTCGCTCCGCTATAATAGTGGCGCGACCCACGTGGCATCTTTTACGAAAGCCGTTTCGGCCTGCCGCGAGTGGGGGCTGGTCAAGAACAAATAACCGATCACGTTCGTATCCACCACAATCATCTTCGGCCTGCCAGTTTCGCCGCCCTGAATTCCGCGTCGGAAATCGGATGTCGTCTGGTTTTCCGGCGAAGTTTACGTGCGCGCGTGAGCAGGTCCTCAACGTTGATTTTTCGACCCCGCACGCCGCGCTCAAGATGGATGATGATTTCACTGTTGATGCTCCGA
Organism: Anaerolineales bacterium; assembly: GCA_033577755.1. GTDB lineage: Bacteria > Chloroflexota > Anaerolineae > Anaerolineales > UBA6663 > JANWXR01. Next base: position 17,979 of record JAVQXV010000050.1, read on the forward strand.
CGGTTGGCGGCGGCGGACTCTTTGAGTAGTTCGTACAGATCGGAAGGAATGTTTTTGACCGTGATGGTGGGCATGGAGAACTTTCTAAACCAAAGTTTCAAT
>JAVQXV010000051.1:0-17981 GCA_033577755.1 Anaerolineales bacterium
TCTTCAATCTTCAATCTTCAATCTTCAATCTCCATTCTCCCATCTCTATGCCCACCCTCCTCATCCGCCATGCCGAAGTCCTCGTCACGATGGACGAACAGCGCCGCGAGATCCGTGACGGTGGCCTGTTTGCCCGCGACGGTTTCATCGAGCAAGTTGGCCCGACGAACGAGTTGCCCCTCTCCGCCGATGAAGTGCTCGACCTGTGTGGCCATGTCGTTCTGCCGGGTCTGGTCAACACCCATCATCACTTGTATCAGACCCTGACGCGCGCCGTGCCGGCCGCCCAAAACGCCAACCTGTTCGGCTGGCTTAAGACGCTCTATCCGATTTGGGCCAATCTCACCCCCGCCGCAATTCATTTCTCTACGCTGGTCGGTCTGGCGGAACTGGCGCTCTCCGGCTGCACCACCGTCTCCGATCACCTCTACATTTTCCCCAACGGCTGCCGGCTCGATGATGAAATCGAGGCAGCGCAGAAGATCGGCCTGCGCTTTCATGCTTCGCGCGGCAGCATGTCGCTGGGCGAATCGAAGGGCGGTCTGCCGCCGGACCGCGTGGTCGAGGACGAGGCGTTTATCCTGAAGGATACCCGCCGGCTGATTGAGCAATATCATGACCCGAAGCCGGGCGCGATGCTGCGGATTGCGGTTGCGCCGTGCTCACCGTTCTCGGTCTCGCCCGACCTGATGCGCGAGTCGGCGGCATTAGCGCGCACCTACGGCGTTCGCCTGCACACGCACCTGGCCGAGACGCTGGATGAAGAAACATTCTGCCTACAGAAGTTCGGCGTCCGGCCCGTTGCCTACGCCGAACAACTTGGCTGGCTGGGCGAAGATGTCTGGCATGCCCATGCCGTTCACGTCAACTTCGCCGAGATTGCACAGTTTGCGCGCACCGGCACGGGTGTGGCGCATTGCCCAACCTCGAACATGCGGCTGGCGAGCGGCATTGCGCCGTTGCAGGCGTACCGTGCCGCCGGCGTCAAGGTCGGACTGGGCGTGGATGGTTCGGCTTCTAACGACAGCTCGCACCTGCTGGCCGAAGCGCGGCAGGCCATGTTGCTGGCGCGGCTGGCGTTGGCTGAAGAGGACCGCAGACTGCGGATGACGAACGGTAATCAGCCGTCGGCGGTCGGCGATCCGCCGTCGCAGCTGACGGCGCGCGAGGCGTTGGAGCTGGCTACCCTCGGCGGCGCAGCGGTGCTAGGCAGGGATGACATCGGCGCGCTGGCGCCGGGCAAATGCGCCGACTTCTTCGCCGTCAATCTCAACCGGCTGGATTTCGCCGGCGCCTGGCATGACCCCGTAGCTGCCGTCCTCTTTTGCACGCCGGCAAAAGCCGATTATACTTTCGTGCATGGCCATGGCGTGGTACGTGGCGGGTTCATCGCCACGGTAGAGATGCCGCCGGTGATTGAGAAGCACAACGCCTTAGCACGGAAGTTGATAACCGGATGAAACCTGCGGCAATGCGCCGGCGGCTGTGGCTGCCCGTGTTATTGAGCTTGGCTGCCCTGGTCATGGTAGCTGCTTACTTCCTTCGCCGAATCGGTCTGGGGGAGTTGAACGTGTTTCTCGGTTTATTCACAATCGGTTTTCTTCTGGTGGAGAGCGCCGGCTACGTCACCAGCCGGTTTCGACAAGACTATCAGTGCAAAGAGGAGTGAGAATGCCGCCTCGCCAACCCTGGCACACCGTTTCTCGTGAATTGGTGGATTGCGCGATGGGCCGCGTGCCTGTGGACTTGCTCATTCGTCATGGGCAATGGGTATGTGTCCAGTCCGGCGAGATCATCCCAGGGACGACCATTGCGGTCAAAGGCTCGCGTATCGCCTTTGTTGGGCCGGATGCGTTGGCTCAGGCCACGCTTCGCCTCACCCCGCAAACCCAGGTGATTGATGCCGCCGGCCGCTACCTCGTCCCCGGCCTGCTGGATGCGCACATGCATGTCGAGTCCGGCATGGTCACGGTGACCGAGTTCGTGCGCGCCGTCGCCCCACGCGGCACGACCGGCCTGTTCATTGACCCGCATGAGATTGCCAACGTCTTTGGCCTGAAGGGCGTTCGGCTGATGGTGGATGAGGCTGCGCGCCAGCCTATCAACGTCTGGGTGCAGGTGCCTTCCTGCGTGCCTTCAGCCCCCGGTTTGGAAACGCCCGGCGCCACCCTGGGGCCGGACGAAGTGCGCGAAGCTCTCACCTGGCCCGGCATTATCGGCCTGGGTGAGATGATGAACTTCCCCGGCGTCTTCCGGTCTGACCCGAAGATGCATGCCGAGATGGCCGAGACGATGAAGGCCGGCAAAGTTGTCGGCGGGCACTATGCCTCACATGATATTGGAGCGCCGTTCCACGGCTACGTTGCCGGCGGTCCGGAGGACGACCACGAAGGCACGCGGCTCGAAGACGCGGTGGCGCGCGTGCGACAGGGGATGAAGGCCATGCTGCGCCTCGGCTCGGCCTGGTACGACGTAGCCACGCAAATCAAGGCGATCACCGAGCTGGGCCTCGACCCGCGTCACTTCATCCTGTGCACCGATGACTCACACTCCGGCACGCTCATCAACGATGGTCACATGGACCGCGTGCTGCGCCACGCCATCGCGCAAGGCGTTGCGCCCATCACCGCCATTCAGATGATGACGCTTAACACTGCCGAACACTTCGGCGTCAGCCGCGACGTGGGGCTGATCGCGCCGGGCCGCTACGCCGACATCGTCCTCACTACCGATCTGGCCGACTTTTATGCAGAAGTCGTGATCGCGGCAGGCGAAGTGATTGCGGAGAACGGCGAATGGAAGACGGAGCTGGAAAGATTTGAGTATCCGCACTGGGCCAGGAACTCGGTGCGTTTGGGCCGGGAACTTACGCCGGCGGATTTTCAAGTCTTGATTCCCACTTCCCTCCCGTCACGCTCCACGCAGCGGGTCAACGTCATCGGCGTGATTGAGAACCAGGCGCCGACACGGCATTTGGTCATGGAATTGCCGGTCAACGGCACGGCGGTGCACGGCGACCCGGCTCAGGACGTGTGCAAGGTGGCGCTGGTGGAGCGGCATGCCGGAACGGGCGAAGTGCGCGTCGGCTTCGTCCACGGCTTCGGCTTCAACGTGCCGTGCGCTATCGCCTCCACCGTCGCCCATGACTCGCACCACATGTTGGTGGTCGGCACGGATGATGCCCACATGGCGCTGGCCGCCAACGAGCTGGCGCGGCGGGGCGGAGGGATGCTGGCCGTGCGCGAGGGCGAGGTGCGCGCCGTAGTGGAATTACCCATCGCCGGGCTAATGTCCGACGAGCGGGCCGAGGTGGTCGCGCAGAAAGCCGAGGCGCTGCTGGCGGAGTACCGCGCCTGCGGCTGCTACCTGAACAACGCCAATATGCAGCTCAGTCTGCTGGCGCTGGTCGTCATCCCGGAGTTGCGGCTCTCCGACCGGGGACTGGTGGATGTAAAGAACTTCAGGCTGATTGACGTGCTGGTGTGATCATACACCCGCCGTTGTTCCACCAAACATCAGCCGCTCGAAGTTTCAGGACAGGCGCCCTTTTGACTTGAAAGGAGGTGGTCATATACCGTATCAGCGCCTCGATTATCCTATTCCATAAGCCGAGCGAATAACAATCCTACAAACAAAGAGGAGAAGATTTCTATGTTGCTGAAGAATGTCTATCGCGGAGCCGGCCTGGCGATCGTCTTCGCCCTCGTCGCAACGGCCTGCGCCGGTGCTGCTACCCCCACCCCTGCCGCCCCGGAAGCGCCGGCCGCTGCGCCCAAGATCAAGGCCTGCTATGTCTATGTCGGCCCGATCGGCGACATCGGCTGGACGCACGCCCACAACGAGGGCCGGGTGTATGTGGATGAGAAGTTCGACTGGCTGGAAACGGCCTATGCCGAGTCCGTGCCGGAAGCGGACGCCGACCGCTTCATTGACCGGTTCGTGGTGGAGGAGAAATGCAAGGTGGTGTTTACCACCTCCTTCGGCTTCATGGATGCCACCATCGCGGCGGCTCAGAAGTACCCGGATAACATCTTCTTCCACGTATCAGGCTACAAGCGTGCTCCCAACTCCGGCACTCTGTTCGCCGACTTCTACCAGGTCTACTACCTCAACGGCCTGATGGCCGGCGCGCTGACCAAGAGCGGCAAGATCGGCTATGTGGCGGCTCATCCCATCCCCGAAGTGGTGCGCCACATCAACGCCTTCACCCTCGGCGTGCGCGAGGTTAACCCCAATGCTACGGTGGACGTGCGCTGGCTGTTCGCCTGGTTCGACCCGGCTAAGGCGCGTGAGGCAGCCGAAGCCCTGATCGCAGACGGTGTAGATGTGCTGGCCTTCACCGAGGATACGGCCACAGTCGTCCAGGTGGGCGAGGAGTACACCACGCAGAAAGGCAAGCCGGTGTACACCTTCGGCCATTACAGTCCGATGAGCCAGTTCGGCCCGAACTCGCTCGTCAGCGGCCAGCTGGTCAACTGGGGCATCATGTATGAGGACATCCTCACCAAGGTGTATCTGGGCATCTATAACAACAAGAACTTACAGAATGTGGATTACTGGTGGTTGCTGCGTGAAGGCGCCGTAGAGCTGGGTGGCAAGTTCGGCGAACCGATCAATCCCAAGTTCGAAGCGCCACTCAAGGAAGTGAAGGTCAACGACCCGTTGCTAGGGCAAATCAGCGTCTATGACCTGGTCTTCAAACGCATCGAGCAGATGAAGGACCCGGCCATGCTGTTCGACCCCTTCACCGGGCCGATCCGTGACCAGAACGGCACGGAGAAGCTCAAGGCCGGCCAGCGCGCCACCTACCTCGAACTGACCACGATTGACTGGTTTGTGGACGGCGTGACGGGTACCATCCCGCGCTAAGCTTTTGCCTCCTTCGGTCAACAGGGGATGCCGGCCGGTGTCCCCTGTTGACCGCTTTCACCCTGAGACTGCAAGCAGCACAGCGCTACATCCCTTCGGGAATGCGCCCGATTGAAGTCAGGAGTGCCATGACTCTAGCCTCTCCCGCCGCCGGAAGCGCAACTGTTGCGCCCCCGGCAGTGGAAATGCGCGGCATCGTCAAACGATTTCCCGGCGTGGTAGCCAATGACGGCGTGAATTTGGAGGTCCGGGCAGGAGAGATCCACGCCCTGCTCGGTGAGAACGGCGCCGGCAAGACCACGCTGATGAATATCCTCTACGGCATCTACCATCCCGATCAGGGCGAGATCAGGATCAAAGGCCGGTCGGTGACGATTCGTTCACCGCAGGATGCCATCCGGCTGGGGATCGGGATGATCCATCAACATTTCCGTTTAGTCGCCACCCACACCGTTGCCGAGAATGTGGTGCTGGGCCTGCCGGGCCATTTCTTCCTCCCAGACCGCAACGCTCTGCCGCGCATCCAACAGCTCTCGCAGACGTATGGCCTGGAAGTTGATCCGCAGGCGCGCATTTGGCAGCTCTCCGCCGGCGAGCAGCAACGCGTGGAAATCATCAAGGCGCTCTACCGAGGTGCGGAAATTCTGATTCTGGATGAACCGACCTCCATGCTCACGCCGAGAGAGACTCGTGAGCTGTTGGCCATCCTGCGGCGCATGGCGGCGGAAGGGCAGACTGTCATTTTCATCACCCACAAGATGGACGAGGTGATGGCCGCCAGCGACCGGGTTACGGTGCTGCGCCAGGGCAAGGCGATCGCCACACTGGAGACGCGCCAGACCGATGAACGCGAACTGGCCCGCCTGATGGTAGGGCGCGAGGTGCTCTTCCGGCTGGAGAAAACGCCACCGCAGCTTGGCCCGAGTATCCTACGCATCGAGAACTTGAGCGCTCTAAATGATAAAGGGCTGCCGGCGCTGCGCGGCATCTCGCTGGAGGTGCGCGCCGGAGAAATTGTCGGGATCGCGGGTGTGGCCGGCAACGGGCAGCGCGAGTTGGTGGAGACGCTGATCGGACTGCGGCCTGCCAGCGGGGGGCGGGTGTGGCTCAATGGCCGGGAGATCACCGGCGCCCCACCGCGTACACGTATTGAGGCCGGCGTTAGTTGCGTGCCCGGCGAGCGCCTGACCGGCATCGTGCCGAACATGAGTGTGGCCGACAACCTGATCCTGAAGTGCTACCGTCGGCCACCCATTGCGCGGGGGATGTTGCTTGACTCGACGGCCATCGCCGCCCACTCTGACCGGCTGATTGCCCAATACGCTATCCTGACCCCTAGCCGGCGCACGCCAATCAAACTGCTTTCCGGCGGTAACATTCAGCGGGCGGTGCTGGCGCGCGAAATCTCCGGTCACCCGTCGCTGTTGATCGCAGCCCATCCCACCAGCGGTTTGGATATCGGTGCAACGGAGGCCATCTGGCAGTTGCTGTTGGAACAGCGCAAGAGCGGACTGGCCGTGCTGCTCGTCTCGGAGGATTTGGAGGAAGTGTTGACGTTGAGCGATCGAGTCGCCGTCATGTTTGCGGGTGAAATTGTCGGGGTGATGCCGGCGGGCGAGGCCGACCTGGAGCAAATCGGCTTGATGATGGCGGGAGCGTACCGGCAGCCTGTAGGAGGCGCGGTATGAAAGCGCCTTTCCGTATTCGTCTGGAGCGCCGCTTGCATGTCTCGCGCTTCACCCAGTTTGTTACCCTCACTCTAGCGTTGTTGCTGGCCATGCTGACGATCGGCGTGGTGTTCTTCGCGCTGGGCGTAGATCCCTTGTTTGCCTATGGGCGCATCTTCACCGGCGCGTTCGGCAGCGCCTATAGTCTCTCGGAGACGGTGACCAAGTCTATCCCCCTCATTCTGGCCGGCGTCGGTCTAACGCTCGCCTTTCGCGCGCGCGTGTACAACATCGGCGCCGAGGGGCAGCTGCTCATCGGCGCCATCGTCGCCAGTGGGCTGGCGCTCAACTTTCCGGATTGGCCTGCCTTCGTGTTGCTGCCGGCCATGTTCATCGGCGGGTTTCTCGGCGGCGCATTGTGGGCCTTCATCCCCGGCTTGCTCAAAACCCGCTTCCGTGTGGACGAAGTGCTTACCACGCTGATGCTGGTGTACGTCGCCAGCGAAGCGGTGAATTATCTCATCTACGGTCCATGGAAGGGGCCGAGCGAGTCCGGCTTTCCCATCACCGAACGGTTCTCGGCGGCGGCGCAACTCCCGCGGTTGTTCAATACGCGCATCCATTATCCGACCCTGCTCCTCGGACTGCTTGTGGCCGGCCTGATCTATCTGCTGATCGAGCGGACCTGGCTGGGGTACGAGATACGGGTGGTCGGCGAGAATCCGGCGGCGGCGCAGTTCGCCGGCATATCAAACTGGAAGATCGTGCTGTTGGTGCTAATGTTGAGCGGCGGACTGGCCGGCCTGGCCGGGGTAGGTGAGGTGGCAGGCATCCACTACCGGCTCCGCAACCCGACGGGCATTTCGCCAGGCTACGGCTTCACTGCCATCCTGGTTGCCTGGCTGGCGCGGCTCAACCCCCTAATCGCCGTCCCTACCGCTTTTCTGCTTGGCGGCTTGCTCGTCGGCGGTGATGCGATTCAGATTGCGCTGAACCTGCCCGCTGCCACGATTCAGATTTTCAACGGCGTCATCCTGTTCTTCGTCATCGGCGCCGACATCTTTACCCAATACCGGATTCGCATAGAGAGGTAGCCGGATGATAGACCTGAATTTCATCCTGCTGGCGTTGACCGCCGCCATCCCCGCCGGGACGCCGCTGCTCTTCGGTGCCTTGGGCGAGGTATATGCCGAACGCTCCGGCGTGCTCAATCTGGGCGTGGAAGGCATGATGATTATGGGCGCAGTGGCGGGCTTCGCCGTCTCGCTGGCGACGGGATACGTCTGGCTGGGCGTGTTGGCGGCGGCGCTGGTGGGCGCGTTGCTGGCGCTGGTACATGCCTTTGCCAGCATCACCTTGCGCGTCAATCAGGTGGTCTCCGGGCTGGCGTTGACCATGCTGGGCCTGGGCTTGAGCAGCATGATCGGCAAGCGCTACGTTGGATTGCCGTTGCCGGCGCGTTTAGAGCCGCTCCACTTCCCTGTGCTGAGCGACCTGCCTATCATCGGCCCGTTGCTCTTCCGTTTCGACCCGCTGGCGTACCTCGCCATTTTGCTCGTGCCCGTGCTATGGTTCGTGCTTTACAAGACGCGCTGGGGCAACACGCTGCGCTCCGTCGGCGAGAATCCGGCCGCCGCCGATGCTCTGGGCGTGGACGTGGCCCGGGTGCGTTACCTGGCGGTGATGTTCGGTGGGGCGCTGGCGGGAATCGGCGGGGCGTATCTCTCGGTGGCCTATGCCCCGGCATGGATCGAAGGCATGACGGCGGGCGCGGGTTGGATCGTGATTGCGCTGACGATTTTTGCCATGTGGGACCCGCCGCGCGCGTTGCTGGGGGCGTACCTGTTCGGCGGCGTGCGTGTGTTGCAGTTCCGGTTGCAGCCCCTGGGCATCTCGCCCAACATCCTCAATATGCTGCCCTTCCTCCTGACCATTCTGGTGCTGATGCTGAGCGCCGGGCAGGTGGTGCGTCGCCGCATCGGTGCGCCGGCGGCGCTGATGGTGGCCTATTCGCGGGAGGAACGTTGACCCCGCGCTGCATCTTCCTGGCTAATTGGTTCCCCCAGGAAGGCTGTCACCATCGCTACACAGGCGGGGACGCACCAGCTCTCGTCAGCTTGCGGCAGATGCGGAACGTCGAGCCAGGGCATTACCACGCTCTGCAAATAGATTGAGGTCGAGCTGCGAGTAGAGGATTTCGCCGGTCTGGGCGTCCACGTCTAAATGACCAACCTGACCGATCGGCCCGTCCGGTGGTCGGCCAAACCACACCGGCACACGCCACAACAGCCTGCGCCCAACGAGCAATGTGGGCCGCTCGCCATAGAGCAGGTTGCCCACCTGATCAAGCAACAACTTGCTCACCCGGCGCTGGGCGGTGAAATCCGTGACGTTCAGCCGCGCCGTGAGATGGATATCAATCTTGACCTCGGACTGGGCAGGCAGGGAGATGTCAGTCAACTCAGTGTTCATGCAAGTGCCTTGCTTTCCTGGCAAGCGACAATCAAAGTGTAATCATTAGCGGGGAAAATGCAATCCCTAGTCCCTCACGTGTACACGCAAAGATTGTCAGGGAACGCGCCGCCCCTTCGACTGCCGCTTCGACTTCGCTCAGCGTCCGCTCAGGGTGCGGCTGACATGTTTTGCGTGCCACTCCCTCACTCTCCTCTCGCCCCTCCGGTCATCCGCATCTCGTCCGCGCCAACAAGCAGGCCGCTGCCTCTCGCCGCTGATGTTGATGACGCCGTCGCGTAAGGCGATGACGATGGAGCGAGGAGGCTGACGTGGAAGGAGTAGGTTGCGCCATAAGCGTTTGAAGATGAAGTTGTCGTTGCGCTTTGCCGGAACGTCAGATGATCTCGCGTTCGCCGCGCATCAGCGCCCGCTTGAGCTTGTCCTGGTCTACCGGCGTCTTGAGCACGCGCACGCCGCAGGCGTTGTAGATGGCGTTGGTGATGGCCGGCATGGTCGGGATGCTGGCAATCTCGCCGACGCCCTTGGCGCCGTACGGGCCGTCGCTGGCCTCGTCTTCGACGATGAAGGATGTGATTTTTGGTGTGTGTTTGATGCTCGGCATCTTGTAGCGGGCCAGATAGTCGGTGACGACGTAGCCATCCTCGACGATGAACTCCTCGGTGATGGCGCCGCCCAGCCCCATCATCATCCCGCCCTCGATCTGCCCCTGCAGCGCCAGCGGGTTAATCGCGCGCCCGATGTCGTGCGCAGCGACCAGTTGCAGCACCTTCACCTCGCCGGTATCCAGGTCAACCTCCACTTCGGCGGCCTGCGCGGCAAACGAGAAGGCGAAGTGCATGTCGCCGCCCGTGCCCAGCGGCTGCGTCTTCGGCGCCCAGTATTCGTAGGTCGCCTTCGGCTCCAGTCCCTGCCGCTTCATCATCTCGGCGACTTCGCCCATCGGGATCGCCCGTCCGTTGACGTGCGCCAGCCCTTCCTCAAAGCGAACGTTGTCCGGCGGCAGGTCGTGCAGCTCGGCCAGCGTGGAGGCGATAGCCCGGCGCAGCGTCTGCGCCGCCAGCCGCGCCGCGTTGCCGGTGACGAAGGTCTGGCGCGAGGCTGTGGTCGGCCCGCCATCGGGCGTGAGGGCGGTATCGGAGAGCAGGACGCGCACACGCGGATAGGGCAGGGCGAGTTCCTCGGCCACGATGGCGGCCAGCACGCCCACCAGCCCCTGCCCGATCTCGGCGGCGCTGGTACGTACCTCGGCGGTGCCATCGGTGTACAGCTCCACCTCCACCGCCGATTTATCGGGCGCGCCGCCGCCCAGGCCGGTGTTCTTGTAGCCCATGGCCACGCCCCAGGCGCGACGCTTGCGACCGCCGACCGCCGACCACGGGTTGCCGTTTGCGGTCTGCCGCCTAATCTCGTTCGCCACCAGCTCCAGGCACTTCTCCGCGCCGACGCTTTCCCTCAGCAGTTGTCCGGTGTTCGTCACGCTGCCCACGCGCAGCAGATTTTTGCGCCTTAGCTCGATCGGGTCTATGCCGAGCTTCTCGGCCAGCATGTCCATGATGGACTCGATGGCGAAGGCAGACTGTGTGACACCGAAGCCGCGGAACGCGCCCGCCGGCGGGTTGTTGGTGTACATGGCGTAGCAATCGGCCTTGACGTGCGGGACTTCGTACGGGCCGGCGGAGTGTGTGGTCGCGCGCGTCATCACCTTCTCGCCCAGCGAGGCATACGCGCCGCTGTCGCCGTACAGCTCGGTCTCGACCGCCGTGAGCGTGCCGTCCTGCTTCGCGCCAATCTTGACCCGGATGATGGTGGCGTGGCGCTTGGGATGGAAGATGAGCGATTCGTGCCGGTCGTAGAGCATCTTCACCGGGCGGCCCGTGGCTTTTGCCAGCAGCGCCACGTGAATCTGCCCGGCGATATCCTCCTTGCCGCCAAATCCGCCGCCGATCAGCGCGCCAATGACGCGCACCTGCTCATCCGGCACGCCCAGGCAGCGCGCGATCTGGCTGCGATCCTGATACGGGATCTGCGAGCCGACGATGACCTCGATGCGGCCGTCTTCGGCGATGCGACCGATGGCGCACTCCGGCTCGAGGAAGGCGTGCTCGTAGAACGGTGTGTAAAAGGTCTTCTCCAGCACGACATCGGCCTCGGCGAAACCCTGCGCCACATCGCCCTTACGAACCTTGATGTGCTTCAGCAGATTGCCCGACTCCATGACGAGCGGCGCGTCCGGCCGGCGGGCTTGTAGCGGGTCGGTGACGACAGGCAACGGCTCGTACTCGACTTCGATCAGGTCGAGCGCCTGCGTAGCGATCTCGCGCGTGTCTGCCGCGACAATGGCCACCGGGTCGCCGATGTAGCGTACTTTTTCGTAAGCCAGCGCCGGCCAGTCGGCGATGACCAGGCCGTGGTTCTTCTGGCCGGGGATGTCGTCGGCGGTGAGCACGGCGTGCACGCCGGGCAAAGCCTTGGCCTTCGAGGTATTAATCCGTTTGATGAGCGCGTGCGGGTATTTGGCCCGCAGCGTGCGCGCATGCAACATGCCGGGGAAGGCATAGTCGTCGGTGTACTTGGCTGCGCCGGTCACCTTCTCGATTGCATCCGGGCGGGGCAGCGGCCGGCCGATGAACTTGAGCGGTGCTTTGGTTTCCGGCAGGGGCGGCAGGAAGGAGATTTCGGGTTGCAGGTTGGAGGTTGAAGGCTGGGCCGAAGCCACTTTTTCCTTCTTCCTCCTTCCTTCTTCCCTGATCACCCTGGCTGCGGCTTGGATCGCGTGGATGATGAAGCTGTAGCCCGCGCAGCGGCAATAGGTATCTTTGAGCGCTACCTTGACGTCATGCTCGCTCGGCTCGGGGTTGTGATCGAGCAGCGCCTTGCCGGTCATGATGATGCCGGGGATGCAGAAGCCGCACTGCGGGGCGCCGCCCTCGGCGAAGGCGCGTTGCAAAGGGTGAAGACTGATGACTGATGACTGGTGATTGGAGTCGCCCGTCTGCAATCTCCAATCTTCCGCCAGCCCCTCGATCGTCAGCACCTCTGCGCCTTCGGCCTTGAGCGCGGGGTAGATGCAGGAGACGACCGGCGTCCCATTTACCAGCACCGTGCAGATGCCGCACTCTGCCTCGTTGCAGCCGATCTTGGTGCCGGTGAGGCTGAGCCGGTAGCGTAGCACCTCGGCCAGGTACTCGTTTTCCTGCACTTCAACCTGAACGGGGCGGTGATTGACGATGAAGTTCAGAGTCGCCATGGCCGGTCTCCTGTTTTAACCACGAATGGTCACGAATACTCACGAATGTTTCGTGTCCCTTCGCCTGCATTCGTGCTTGGTCACGCCTTCGTGTTCATTCGCGCTCATTCGTGTTCATTTGTGTTTTCCCGTTCCTCTTCGTGTTCATTCGCCCTCATTCGTGCTCATTCGTGTTTATCCGTAGACGCCCAAAGCCGCGCTTCGTATCTATGCGCCGTACGTCTTTATCCCTCATCCACGCCCTCCGGCTCGACCACACCCGTAACGGCACGGTTCACCGCCAGCGTGAGCGCGCGCTCCACCAGCGGCAGGATGAGTTCGCGGCGATACTCCGCAGTGGCGCGGTGCGGGCTGGTGCGCAGCCGGGCGTCTTTTAGGATCATCTCGGCCACTGCCGGCAACAGCTCCGCAGTGAAGGGCTTGCCGCGTAAAAACGCCTCGGCCTGAGCGGCTCGCAGTGGCGCCGGGCCGGCCGGGCCGAGCGCCAGGCGCGCGTTCTCGATTACGGCATTTTCGATCCTGTCACCGCGCGCCCGCACCCAGACCGCCAGCCCCAGAATCGGCAGGGCTACGCCCTGCGGCCGCATGATGCGCTTGAAGGCCGTAGCCTCGCCCGGCCCGGTCGGGCGGAAGCGGAACTGCACAATCAGCTCGCGCGACTGATCCACCGCCGATTTGCCGGGGCCTTTGAAGAGGGATTGGATCGGACGCCACTGACGGATGACGGCGTCCGGCGAACCGTCATCGGTCTTCGCAATCTCCGCCTCGGCCTCCAGCGCCACCAGCGAGAGCGTGCCGTCGCCGGCGGGCAGGGCATGCGCCACGTTGCCGCCGATGGTTGCGACGTTGCGCACCTGCGGCCCGCCGATGACGCCGCACGACTCGACGAGACAGGTGGCGTGTGAGATGAGGATTGGAGAATTGGTGATGGAGGTATGTGTGACGCCCGCGCCGAGGTAGAGATAGCCGTCCGCTTCGCGGATGATGGTCATTTCCGAGATGCGGGTGATGTCCACCAGGGCGGCCACAGGCGGTTTACGGCCCTGTTGCAACTCAAGCAGAAGGTCGGTGCCGCCGGCAACCACGCGGGCTTCGCCGCCGTAGGCCCGGAGCTGAGCGAGCGCTTCACTCACTGTAGTAGGGAGGTGATAGTGCTTCCAGAGCGGCATCGCCAGACATCTGAAGAAATCGTGCGACGGCCCGGCGGCACTTTTCGATAGACGCCGAAGGTGTCCAACGCCGTCTCAGGAACAAACCGAGGACGACCACCTGACCGCGGAAGGATGGCGTAATTTTACTGTCTCCCTGTCTGAATGGTAACTGCTCAGTCATCCTGGTTTGCTCGTAGATTACGCAGCTTTTCGCCGAGAAAATCTGTGTTTATTTGTGACATCTGAGAGTCCGCTGCAAAAAGGAGGTTTCACTGCTGAGATCGCCGAGCGCGCGGAGAACTGAATAGTTATGAAGAATGTCACCTTGAATTGTGAAAAGTGTACATGCAAAAGATGTCAGCCGCTCCTTCGACTGCGCGGGCAAAAGCAGCCTGCTCCGCTCAGGATGCGGCTGCCACTGACAACCTTTGCGTGCACCCTGCGAAAATTGCCATTTGTGATTCTTGACCCAAACAGCGTATACTGACGCTATTCCGTTACAAACTCCACACCGGCCCGGCGAAACCCTTTTATGCCCGTTCCACTCGGCTACCGATGCTCCCTGTGCGGCGCAGAATATACGCTCGACCAGGTTGTCTATACCTGTCCGAAATGTGGCGACAGAGGCAACCTGGATGTCATCCTGGATTACGCAGCGATCAAGCGACAAGCCTCCCCGATCTCCATCGGCACCTGGCGTGACCCGTCGCTGTGGCGCTATCTGCCGCTGTTGCCGGTGGCGGACCCGGGCGCGCTCGGCACGCCGCTGCGGGCTGCCGGCGGCACGCCCCTTTATCGGGCCGACCGGCTGGCTGCCGAGCTGAGCCTGAAGCACGTTTACCTGAAGGATGATGGCCGCAACCCGACCGCCTCCTTCAAGGACCGCGCCTCGGCGATTGTGGTGGCGCGGGCGCTGGAGCTGGGCGTGCAGACGGTGACTACGGCCTCCTCCGGCAACGCGGCGGCGGCGCTGGCCGGCATGGCCGCTTCGGTCGGCCTGCCCACGGTCATCTTCGTGCCGCACACTGCGCCGGCGGCCAAGGTCGCGCAGCTGCTGATGTTCGGCGCGAAGGTGTTCCTGGTGCAGGGTACCTATGATGACGCCTTCGACCTGACCCTGCAGGCCGCGCGCGAGTTCGGCTGGTACTGCCGCAACACCGGCTACAACCCCTTTACCGCCGAAGGGAAGAAGACGGCCGCTTTTGAGATTGCCGAGCAGTTCACTCAAATCTCCAATTTTCAGTCTTCAATCTCGCAATGGCGCGTCCCCGACTGGGTCTTCGTCTCCGTCGGCGACGGTAACATCATCTCCGGAATTCACAAGGGCTTCAAGGATTTGTTGGCGCTGGGCTGGATTGAGCGGCTGCCCAGAATTGTCGGTGTGCAGGCCGCCGGCTCGCCGGCGGTGTATGAAGCCTGGGCGCGCGGCGATGAAGACATCCGCATGTGTCCGGCAGAAACTATCGCCGATAGCATCTCGGTCGGCCTGCCGCGCGATGGAGTGCGGGCGGTGCGGGCCGCGCGCGAGACGGGTGGCTTTTATCTCACCGTGAGCGACGATGAGATTCTGGATGCGATGCGTGCCCTCGCGCGGCGCGCGGCGGTCTTTGCCGAACCGGCAGCGGCGACTGCGTATGCCGGCTTGGTGAAGGCAGCCCGCGACGGACGGATCCGCGCCGATGAATCCGTCGTGGTAATGATTACGGGCAACGGTTTGAAGGATGTCAGGAGCGCACTGCAGGCGGCGGGCGAGGCGACGCCGGTCGCGCCCTCGCTGGCGGCGCTGAAGGAAAAACTGAGTCAGGTGTAAAATACAGCTCCCGGTCACGCGGTCGTTCTTCGCCAAAGGCGGAGGCGGCGTCGGGCGCCCTGCCCGTCGAAAAGTGCCACGGACCATTCGCCGGAGAATGGGCTGTGCCGCTCTGGGATTACCCGCCACAATCCACAAAAGCCAACCGGCTATCTCGCTGTGAACCACACAGCGCGTCTCATCCTTCCGGGCTGACGACGGCGCGACAGGACGAGCGGCGTTCACCGCTTGATCCGCCGTTGCCGTGGCCGGCTCTCATTGTATGACCCAGGCAATTCTCGGCCCGACCTTCGAGGAGATGCTTCATCCGAACACGATTGACCCGGACATCCGGGCCAAAGCGGTCAAGGCGTTGAAGGAGTCGCCGCTCGACCCCATCAATCTGTACAACATCACCTGGCGCGGCGCAGATGACCGTATCAAATACGAAGTGCTGCCCAAGGAACTCACCGGCGTCGAGGCGCCCATCGTCGTGCTGTATGGACGCGATTTCCCGACCGGTTCACACAAGGTCGGCGCAGCCTATTCGGTGCTGGCGGAGGAGGTGGTCTTCGGGCGGGTGGATGTGAATGTACACACCGTCGTTTGGCCGAGCACCGGCAACTACGGCATCGGCGGCGCCTGGGTGGGCGGGCGCGTTGGCGCGAAGTCCATCGTAGTTCTGCCGGAGGGCATGAGCAAGGAGCGCTTCGAGAAGATCGAGAGCTACGGCGCACAGGTCATCAAAACAGTCGGCGTCGAGTCCAACGTCAAGGAAATCTACGACAAGACTTGGGAGCTGCGCCGTGACCCGAACATCCGCATCCTCAACCAGTTCGAGGTGATGGGCAACTACCGCTTTCACTACTACGTCACCGGCAACACCATCGTCGAGCTGGCCGAGGTGCTCAAAGCGGAAGGCGTGGGCGACGGCTCCATCGCCGCCTATTGCTCGGCGATGGGCAGCGCCGGCACCATTGCCGCCGGCGACCGTCTGAAGCAGGTCTGGCCGGATTGCCGCATCGTCGGCCTGGAGCCGATCCAGTGCCCGACCCTGTACAACAACGGCTATGGCGCCCACGACATTCAAGGCATCGGCGATAAGCACGTCACCTGGATTCATAACGTGCTGAACATGGACGCTATCATGTGCCTGGACGACATCGAGTGCAAAAAGGGCTTGCAAGTGTTGACCGACGAGGCCGGCCAGGAGGCGCTGGTGCGTCGCTATGGCATCCCGATGGAGAAGGTACGCCGACTCTCAACCATCTTCGGCATCAGTGGCGTGTGTAACGTTCTCGGCGCCATCAAGACGGCCAAGCATTATCAATTTGGCAAGGACGACGTCATCGTCACCATCTGCACCGACGCCATTGACCGTTATCACTCGGTGATGGCGGATATGGCCGCGCGCTATGGCGCGATAGATGACGTGCGCGCCGCAATCTACGTCGAGGCCATTTTCCACGGGCAGAAAACAGACTGGATCAAGGACGGCACGCCGGACGTGAGACGGCAGTGGCACAACCTAAAATATTTCACCTGGGTCGAGCAACAAGGCAAAACGGTTGAAGAGCTGGATGCGCAGAAGGACCCGGAGTGGTGGATGAAGCATCAGCAGCTGGTCCCCGAAATGGACAGGCGGATCAAGGCTGCACGCCAATAGCTAATATTTTGTCGCCGGCTACGGAGGAAGCTACTATGGCTCTGAAACGCGTCGCCCTTTACTTGCAGGATCGGCATTCGTTGCAGGACGGCATCAAGTATGCGCAGTACGCCGAAAGCAAAGGCTTCGAAGCCGTGTGGCAGGCGGAGAGCCGACTGGTGCGTGATGCCATCGTGCCCATGGCCGCCTTCGCCGCCACCACCACCCGCATCAAAGTTGGTTCCGGTGTCATCAATAACTGGACGCGCAACATCGGCCTGTTGGCGGCCACCTTCCTCACTCTCGACGATTTGGCCCCCAACCGCATCATCTGCGGCATCGGCGCATGGTGGGACCCGCTGGCGAAGAACGTCGGCATCGAGCGGCGCAAGCCGCTGCTGGCGATGCGCGAGACGGTGGAGGTGCTGCGCCGCCTGTTACGAATGGAGAACGTCACCTTCCACGGCGAGTTTCACAAAGTCACCGGCATCGAGCTGGACGTGGTGCACGGGCGCCGCGAGCCGCGCAACGTGCCCATCTACATCGGCGCGACCGGCGACATGATGATGGAGCTGACCGGTGAGATCGCCGACGGCGTGGTGCTCAACTACTGCGTACCGCCGGAGTACAACGACCGGGCGATGGAGCTGCTAGACAAAGGCGCGAAGAAGGCGGGCCGGCGCGTGGAAGACCTCGACCGGCCGCAGTTGGTGGTGTGCTCAGTCAACGCTGACCGCGCTAAAGCCATCTACGACGCCAAGTGGCTGCTTACGCAGTACGTCGCCCAGCAGCCGCACATCGCCAAGGCCTCGGGTGTGAGCGACGATGTGATCAAGAAGGTTCAGAGCATCCTCGGCTGGCCGGCGACGAAGGAGCAGATCGCCCAGGCGATGGATTACATCCCCGACGACTTTGTTCTCAAGATCAGCGCCACCGGCACGCCCGACGAGGCACGGGCGAAGGTGGAGGAGTACGTGAAGCGCGGCTGCACCTGCCCTATCCTCTACCCGATGGGCGATGCCTACGAGATGATTGATGCCTTTGCGGTGAATTGATGGGTGAACACGAATACGGGAACACGAATGGGCACGAATGAGGGCGAATGCACACGAATGTGGGAACACGAATGGGCACGAAT
>JAVQXV010000371.1:0-2009 GCA_033577755.1 Anaerolineales bacterium
CAGAACTTCCTGCTGCCGGCGCTCGCGCCGACCTGCTACTGGCTGGGCATGATCTTCGGCCTGCTGTTTTGGACACCGGCACTGGGCATCTTCGGGCTGGCGTGGGGCGCGGTGCTCGGCTCGGCACTGCATCTGGCGATTCAACTGCCCGGCCTGCGCGACCTGCCGCAGTTGCGTTACACCCTTACCCTCGGCCTGGGCAACCCCCACGTGCACGAAGTGGTCATATTGATGGGGCCGCGCCTGCTGGGCGTGGCTGCAGTGCAGCTCAATTTCTTGGTCAGCACGTCGTTGGCGACGTATCTCGTCGGCGGGGCAAGCGCGCTGGATTACGCCTGGCGAATCTTCACCATGCCGCAGGTCATCATTGCGCAGGCAATCTCGATTGCAGCCCTGCCTGCCTTCTCGGCGATGGCGGCGCGCAACGAGCTTAGCACGATGCGGGCTAGCCTAGCGGATACGCTACGCCTGATCCTCTTCCTGACCGTTCCCGCCACCATCGGCCTGCTGGCGCTGTCTACGCCCATCGTCGCCCTGCTCTTTGAACGCGGGCAATTCACCGGCGCTTCTACCTCACTGGTCGCGTACGCGCTGGTCTTCTTTACGCTCGGCTTGGTCAGCCATTCCGTCGTAGAGATCGTCTCACGTTCGTACTATGCACTGAAAGACACATGGACGCCGGTGTGGGTGGGCGCAAGCGCAATGGCGCTCAACACAGCGCTGAACTTCCCGCTGGCAGCCTGGTTCACCGCATTCAATGCGCCTCATGCCGGCCTGGCGCTGGCCAACACTTTGGCCACCACGCTTGAGATGCTGGCGCTGGTCTGGCTGCTGCGCCGCCGCCTGAACGGGCTGGACTTGGTGCGCGTGTGGCCGGGGCTTTGGCGCATGACTCTGGCCGCGCTGGGGATGGGCGCCGTGCTGGCGGGCTGGCTCTGGCTTTTGGCCGGGAAACCGGCCTGGCTTATCAGTTTGGGCGGTGTAGTGCTGGGCGGCGTAACCTACTGGTTGTTGGCCAGGAACCTGCAGGTGCCAGAGGCACGCCTGTTGCCGGAGATGGTTTGGAGCAGGATACGGAGGCGGTGAATACACAGGGAAACGAATGGGTACGAATGCGGGCGAGTGGACAGGGCAAGACACGAATGAACACGAATGGATATGAATGGGCACGAATGTTTTTCCTGATTCGGCTTCGCGCTAATTCGTGAAATTCGATGCGGAGTTTTTGGCATCGAATTGCGCGAACGAACGCGAATTGGGACGAGCAAACGTGAGCTGTGTTTCCCGATTTTCCTTCGCGCAAATTCGCATAATTCGATGCAAAGTCTTCGGCATCGAATTGCGCGAACGAACGCGAATTGGGACGGACGGGTCAAAGCGACGGCAATGCCGCCGCCCAAGCCTTATTTGCGAAGGGGGTCTAATGATCTCAGACGCCCAGCCCGACGACGATGGCCGTGACGACGCCGAGCACCACGCCGCCGAGCACTTCACGCGGGGTATGGCCCAGGCGCTCCTTCAGTTCCTTCTCCGCCATCGGGTGGCCGGTGAACAGCTCGTCCAGCATCAGGTTGAGGATGCGCGCATGGTCGCCCGCCTGCCGCCGCACGCCGGTCGCATCGTAAATCACAATCATCGCAATCACCCAGGCAATGGCGAATATCGCCGAGTTGAAACCTTCCTGAATCCCGATGGCGATGGTGGTGCCGACGATGAGGGCAGAGTGCGACGACGGAAAGCCGCCCGCACTGACCAGCAGCGTCCAGTCCCATTCGCGGCGGGCGATGAAGTGCAGCGGCGGTTTGATGATTTGCGCAATCAACCAGGCAATGAAGCCGGCCATCAGCGGCTTGTTGGCAATGATTTGATTGAAAAGCTCTTCCATCGCATGGCCTCCAGCCGCACCCGAGGGATCTGCGAAGTACACACAAATCTTTTCGTGTTCCTTAGTGTGATTTCATGGATTCAGAATCTTTGCGGCCAGAGTGAGTTTTCGGGGGTAAACCTTT
>JAVQXV010000372.1:0-2003 GCA_033577755.1 Anaerolineales bacterium
CTGGGCAACGTGATTGACACCGCCAACGCCGATGGTGGCAGCTGGCCGGCAGGCAATGCCGGCATGTATGCTTCGATGGAGCGAGTCGGCGCGGGCGCGGAGAGCTGGCGCACGCATAGCGGCGCGCAGTTTGGCCGCGATGCGGACGGCAACCCGATTCGCGGCACGCCGAAGAACCTCAACTCGCTCTACCTGCCCACACCCACGCCGCAGCCGTTTCCCGCCGGTGTGCTGCTCAATGAGTTCCTGCCCGCGCCTGCTTCCGGTGCGAGCGAGTTCATCGAGATCATCAACACCGGTGAGCAGGTGGTGGACGTTTCCGGCTGGCAAGTGGATGATGTCGAGGGCGGCAGCGCACCACGCACCCTGCCGGCGGGCACGCTGCTCCGGCCCGGCGAGATTCGTGCCTTCGAGTACTCCGGCTTGAACAATAACGGTGACAGCGTGCGCCTACTCTATCCCGATGGCCGCGTGGCCGACGAGTTCGCTTACGACGACGCCGATGAAAACATCAGCTTCGTGCGCCTGCCGGATGGCGGTGAGTGGAGCGCGTGCGGCACGCCCACGCCCGGCCAGCCTAACGTTGCCGGGTCATGCGGCGGCGGCGCCGGGGGCAGCACTCGGGGCGATGCCTCGCGCCCGAAGGTCGAGAACGCCGTCCCTATCGGCGTGTTTCGCACTTGGCCGGCCGGTGCCTGGGCCACTATCACCGGCCGCGTAACCGCGCCCGCGCCGCTCTTTGGCCGGCGAACAATCTTCATTCAGGACGACACCGGTGGCATCGCCGTCTATCTGGGCCGGGGTGACTGGCCGCCGCTAGAGGTTGGGCAGAGGGTGAGCGTGTTTGGCTACCAGCGTCGGCGCGCTGGCGGGCGCATCGAAATGTATGCGCGTAATATGTGGCACATCGCCATCGCCGCGCCGGACGGCTTCGGCGCAACACCGCGCACCGGCGTGCGTGTGAGCGCGGAGACGGCAGGGCAGCTCGTGACGATCAGTGGCCGCGTAGTGCGCGTGGAGAGTAGCGCCTTCTGGCTCAACGACGGCTCGGGGTCGGTGCGCGTGTTCTTCGCTTCGACCACCGGCGTGCGCCGTCCGAAAGTCGCACGTGGCCAACTGTGGACGGTAACCGGCATCGTCACCGAGATGAGCGCCACGCGAACGCGCGCAGCGGGCTGGCAGCTCCAGCCGCGCTTCGTCGGTGATGCTCGACCCGCTTCGGGAGTGCCAACCCCTGACTTGAGCATTACACCGGAACTGACGCCGACCGAAGAGCCGACAGCAACGCCCGACCCGTAGCTCAACCCCTAGCCGCAACCGAATGAATCCACTAAGGACACAAAGTTACACGAGGAGCATGCAAGTTACTCCATGTTCATTTACGGCTCTACTGAAAAAAGTCATTTGAACCGCGAAGATGCCGGGAAAGCGAGGAAAACAGAGGGTAAGTCCTTCGCGCTCCTTGTAGCTTTGCGGTGAGTCTTGGTTTTTGAGTTAGACTCATTACGCGAGCGCACTGAACAAAGCCCTATAGAGAGAACGCGGAGAGTGCAGATTTCGATTCTTTCTCCGTGCGCTCCTTGGCGGCGAAACATCCTTTTGCAGTGGACTAGGGAAGCCACCAGAGACGGGGAAGTTTGGCGACTCTGAACGTCACTCCGCCAACATCAACACGAACCGGATTGAGATGCGATCGATCGTTACGCAAGGTACAGCGACCGCGTCTTTATTCTGCCAAATGCCTCGCCGAATCGTGTGCACGCAAAACATGTCAGCTGCACCCTGAGCGGACGCTGAGCGAAGCGAAGCGGCAGTCGAAGGGGCGGCGCATTCCCTGACAACCTTTGCGTGCACACGCCGAATCGAAGAGCGCCGCCTTACGACCGGCCTGCATAGTATAATCGCCGCATGACCCTTTCGCTCGCCGAAATCGAACACATCGCCGGCCTGGCCCGCTTGCGTCTCACCGACGAGGAAAAGGAGCGCTATCGCCGGCAGCTCTC
>JAVQXV010000373.1:0-1992 GCA_033577755.1 Anaerolineales bacterium
TCACCACGAACGTCTCGCCCTTCTTCACCTCGAACGAGACGCCGCGCACGGCGACCACGTGGCCGGTCTTCTCAAAGATGGACGCACTGGACTGCTCGGGCGTGATTTGCCGGATGACGCGCTCCGGGTGGCGCCCAAAGATTTTCCACACGTCGCGGCAGACGATTTCGGTAGGGGCAACTGAGGTCATTGCCTGAAGTATAGTAGGGAAAGGGGGAAATAGGGAGGAGGGAAATTGCAAGAAAACGGGAAGAAATGGAGAAACCTTGTCTGCCCGGCACAATGGGTGCCCGGAATTTTGTGCGCTCAACGCCGTGCGGATATGGTAAGGTAAAAAGCCAATCACTTCAATCCGTATCCATTCACCTCAAGGAGCGCCTATGGTTGCCGACTCAGACCGCCTCGCCCGCCGCCGCGAACGCCGCGAAGCGCGCCGCCCCGGCCACGCCGACCGGGCTGCCGGCGTCCGGCCCTTGCGTAATCAGCTGCCCATCACTACGGTGCTCTCGGAAGAGGGGGTGGAGAAGATTCATGCCGCCTCGATGCGCCTGCTCAAAGAGGTAGGCATCCTCATCGTAGATTATCCGCCCGCCGCCGAGACCTTCCGGCAGAACGGCGCAAAGGTGGAATGGGTAGACCGCACGGTCACCTATCCCAACGGCGACACGACGCAGGTCACCGGGCATTTGGTGAAGGTGGACGAGGACACGCTGATGCACTTCGTCCGGCAGGCGCCGTCTACGTTCACGCAGCTGGCGCGCAACCCGGCCAACACGCTGGAGTTCGGCGGGCGCAACATCATCTTCGCGCCGGTGTACGGCCCGCCCTTCGTCGGCGGACTGGACTTCGGGCGGCGGCAGGCCCGGCTCGAAGACTTTCACAACTTCGCCAAGCTGACGCACATGGCCGAGCACCTGCATCACGGCGGCGGCACGCTCGTGGAGCCGAACGACATAGACGTGAAGGAGCGCCATCTGGACATGCTGCTGGCGCACCTGACCCTGCACGACAAGGCCTTCATGGGCAGCGTGACGCACGCCGACAATGCGCGCGACACGGTGACGCTGGCACGCATCGTCTTCGGCGAGGAAGCCATGCGGCAGAACCCGGCGGTGCTCTCGCTCATCAACGCCTCCAGCCCGCTGCGCTTCGATGACCGCATGCTGGGCGCGCTGGAGGTCTATGCCCGCGCGCGGCAGGCGGTGCTCGTCACGCCCTTCATCATCGCCGGGGCGATGTCGCCCAGCACCCTCGCCGCCACGCTCGCCCAGCAGAACGCCGAGGCGCTCTTCGGCATCTGTTACGCGCAGATGCTCAACCCCGGCACGCCGTGCATCTACGGCTCGTTCCTGGCGAACATTGACATGCGCAGCGGCGCGCCCTGCTTCGGCACGCCGGAGGATACGCTGGCGCTGTACGCCGGCGCGCAGATGGCGCGGCGCTACGGTTTGCCCTATCGCTCCGGCGGCAACTTCACCGCCAGCCGCATCCCCGATGCGCAGGCCGGCTACGAATCGGCGGCGACCATCCTGGCGGCGGTGCAGGCCAACGTCAACTTCGTGCTGCACGCGGCGGGTTGGCTGGAGGGCGGGCTGATTGCCGGCTACGAGAAGTTCGTGCTGGATTTGGAGATGTGCGCGATGATGGCGCGGCTGGTGAACGGGGTGGGGCTGAGCGACGACGACTTCGCCTGGGAGGCCTACGCCGAGATTCCGCCGGGCGGCCACTTTCTGGGCGCGACCCATACCATGCGTCACTACGACACGGCCTTTTACGCGCACAAGGTCTTCAGCATGGACAACTACGAGAAGTGGGAGGCGGAGGGCAGTGTGGACGCCTACCGGCGTGCCAACGCGCTTTACAAGAAGATGCTGCGCGAGTACGAGCCGCCCCCGCTCGACCCGGCGGTGCGCGAGGAGCTTGAGGCTTTCATCGCCCAGCGCCGTGCCGAGATTCGCGAGCGCCGGCCGCGGACGGAGTGGCGGGGGTAGG
>JAVQXV010000374.1:0-1990 GCA_033577755.1 Anaerolineales bacterium
AATACGAAACACGAAATACGAAATACGTCTCCTCCCTAAACCTTGCGTTCCATCTTCTTCCGCCAGTACCGCATCAACCCATCCACGCTCATCCCCATGGGGCCGATGCTGGCGTAGCGGAGCAAGTCTTCGCCCGACAGGCCGTCGGCGGCCAGGCGCGCTTCCTCCTGGGCGGTGTAGCGCGCTACTATAGTATCGCGGTCTGCGCCGCGTTCCAGTTCGGCGCGCACGCGCCCGGCGCAGTCGGTAAGCAGGGCCGCCACCCGTTCCCATTGCTCGGCCACGTCGTCCACCGGCCCGAAGTGAGTCAGGTAGAGCCGGTCGAACTTCATGGCCTTGGCGCGCGCCACGCTGGCCAGCCAGGCCTCCAGCTCAAACTCGGGTGGTGGGGTGGGGAGGCGCGTGTGCGGGCGGGCCGAGATGCGGATGCCGGCCAGGTCGCCGGTGAAGGCTACGCCGTCGAGCGCGTAGAGCATGTGGTGACGCGCGTGGCCGGGCGTGTCGAAAGCGGTGATTTTCAGGCCGCCGGCTTCGATGACGTCGCCGTCGTGCAGGGCGTGCACGTGCTCGACAGGCGAGGATAGGTAGTCTCCCCACAACACCTGCATGGTCTCGCCGTAGATGCGCTGGGCGCTGGCGAGCAGCCGGGTAGGGTCTATCAGGTGCGGCGCGCCGATATGATGAACGTGGACACGCGCGCCCTGTCGCGCCCACCAACCGGCTGCGCCGCCGTGGTCGAGGTGAATATGCGTGATGAGCACATCGCGGATGTCTGCCGGCCTTAGGCCGAAGCGCGCCAGCTCGGCCTGCAGCGTTGGCAGCGTCGAGCTGGGGCCGGTTTCAATCAGCACCGGCCCGCCGGGGCCGATTACCAGGAAGGCGGCGATGGCTTCGGGAAAGTTCTGGAATTTCAGGTCAAGCGGATGAATCTCAAACGCCATGGGTCCTTCGACTTGTCCTGTGTTGTGGCTTGCGTATCATTCTAGCATGGCGATTGGAGGCGCCTTGATTCTATGGCTGAACTCTTGCTGCTTGGCACCGGCGCGGCGCTGACGGATGGCAGCCGCGAGCCGACGATGCTGGCCCTACGTGGCGCGAGCTCTACAATCGTGATTGACTGCGGAGGTAATGCGGTACGACAGCTTCAGCGTCTGAGCGTCCCGCTCGACTCAATCGAGCGCGTGATCTTGACGCATGAGCACCAAGACCATACCTCCGGCTTTCCATTGCTGGTGGAGATGTTGTGGCTTGCCGGACGGCGTGAGCCGCTGCCTATTCACGGCCCGGCACGGGCGATTGACATTATGCGGCGCGTTTGGGAGCAATGGGACACAAGTGATTGGGAGGGGTTGCCGGAATTGCAGTGGCACGCCGTGCCGCTTGAGGAGGGTGCGCGGATTGTAACCGGCGCCGATTTTGAGCTGACGGCGGCGCCCGGTCGGCATGGCCGGACGCCTGTGATCGGTGTGCGTGCGCGGGATGTGCATGGTGGCGGGGTTGTTGTATATGGTTCGGATGGTTCACCGTCATTGGAAATTCAGGCGCTGGCACGAGGTGCAGACATTCTTGTCCATGAGGCGACAGGCCTGTATCCTGTACACAGCTCAGCCGAGCAAGCGGCGGAGGTAGCGCGCGCTGCGGGCGTTAAGCGCCTGATTTTGGTGCATCTTTCGCCGCTTGAGAATGATTTGGCCGAGCAGCAAGCTGCGGCTGCACGGATCTTTGGTGGGCCGGTGTTTCTTGGTGAGGACTTAGAGCGGTTCGAGTTCTGACTGCGTATAGCCACAATGAGGTTTGTGGCTTTCTGTAAATACCTTAGCTTAAAGCAAGTGAAGTCTATGCGCATTCAGTCGGGTGGGGCGCTTTTTGAGCAACCCGGCCGGTAGTGCAGGTCGAAAGCATTTTTTCATTAGGAACAACATTGCTCTCTGTTTTCGGCCAGACCCGCTGTTGCTGCCGGTAAAACCAGAGCCGGTAAAACCGGAGGATG
>JAVQXV010000052.1:0-17754 GCA_033577755.1 Anaerolineales bacterium
TTCGCTTCGCTCAGCGTCCGCTCAGGGTGCGGCTGACATGTTTTGCATGCACACCTGTCCGAAGCCCTTGGCTCTTCGATTTTTTGATGATGAGCAGAAGCAGCCGGCGTAAGAAAGCTACAGGCGCGCTCAAGCCGAAGTCAGAGCCTCCACAGCTGTCGGCGCGCTGCGATGCTTGAGATAGTCCTGTACTTCTTTGAGCGCCTCTTTATACAGCCTGAGCAGCTCCTCCTCGTTTCTACGATGTTTGCGCAGCGTCTGGAACGCGCACAGGGCACAGCCGCGCATGGCGCGGAAGGAGTCGGTCTCGCAATCCAGGCAGCCGTCCAGCCGAATCATCATCAGCGTGAAGGCTAGGCTCTCCGGGTGGCCCTCATCCAGCTCGGAGACACGCTCCACCAGCTTACGCCACTCCGGGCCGCAGGCGTCGCGCAGCTGCGGGATCACTTTGGGTGGAAAAAGGATTTCGGTCTGGACGTACATAGCCGCTCCTTGTGTCGAGCACAGAGTCTGTGGCAGATTATAGGAGTCCGCGACTCTTCAGACAAGTTCGAGTTCGGTCATACTTGCATTGTAACCTCGTCATGCCACAATGTGTTGAACTTAACGCAAAGGCGCAAAGACGCAAAGGGAAAAAAAAGCCGTCGTGCATCTCTGCTACCCTGCGACCCTGCGTTGAGAGTCCGCGATGCAATCAGGAGCCTTCCTCATGTCTCGTCCACGCGCCCGCGACCTCGGCCTGATCATCGGCACGTTGCCCACCGGCCCGCTCAACGCCATTACCGACGTAGAGGGTGTGCGCGTCGGCCACGTCACCCTCATCGAGGGCGAGGGGCCGCTCGTCCCCGGCGTCGGCCCGGTGCGCACCGGCGTCACCGCCATCCATCCCCATGCAGGCGACGTGTTCCGCGAGAAGGTGGCCGCCTGCATGCTGGCCCTCAACGGCTTCGGCGAGGTGACCAACAGCGAGATGATTCGGGAGACCGGCGTGCTCGAGTCGCCCATCCTGCTGACCGGGACGAGCAATGTGCCCCGCGTGGCCGACGGCGTGCTCGACTGGTTCTTTGCCCGCGACCCAGAGTTGGGCGTGAGCACGTGGACGCCTGCGCCGGTGGTGGCGGAGTGCAGCGACCAGTTCCTGAACGATGTGCGCGGCCGTCACGTCCGCAGCGAGCATGTGGTCGCGGCGCTAGACGGCGCGAGCAGCGGGCCGGTGGCGGAGGGCGGCGTGGGCGGCGGTACGGGGATGAGCTGCTTCGAGTTCAAGGGCGGCATCGGCACCAGTTCGCGCATCACGCCATATGGCTGGACTCTGGGTGTGTTGGTGATGAGCAACTTCGGCCGGCGCGAGCAATTGTGCATAGACGGCGTGCCGGTGGGGAGAGAGCTTCCCTCACTCCTCGGCACCCTCTCCCAAAGAGCGAAGGAGAGCCACCTTGAAGAACACGGCTCGTCTATCATCATCGTGCTGGCGACGGATGCGCCGCTGGACGCGCGGC
The DNA here is from genome assembly GCA_033577755.1 of Anaerolineales bacterium. GTDB lineage: Bacteria > Chloroflexota > Anaerolineae > Anaerolineales > UBA6663 > JANWXR01. The sequence continues at coordinate 1,500 of JAVQXV010000052.1, forward strand.
AGCTAAGGCGGGTGGCGTTGCGGGCGGGCGGCGGGCTGGCGCGCGTGGGCGGCCTACATTCCACCTCCAGCGGCGATTTCGTCATCGCCTTCTCGACGACGAACCGCACGCCGCACGCTCCCGGCGCGGCGGTGCTCGAACAGCGCGTCGTCGCCGAATCGTTGCGGGCCGGCGAGCACTGGCCGGCTGCCCCCGCCATCAACGCCCTCTTTCAGGCCGCGCTCGAAGCTACGGAAGAGGCCATCCTCAATTCCCTCTTCGCCGCCGAGACCATGACCGGCCGCGACGGCCACACGCTGCCGGCGCTGCCGCTGGAGGAGACGGTGCGGGTGTTGCGGAAGCACGGGCGCACCGAAGTGCACTGGCCGTAGAGTTAGCGCAAAGCCGCTTTGGGCCTGGTGTTTTCTCTGCGTATTCGCGTTTCAATAGGGCGTCTAATCCATTTATCCGCTTCTGGTCTGTTGGCCACTCAGCCTCCACCACACCCCCACCGGATAGCCGAGCATTTTCGCTACATCGCCCGTGATGCGGATGATGGGAATCAGCGCCAGCACCCGCAGCCGGTCGTGCCAGCTCAGCGTTTTGAGCCTCGGCCAGGCGCGGCGCAGCGGCAGGCGCACGTAGGCTAACCCGGCCACCGCCGCCAACAGCCACAGCCATGGGTTGACGAACAGAGCTGCATAGAACAACAGCGGCGCAACGACGAGATAGGCAAAGTAGCGAACGGCGTGCTGGCGCGGGAACAGGTTGGCCTTGCCGTCGCCGCGCGCATACTGGAAATACTGGCGGGCAAAGGCGCGCAGGCTGCGGCGCGGGCGGAAATGCACCAGCGCCTCCGGCACAAAGTGAAAGGGGCCGAAGCGCCGCCGCACGTTCAGGTCAAAGACCACGTCCTCGCAGTAATCCAGCCACTCCGGGTAACCGCCGACCGCCTCCCACACGCTCCGGCGAAAGGCTACGCTGCGGCTCGACGGCAAGTAGGTTTGCGGATTGATCTCGCGCGCCTCCGGCAGCGTCGTCGCGCCCAGCGCAACCTCGAACACCGTCTGCGGGTCGGACCGGAAGAAGCCCGCTACGGCGACAACGGCGGTCTGCGCTCTGTGGTCGTCGGTCTCCCCGAACGGCGCCAGCAGGCGCTCCAGCCACTCCGGCTCGCAGCGCACACCGGCGTCGGTCACCGCAATGATTTCGCCGCTCGCGGCGCGGATGGCGGCGTTGCGGCCCTGCGAGATGTTCGCCCCCGGCGCCTCGATGAGCTTCAGCCTCAGGCGCGGCGCGAGGTCGCGCGCGAGATCGCGCGCGCACTCGCGCAGCACGGCCAGCGTGTCATCGCGCGAGCCGCCGTCGCAGACCACCACCTCGTCGGGCAGGCGGGTCTGCGCCGCTAGCGACTCCAGCACGGCGCGCACCGATTCGCCCTCGTTGAGCACAGTTAGGATGACCGAGACGCGCATGGTGGGATTATAAGAGATTGGAGATTGGGGATTGAAGACTGAAGACTAATGGTTTTGCCGACAGGTCTGTTATCATTCGCTGCACCGCAATCCCACTCCAAAATCAGAAATGCTCGAACTCCTCATCACCTCCCTCTCGCACGCCGGCGAGGGCCTCGCCCGACACGAGGGGCGCGTCGTCTTCGTGCCGTTCGCGTTGCCCGGCGAACGCGTGCGCGTGGAGTTGATTGAGGAGAAGAAGACCTTTGCCCGCGCCCGCCTGCTCGAAGTCCTTACCCCCTCGCCCGACCGCGTCGCGCCGCGCTGCCCCCATCACTTCTCAATCTCCAATCCCCAATCTCTCACTTCAACTTGCGGCGGCTGCCAGCTCCAGCACCTCGCCTACTCCGCGCAGCTGCACTTCAAGCAGGAGCAGGTCATCGAACAACTGACACGCATCGGCGGCTGGCCGGAGGCTCAGGCCCGCGCCCTCGTCCGACCCACTTTCCCCTCGCCGCAGCCGTTCGGCTACCGCAACCAGATGCAGTTTGCGCTCACGCCCGATGGCCGGCCCGGCCTGCACGCCGCTTCGTCCAACGCCATCGTGCCGATTCGCGAGTGCCACATCGCCGCGCCGGTGCTTATGGAGCTGTTTGCGCGCCTGGCGATTGAGCCGGCAACCGAGATCGAGCAGGTGACGCTGCGCGCCGGCGCGGACGATGCACTCGTCATCTTCGAAGCTGCTGTCGGCGCGCCCGAGTTAGAGATTGACCTGCCGGTGTCGGTAGCGCTGTTGCGGCCCGATGGCGCCTCGCTGGCGCTGGCCGGGCGCGATTACCTCGTCGAGACGGTGAAGGGCCGTGATTTCCGTATCTCCGCCGGCTCGTTCTTTCAGGTGAACACCGCGCTGACCGAGCGGCTGGTGGATGAGGTGCTAAACGCGCTTGAGCTGCGGGGCGGCGAGACCGTGCTGGACGTGTACTCCGGCGTCGGCCTGTTCTCCGCCTTCATCGCGCCGCTGGCTGCGCGTGTTATCGGCATCGAGTCGTTTGAGCCGGCGGTGGACGACGCCGCCGTCAACCTGAACGAGTTCGAGAACGTGGAGATTTACAACGCGCCCGCCGAGGACGTGCTGCCGACGCTGACGGCGCGTGTGGACGCTGCCGTGCTCGACCCGCCGCGCGCCGGTTGTGCGCCCGCCGTGCTGGACGCGCTCCTCGCCCTGGTGCCGAAGCGAGTCGTCTATGTCTCGTGTGACCCGGCTACGCTGGCGCGCGATGCCAAACGTCTGTCCGCCGGCGGTTATCGCCTCGACTTCGTCCGGCCGCTGGACATGTTTCCCCAAACCCATCATGTCGAAAGCGTGGCGCGCTTCTCTCACGTGTAGGACGAGTTTCCAACCTGTTGTACTAACAGCCTGCCGGTTGAATCGAGTACAATCGGTGCAACCTTGAATGTGAGAAAACCATGTCTGCAACTCAACCCGGACCAATCCTTATTGTGGAAGATATCACGGCGGTGCGTGAGATGATCGAATTACAGCTGCGTGCGCGCGGCTACGATACCGTTTCTGCCCGCGACGGTTACGAGGCGCTGGAGATGATTGCCCGGCAACGTCCGGCCGCCATCGTCTCCGATATCCTTATGCCGCGCATGGACGGCTTCTCACTGGCGCATCGCCTGCGTTCCAACCCGGAAACGGCCACCATCCCGCTCATCTTTCTCTCGGCCACCTACGTCTCGGCGGAGGACGAGCGCTTTGCCCTCAACTTGGGCGCCATACGCTTTCTCCCTAAGCCGGTGGATTTGGAGGAGTTGACCAACGCCCTCAACGAGGCGCTTAGGATGCCCGTGCCGCAGGTCTCCGGCTTGAGTGAACGTGAGTTCTACCTTGGCTACCGGCAACGTCTCAAGGTCAAGCTCCAGCAGAAGGCGCAGCAGATCGCGCGCACCCAGCAGCAGATGGCTGCCGTTGAGCCGGCGCAGCGCGAGACGTATCGCCATGCGCTGGCCGAGGCTCAGGCGCAATACGAAGAGATTCAGCGCGAATTGGAAGCGCTCGCCAAAGTTTTGCCCAACCTCGAATGAGCCGCGCCGGAAAGCGCCGCCCCGTCTCACGCCGAGCTTTCCTCGCCCTCGGCCTTGCCGCAGCAGCTACGCTCACAGCCCTCCCGGCAGCAAAGGAGGCCCGGGTCAAATCCGGCCTGCGTGTGGCCACCGCCCTGCCCACGCGCCTCACGCGCCGCGTATTTGCCGATGCCGATGCCCTGGCCGGGCAGGCCGACCACTTCGATTTGCTCCTGCTGCCCGCCTACGTCGCCGCCGGCCTGATCCAGGCAGGGCAGGTGCAGCGCCTGAGCGGGCCGCCGGGCCGCGCCCACGACCCCGACGGCGCTTTCACCGTGCCGCACAGCCTTCAATTCACGACGCTGCTTTATCGCGGGGCCGCGCCCGAACGCCTCACCCTCGACCATCTCTTTCAGCCGGGCACGCTCTGGCCGAATTATCCCCGGTTGATGATTGCGCTGGCGCTGTTGCGGCGCGGCTACCTGCCGAACGACGAAGAGCCGGCGCACCTGCTGCAGGTGGAGGACGATTTGCGCCACGCGCGACCGGTGCTGGTAGCCGACCCGCTGCGCGCGCTGCAGGCCGGGCGCGGGAACATTGCCCTGAGCCTGCTGGATGCCGGCCGCCTGCCCGGCGCGCGCCTGCCCGAGGAAGGCGTGCTGACCCTTGAATACGACTGGGTCATTCCGCGCTGCTCTTCAGACCCCGCCGCCGCCGAAGCCTTCGTCCGCGCCCAGCCCATCCCCTTCCGCCTGCAACTGCCTGCCCCTGCTCACACCCTCGGCCCGCTCTCTCCCGACGCCCGCCGGCGCTATGCCGCCCTCTGGTCCCGCCTCAATCTTTAGTCTTCAGTCATTCATTCACCATCCGTCATCTGCTATCTGCCATTCGCTATCTGCCATTCGCTATCTGCCATATGCCCGACTTCCTCTCCTTCGCCGAGTCCCTTGCGCGCGAGGCCGGCGCCCTGTTGCGTGAGGGTTACGGCAAAGTGTCCAACGTCGAATACAAGGGCGTGGTTGACCTGGTCACCGAGTATGACCGCCTTTCGGAAGAGCTAATCCTGAGCCGGTTACGCGCCGCGTTCCCAACGCATCGCCTCTACGCCGAGGAGAGCGGCAAGTCCGGTCAGGCCGGCGATTACGAGTGGCTGGTAGACCCGCTGGATGGCACGGTCAACTTCGCTCATGGCGTCCCCATCTTCGCGGTCTCGCTGGCGCTGACCTATCGGCGGCAGCTGGTGATGGGCGTGGTCTACGACCCGATGCGCGACGAGCTGTTCGCCGCCGAGGCCGGGCAGGGGGCCACGCTCAACGGCCGACGGCTGCGCGTCTCCGCCGAGCGCGAGCTGAGCCGCAGCCTACTTGCCACAGGCTTCCCCTACGACGTGCGCACCTCGCCGCAGAACAACTTCGCCGAGTTCGTAGCCTTCTATCGCCGGTCGCAGGCCGTGCGCCGCGCCGGCTCCGCCGCCCTCGATTGCTGCTACGTGGCCTGCGGGCGCTTCGACGGTTACTGGGAATACAAGATGAAGCCGTACGACATCGGCGCAGCGGCGCTGATGGTACGCGAGGCCGGCGGGCGCGTCACCACCGCCGAGGGCGATGAGAACTTTCTGGGCGCGCCCTCCATCGTCGCCTCCAACGGCCATATTCACGAGCAGATGCTGCGCGTGCTGCGCGAGGGCGAGAACGCACCGTTACCTTGACTTGAAATGATTTCCGTCGCCTTTCTCCAGAGCTAATACTTCTCTGTTCCAACGCTTCAATCAATACCTTCCTCTCACCGCTACCGCCTCCGGGTTCGGCAGCTCCTCCTCGCGCGCGATCTGGATGTTGACGGCGCAGGCTTTGTACTCGGGGATCTTGGCCTGCGGGTCGAGCGCATCAATCGTCAGCAGGTTGGCGGCAAGTTCCGTAAGGTGGCCGGGTCAGGATGATGTGGCGATGGCTTTCGCTAAGCAAACTTGAATCGCCTGCCAGTCCCGGTTCGAGCATTGGCCAATGGGAGCGGAAACGGCTATGGCAGGCAACGTTGCCAGAAAAGACCGGAAGGCCGAAGGACGACGGAGCCCGGCCTCCGCCCAATCCTGCAGGAGATAATCTACCGGCGTGGTCGCGCTCTCAACCTGGGAGGTAATCACACCCACGATTACGTCGGGGCGGTAAGCGTGATACTCTGCCGTCGAAACGACCACCGCCGGGCGGCGTTTAACTCCGGTCACGCCCGGAAAATCTACCGTGACAACATCACCTGGTTTCAGCATTGTCTTCCCTCTCTAACACAGCGGCAGAAGCGTAAGCCAACGAGGCCCGACTCAAATCGGCCAGGTCCTCTTCAGCCCAAATATCGCTAATGTCCATGACCCAGCGAGGCGCAGATCGGGCCAAGTCTTCCATGATCAGCCTCATCAGTTCCAGCCGCTCTGCCACCGAGAGAGGCTTGACCTGGCTCTCGTAGATCGCATGAATGGTGTCCATCGCCGTCCTCCAGAGCGGATACTCCCATGCACCCACGCTTCAATCAATACCTTCCTCTCACCGCTACCGCCTCCGGGTTCGGCAGCTCCTCCTCGCGCGCGATCTGGATGTTGACGGCGCAGGCTTTGTACTCGGGGATCTTGGCCTGCGGGTCGAGCGCATCAATCGTCAGCAGGTTGGCGGCGGCCTCGGCGAAGTGCATGGGGATGAAGACCACGCCGGGGCGGGCTTTGGGCGAGACGAGCACGCGCAGCACCACCGCACCGCGCCGCGAGGCGACGCGCACCACGTCGCCGGTCTTCAGGTTCAGGCGCGCAGCGTCTATCTCGTGAATCTCCACGCGCGCCTCGGGGTACAGCTCGTCGAGCTGCGAGTTGCGCGTCATGGTGCCGCCGTGCCAGTGTTCCAGCAGGCGGCCCGTAGTAAGGATGAACGGATACTCGTCATCCGGCGGTTCGGCCACCGGCACATATTCCAGCGGGAAGAAGCGCCCGCGCCCGGAGGGGAAGGTTTCCGCAAACAGATAGGGCGTGCCGGGATGGTTCTCGTCCGGCACGGGATATTGCAGGCCGGTCTTCTCGATGCGCCGATAGGTGATGCCCTTGAGCATGGTCGCCACGCTTGCCATCTCGCGGAAGACCTCTTCCGGCTCCTCGTAGTTCCAGCGTGCAGTGTTGGGCCGGCCCAGGCGCTTCTCGATGCGCTGCGCCAGGTCGCAGATGATTTCCCAGTCGGCACGCGCCTGCCCGCGCGGCTCCAGCGCCTTGCGGACGCGCTGCACGCGCCGATCGGTGTTGGTAAAGGTACCCTCCTTCTCCGCCCAAGTGGCGGCGGGCAGGAACACGTCCGCGTACGCACCGGATTCGTTGATAAACACGTCCTGCGCCACGAGGAACTCCAGCTGCTCGATGTGATGGCGGGTGACGTTCAGGTTCGGCTCGGTCATCATCGGGTTCTCGCCCATGATGTAGAGCGCGCGCACGCCGCCCGGCTTCGCGTTGGCGAGGATTTCGGTGGTGGTCAGGCCGCGCTTGCGCGAGAGGCCGCCCGGCTCCACGTTCCAGGCCCGCTCCCATTTGGCGGCGTTCTCCTCCTTGTCCACCTCCATGTAGCCGGGATAGTGGAACGGCATCGCGCCGGAGTCGGAGGCGCCCTGCACGTTGTTCTGCCCGCGCAACGGATTCAGGCCGGTGCCCTCGCGCCCGATGTGGCCGGTGAGCAGCGCCAGATGGATCAGGCTGAGCGCGCTGGCCGTGCCGGTGCTGAGCTGGCTGATGCCCATGCCCCAGTAGATGGCAGCGTTTTTCGCCGTGGCGTACATCCGCGCGGCCTCGATGATTAAGTTGCGGTCCACGCCGGAAATCATCTCAGCATATTCCGGCGTGAACTTCTCGATGGATTGGGCGAACTCGTCGAAGCCCTCCGTCCGCTCGCGGATGAACTTCTCGTTGTAAAGTTTTTCCTTGACAATGACGTGCGCCATGGCGCTGAAGACGACGGTGTTCGTGCCCGGCTTGAGCGGCAGCCAGAGCGTGGCAAAGTCACATAGCTCGATGCGGCGCGGGTCAACAACGATGAGCTTTGAGCCGTGCTTCTTTACCGCTGCCTTCATCTGCAGGGCAATGATGGGGTGGTTCTCGGTGGTGTTGGAGCCGGTAACGATGAAGACATCGGTCTTGACGACTTCAGCGGCGGTGTTGCTCATGGCCGAGGTGCCGAGCGATTTGAGCAGGGCGGCGACCGAGCCGGCGTGACACAGGCGTGTGCAGTGGTCCACGTTGTTGGTGCGGAACAGCGCGCGGAACATCTTTTGAAGCAGGTAGTTGTCCTCGTTAGTCGCCTTGGCGCAGCAGTACACGGCCATGGCGTCCGGGCCGTCGCGGCGGTAAATCTCCACCAGCCGGTCGGCCACGTAGTCCAGCGCCTCGTCCCAGGAGACCTCGCGCCACTCGCTCCGGTCGGGAGCAGGCGTGCGGTGGCCTGGCCGCTGCGGCGTCTTACGGATCAGGGGCGTTGTCACGCGCTCCGGGCTGTAGATGAAATCGTAGCCAAAGCGGCCCTTGACGCACAGGTTGCCGTGGTTTACCACGCTGTCGAAGGGCGAGGTGACGCGGTAGATGAAGTCGTCCTTGAGATGCAGCTCAAGCGTGCAGCCCACGCCGCAGTAGGGGCAGGTAGTTGTAACGACACGGTCTGCGCTAAGCATAGACAGCTCCTGTTCTATTGCCGGTTGAAGATTGTACGTTCAACATCTACAGCGCAATCAACACAATCGCCAGCAGCGCCGCGCCGACGCCCAGCCATTGGCCGGCGCCTAGCCGCTCTCTGAGCACAAGTGCTGCCAGCGCCACCGTCGAGGCCGGGTACAGCGACGAGAGTACCGCAGCGACATCGAGCCGGCCCATCTGCGCGGCCAGCGTGAAGAAGGCGTTGCCGCCCGCGTCCAGCACACCGGCCAGCGCGGTGAGCGCCCATATCCGGCGCTCGGGCAAGGCCGGTTGGCGGTTGAGCAGCGCTACACCGCCGAGCAGGCCCAGCGAGGCCGCGCGCGCGGCCACAATCGGCCAGAACACGGCGCGGTCGTTGGCGCGGTCCATCAGCACAAAGAATAGCCCGAAGCCCAGCCCGGCGACCAGCGGCAGGGTCAGTTCGTTGAGCTTGAAGCTGAGCGAACCCTCGGGCTTGGAGAGCAGCCAGACGCCGGCCAGCGCGAAGCCGAAGCCGGAGAACTGAAGCGCGGTTGGCAGGCCCTGCGTGAACGCCGCGATGACGACGGGCAGCGCCGCCGCCAGCACCGCCGAGAGCGGCGCGACCAGGCCCATCCGCCCGGAGGCCAGCCCGCGATACAACGCCAATAGGCCCACCGAGCCGAACGCGCCCGCCGCCGCGCCCCAGGCCAGGTCAGCGCCGGGCGGCAGCAATTCCCGAAACGCCAGCGCCAGTCCGATAATTAGAACTACGCCGACCAGCTGCGAGCCGATGACGACGCTGTACACGCCAACGTGGCTCGCGCCCGCGCGGCGCGTCGCCAGCCCGCCGCTGAAATCGCCCGCGCCCCAGCTGATGGCGGAGAGTAGGCCGAAGGCAATCGAGTTGAAGATTCCAGATTCCAAGGTGCCAGTTCTCACTTCAGTCTTTAGTCTTTAGTCTTCAGTCTTCAATCCTCAACCCCGACCCCTCCGCCGCCGCTGCGCCCGCGTCATGTTCATAATCTCGTCCGGCGTCTTGCCCTCCTGCAGCAGCCACTCGCGCTTGGGCTTGAGCGCGCCCGTCGGACACACGCCCACGCACTGGCCACAGAACACGCAGGTGGTCTCCGGCATCGCCTTGTCATAGAAGGTGCCGATCTGCGTCTCGAAGCCACGCCCGTCGAAGTTGATGGCGTAGGTGTACTGGGCATCATCGGCGCAGACTTGCACACAGCGCCAGCACAGAATGCACTTGCTGTAGTCGCGCACATACATCGGGTTGTCATCAATCACCGGGCGCTCGCGGCGCTGCGCTTCGGGGAAGCGCGCCGGGTCGGCGTTGTAATCGGCCAGCTGCTCCTGGATCTCCGGCGCTTCGGACAGGTCTACGGCGGAGTTGAGCATCTCGACGATGGTGCGGCGGCTGCGCTCGACGCGCGCGTTGCGCGTCTGCACCTTCATCCCTTCGGCCACAGGGACGAGGCAGGCCGGCTGCAGCAGCCGCATCCCTTCGACCTCGACCACGCACATGCGGCACAGGCCGTTGGCCGTGCAGTGATCGTGGTAGCAAATCGTTGGGATGGATACGCCGAGCTGTGCAGCGGCTTTGAGAATCGTCGTCCCGGCGGGGACGGTGACAGACTTGCCGTCAATGGTGAGATGGATGTTGGTCATTTTGGTTGGAACCGCGAAGACGCGTGAGCATTGAACCGCAAAGACACGAAGAACGCAAAGGCCTCGCTAAGAAGTGAGAGCTTATGAGCATTGAACCGCGAAGATGCGAAGAACGCAAAGGGCCTCGCTAAGAAGCTAAAGTTTATGTGCCATTCGCTTGATCCCGTCTTTCATCAGCCTGACGTTCCGATTGAGTAGGAAACCCAAGCGACAATCCTTCAGCTTGAGATAGGTCAGCAGCTGCGACTCGTGAATCGGCAGTAACGAGTCAACGCATTTATTTTCAATGATAACTGCGTCTTTAATCAACATGTCTATGCGATAGTGTGCACGCAAAGGTTGTCAGGGAACAGGCCGCCCCTTCGACTGCCGCTTCGCTTCGCTCAGCGTCCGCTCAGGGTGCGGCTGACATGTTTTGCGTGCACACATGCGATAGCCTGCGTCAATCCTGTGACCGTCGTAAAGCAAGGGCAGCAAGAGTTCGGTCTCGACCTTCAGCCCGCGTTTGCGAAGTTCGTGGGCCGGACAATGCTGATAGGCCGACTCGAGCAGCCCAGGCCCCAGGGCGCGATGAACGTGGATCGCCGTGTCCACAATAATCTTCGCTACGGCTTCGATATCCATCTCTCCCTCTTCTGTGCTTTCTTCGCGTCCTTTGCGGCTTTACGGTTCAACTCTCTTTCTCTTTTGCGACTCCTTCGCGCCCTTTGCGGCTTCGCGGTTCAAAATCAACTCTCAAACAACTCCGGCCAGAGCTTCATCGCGCTGAGCACGGCGCCGGCCGCCGTCTGGCCCAGGCCACACAGTGAAGCATCGGTCATCGTCCAGCCCACATCCAGCAGGCGCTCCTTATCGCCGGGCAGGGCCTGGCCGCGCGCCAGCCGTTCCAGAATCTCATACTGGCGCTGCGTGCCGAGCTGGCACGGATAACACTTGCCGCACGATTCGTGCGCGAAGAAGCGCCCGAGCCGCAACAGTACCTGACGCATATCGCGCGTGTCGTTGAAGACCATCACCACACCGGAGCCGAGCGGCAGCCCGACCGCGCGCAGGTCCTCGAAGGAGAGCTTCACATCCAGATGCTCCGCCGTAGCGAACGCGCCCGCCGCGCCGCCGAACAGGATGGCGCGCAGCCCGCCGCCGACCACGCCGCCGGCCAAGTTCTCGATGAGGTGGCGGATGGTCACGCCGAAGGGAACTTCGTACAGGCCGGGCCGCAGCACGTCGCCGGAGACGCAGAACAGCTTGGGGCCGGTGGACTTCTCGGTGCCGAAACGGCGAAAGGCCTCTGCGCCGTGCGTGAGGATGTATGGGATTTTGGCCAGCGTCTCGACGTTGTTGATGGCTGTGGGCTTGCCGAACAGGCCGTAGGTGGCGGGGAAGGGCGGCTTGATGCGCGGAAAGCCACGCTTGCCTTCGATGGACTCGAACAGCGCAGTCTCCTCGCCGCAGATGTACGCGCCCGCACCGCTGCGCACTTCCACGTCCAGCGCATAGCCCGTGCCCAGCACGTCCGGCCCGAGCAGGCCCGCCGCATAGCACTCATCCACCGCCGCCTTCACCCGCTCGAGGGCTGTGGGATACTCACCGCGGATGTAGACATAGATGCGGTGCGCGCCGATGGCGTACGCGCCGACCATCGCGCCCTCCAGGATGCGGCACGGGTCGCCCTCCAGCAGGATGCGGTCCTTGAACGTGCCCGGCTCGGACTCGTCGGCGTTGACCACGAAGTATTTGGGCGAGCCTTTGGCATTGGCTGCGCCGTCCCATTTGATCCAAGTGGGGAAAGCTGCGCCGCCGCGTCCCACCAGCCCGGCATCGTTCACCAGCTTAATCACCTCCGCCGGGGCCATCTTCTCGCCGAGGGTGCGGCGCAGGGCCTGCATCCCACCGACGGCCTGATACTCGGTCAGCGTCATCCGCCGCCCGCGCCCGGCCAGCGGCGTGACAATGCATAGGTCGCCGCCGACGTAATCCTCAGGTGGGCGGCCCTTGCCGGAGAGCACACGGTCGAGCTGTGCCGCCTCGACGTGCGCAAAGGAGACGGTCTTGGCGGGGCGCGTATCGTTGAAGGTGAGGTTGACGGCGGGCGCGCAGTTGCACAGGCCGAGACAGGGCGCACGCTCGACGGTATAAGCGCCGTCGGCGGAGGTCTCGTTGACGCCACAACCGGCTCGTCGGCAGGCGGCTTCCAGCACCTCGTCCGCGCCGCGCATCCAGCAGGCCGGGTCGGTGCAGACGCGGATGATGGTGCGGCCCACCGGCTCGCGGTAGAGCAGCGCGTAGAAGTCAATCACGCCATGCACGTCTGCCAGCGGCACGCGCAGTGCTTGGCCGATGGCGGCAGCGACGGGTTCAGGGAGGTAGCCGTAGAGGGCTTGCGCCTCCTGCAGCGCCGGGAGCAGGCCGGGGCGGCCCTGCGGCGCGTAACGTTCCAGGATCGGGCGAAGCAGCGTCAAGTCGAGCGTCTCGGATCGAACCACAGGCTTCCTTCTCTGAGCAGGGATTACGGCAAGTTTACTCCGCTTTGGCCGGACTCTCTAGCCGAAGTTGTGGCGGATGGCTTGTGACCGGGGCACAACGTGCGCGACGGGGTTTGATATGATTGGCCGCTATGAAGCCCTGGCTGACTCGCCACGTTGCTCTGAGCGTGGCAACCGGCCTCTTCTTGATTCTGGTCTGGGCCTACTGGCCGTTTAGCGTGGACGACGCCTACATCTCGTTCACGTACGCGAAGAATCTGGTCGCGGGCAGGGGCTTGACCTACAACGGCGTGCTCGTCGAGGGCTACTCGAATTTTCTGTGGACGCTGCTGAGCGCGCCCTTCATTGCGCTGGGCGGCGAGCCGCTCTTCTGGGCGCGCCTGGTCAGCGTGGTATGTGCGCTGCTCAATCTGCGGCTGACCGAACAACTTATCCACCGGCTCAACCCCGGCATTGGAACATCTGAGACGTTGCTGACGCTGGCCTCGCTTGCGACCTGGGCGCCGTTCGTGATGTGGACGGTGGGCGGTCTGGAGACTGCGCTGATGAGCATGCTGGTGACCGCCTGTGTTTACCTCGAGTTGCGCGCGCCGCCCGCCGCGTTCTCCTGGTCATGGGCTACTGCGCTGGCCGCCGCGCTCACCCGGCCTGAGGGCGTGCTGCTCTTTCCTCTGGTGTTAGGCTTTCAAACCCTCGTCACGCGCCGCTTCTGGCGGCACATCGCCGTTTCCGGCCTGTTGCTTGGTGGTCTGTATGGTTTGTTCCTGCTCTGGCGCTTCGCCATCTACGGCGAGTGGGTCCCGAACACCGCCTTTCTCAAGCTTGACCCGGGGCTGGAGACGGCGACGCGCGGCGGCGCCTGGCTGCTGGAGTTCTTCGCGCTGCGCCCGCTGCTGGGGGTCGTCGTGCTGCTGGCTCTCTTTGCTCTGTGGCGCGACCGGCGCCGGCTCGCGCCCGGCTGGCTGCTCGTGGTGGGCGGGCTGGCAGCCTTTGCTTTCTTTGTGTTGTACTCCGGCCCGGACTGGATGCCGCAGCATCGCTTCCTTGTACCGGCGTTGCCGCTGCTGAGCGTGGTCTTGGCACGGGCGCTGTACGCCTTCGACTGGAAGGCGGAGCGTTGGGCAAAAGTTGTCACGCAGTCTCTGGTCATCAGTTCACTTGTGCTGGAGCTGTTTTTCGCCGCGACCGGCTACATCCCGTTCGCCCGCCATTTTGGCCGCTTCACCGAGGGCCTGGTGGAAGGTGGACTTTGGATCAGGCAAAACACTGCGCCGACCGACGTGATTGCGGTGGTGGACGCAGGCGCGCTGGCGTACTATAGCGAGCGCCGCGCCGTGGACATTCTCGGCCTGAATGACTCCCACATCGCCCGTTCGCCGCGCAAAACCGACCCGGATTACGTGCTGGCGCAGCAGCCGCGCATGATCCAAATGCATATTGCGCCGGGCGCGACGGCGGCCCGCTTCGCACCACCTGCGCGCGACCACCTGCCCGAGCTGTTTTATCACCCCGGCTTCCAATGCTGCTATCGTCTATTCCGAATCGCCGGAAGCGATCAGTACGATCCATGGCTGTTTATCCGGCAGGACAAGTGATACAGGAGCAACATATGCCTTTTCCCATTGACCGCATCCGCGCTGAGTTCCCTGCGCTGGCCTCCGGCGCCATCTACTTCGACAACCCCGGCGGCACGCAGGTCCCACGCCGCGTGCTCGCGCGGATGGTGGACTACCTGACGCGCTGCAACGCCAACAAGGGCGGCGCGTTCCGCACCTCGGTCGAGTCCGACGCCGTGCTGGCCGAGGCGCACGCCGCCATGGCCGCGCTGCTCAACTGCCGGCCCGAGGAAATCGTCTTCGGCCAGAACATGACCACGCTGACGTTTCACCTCTCGCGCTCGCTGGCCCGGTGGATCAAGCCCGGCGACGAGATTGTGGTCACGCGCCTTGACCACGATGCTAACATCGCGCCCTGGCTGCTCGTCGCCGAGGACCGCGGCGCCGTCGTCCGCTGGGTGGACGTTCATGAAGCCGACGTGACGCTGAAGATGGACGACTTCGAGCGGCTGATCAATTCACGCACGAAAATCGTGGCCGTGGGATACGCCTCTAATGCGGTCGGCACAATCAACGACGTGGCTGCGGTTACGAAACTGGCGCATGCCGCCGGCGCGCTGGTGTATGTGGACGCCGTGCAGTACGCGCCGCACGGCCTGATCAATGTGCGCGCGCTCGATTGCGATTTCCTCGTCTGCTCGGCCTACAAGTTCTTCGGCCCGCACGTTGGCATCCTGTACGGCAAGTACGATCTGCTCGAACGGCTGCCGGCCTACAAAGTGCGGCCTGCCCACGACGAGCCGCCGGATAAGTTCGAGACCGGCACGCAGAACCACGAGGGCATCGCCGGCGTGCTCGGCGCGGTGGAGTATCTGGAGTGGCTGGGAGGGCGGGAATTGAGGGAAGTGAGGGAAAGAGAGGGAAATGAGGGAAAAGATGGAAAGGAGAGGAGGGAGTGGATTGAGCGCGGAATGGCGGCGCTGGTAGAGTATGAGGCCGAACTAGGCGCTTATCTGATTGAGCAACTTCAGACCGTCCCAGGGCTGAGGATTCGCGGCATCACCGACCCGGCGCGGCTGGCCTGGCGCGTACCCACCGTCTCTTTCACGTTAGAAGGCCGGCACCCGCGGCAAGTGGCGGCGCAGTTGGCGGAACGCGAGATTTATGTTTGGGACGGCAACTACTATGCGCTGGCGATTGCCGAGCGCCTGGGGGTTCAGGAGCGGGGCGGCATGGTGCGGGTGGGTCTGGCCCATTACAACACGCGAGACGAGGTCAACCGTCTCATTGCCGCTCTTCATGAGATTGTTCGTGCTTGAACTCGGGCGCCATAAACGATGAGCGCCCGGGTGAGGGGGGCACCCGGACGCTCATCTAACCGAAATTCTAGCCGGTTTCCTGAAAATTGCAAGGGCATTGTTGCCCTCATCCGAATTTTATGTGCTAATGCCCCCGGCAGGAATTGAACCTACATCAGAGCCTTAGGAGTGCCCTGTTCTGTCCATTGAACTACGGGGGCGGGAAGCAAAGATGACCGAAGACTGATGACTGCTCAGTCATTCGTCATCCATCAACGCCGCTAATTTTACTCCACTTTCCCTGTTGCCAGCGCTTGCTTGATCTCCCCGATGAGTTGCGTGACGGGGATCTCGCGCGGGCAGGCCTCGGTGCAGTTGAAGGCCGTGCGGCAGCGCCAGACGCCGAACTGCTCGCCGACGATCTTGAGGCGCTCGGCAGCGGCGGTATCGCGGTCGTCGAAGATGAAACGGTGTGCCTGCACGATGGCCGCCGGGCCGAGGTACCTGTCGTTCGACCAGAACGACGGGCAAGAGGTGGTGCAGGCCGCACACAGGATGCACCAGGTGCCTTTGTCGTAGCGCTCGCGCGCCTCCGGCGATTGCAGCCGTTCGCGACCGTTCTCCGGCAGCGGCCCCTCGTTGATGAGGAACGGCAAGACCGAGCGGTAATGCGCGAAGAACGGCTCCATATCCACAACCAAGTCCTTGATCAGTGGCAGGCCGAGCAGCGGCTCCACCGTCAGCGTGCCGCCTTCTTTGACGCAGTTTTCTACCAGCACCTTGCAGGCCAGCGCGTTGCGCCCGTTGATGCGCATCGCATCCGAGCCGCAGATGCCGTGCGCGCAGGAGCGTCGCAACGCCAACGTGCCGTCCTGATACCACTTCACGTAGTGCAGCACGTCCAGCACCCGATCCTTCGGATCGGCCTCCACTTCATACGTCTCGAAGTGGGGCTTTTTGTCGGTCTCCGGGTTGTAGCGCTTGATTTTGACTTTGAACTTCATGATGCCCTCGCGATTGGAAGCGGGTGGCGATGGTTGGAAACTAAAGACTAAAGACTGGAGACTGGAGACTG
>JAVQXV010000375.1:0-1983 GCA_033577755.1 Anaerolineales bacterium
TTTTTCACCTATCATGCAGCACTATCGCCTTTTTGGAAAGTTTGAATCAGTTCAAAGAAAAAGATGCTCTACCTTATGATTGCTCCCCCAGGGACCGGCAAAAGCCATTGGCTCGCCGAACAGCACGCAGACATCCGCATCGACTGCACGCTTCTGAGCCACCGCGCGATCCTGCTCGCAATCTGCGAACAAGCTGGGGCTGACCAAATCCCCCAACGAGCAACCATCGCAGACATCTTATCTCTGACAAACACAGCCGTAGCAGGCAAGACAATAGGCATGGACAACATCGACCGCGCCCCGCACAAGACTATATTCAGCATTCTACATCATCTAGCTCAATCAAGCACCATCTACGCCACCGCCACGGAGCACCGACGCATAAGACCAATCCTGGATAGGGGCGCAGCCATCCTTGTCCCGCCGCCATCCCCTAATATCCATGCCATCCTAGCCGAGCGCTACCCAAATCTCAGCAAAGCCCAACGCCAACAGATAGCCGCCCAAGCACCCAGCCCGGCTAGCGCCATAGCCATGGCTCAGGCCGCCAGCCATGGAGCGCCACTCCCCGCACCGCCGACCCAATCCATCCTGCCCATTGCCATCATCTCAATCCTAGCTGCCACATACATAATATAAGGAGAGAAGCCGAATTACCCGGGGCATGGATAGCCATCATTGCAGCAGCAAGCTACGCGCTGCGGAGATTTTTCTGGAAAACTAGTGCCTTGTTAGGTTGAATTTTGCTCTTTCATAACTGGATACAGACGCCTGAGCTTGATCCGGGCATCGGCGGTGGTGAACTGCCACACCACCTTGGCGCAGGCGGTGTTGCGCCGCGTTTCCCAGGCGGTGACTTCACGGATCAAGGTGTCCTTGTCTGGAAGGCACCGAGCCAGGCACTGCGCGGCCGGCACCGACAGTTCGCACTCGGCGATATTGAGCCAACTGCCGTGCTCCGGCGTGTAGTGCCATTCGAAGCGCGCCGCCAGGCGATGGGCTTCTTCCGGCGCAAAGGCTTCATAGAGCGCTCCGGGGCCATGCGTGTTCAGGTTATCCACCACCAGCACGATGCGGTCAGCGTCCGGATAGTCCACATCGGAGAGCAGGCGCAGTTGTTCGGCGAAGTCGCGCCGGGTACGGCGCTCGGTCACCCGCACCGTGCGGCGGCCCCGCAGCGGTTCGATCGCCAGGAAGAGATTGGCCACGCCATGCCGTTCGTATTCGTAGTCCTGGCGGAGGGGCTGGCCCGGTTCAAGTGGCAAGCGGCCGCGCGGCGTGGCCCGCAGCTCCTTGCCGGCTTCATCCAGACAGACAACGGGGCGTTTGGGGTCATAAGGCCGCTGATAAACGTCCAGCACGTCTTCCATCTTGGCGACAAACGTCCCCGACGGCTTGCCCAAGCACCGGGACTTCACCCGCCAAGGCCGGAGTTCGTTTTTTTGAGCAACTCGCCGACCGTCACATGACTGATGGTGTCCACGTAGCCCAGCTCGACCATTTGGTCGGCCAGCAAGCGCAGCGTCCAGCGGGCGGCCCCTTCCGGCGGCTCGCTGCAGGCCAGCATCGTCAGCTTGGCTTCGATCTCGCCGGTGAACTTCGGCTTCGGCCCCGGCCACCCCTTGTCATACAAGGCCGCCTGTAAGCCGCCGGCCAGGAAGCGCCGCCGCACATTGCCCACGGTGCTCTGGCTGCACAAGACGGCTTCGGCAACGTCCCGATCCGTGCGCTTCTGGCCCTGACTGCGGTCGCTCAGAAGCAGGATACGCGCTCTGGTATGGGTACGGGCCGGAGCGTTACCGGTGCGGATCAACTTCTCAAGTTCAGTGCGTTGTTCTTCTGTCAGTTCGATGTGTCTATGCTTACCCATGCCGCACAGTGTAGCGGCTCAGACAAGAATTGTAAAATCTTGCCTAACAAGGCACTAGTGAGTGCCCTGAAAAAACAAGGATTTTAGCCGGCGAAATGAAGGCAGAGCGAAGG
>JAVQXV010000053.1:0-17361 GCA_033577755.1 Anaerolineales bacterium
CGGCAACGGGCGCGGCTGGGTGAGGACTTCGGGGCGCAGGATGTCGTCGAGCTGGGCTTTGGTCAGCAGGCCCTTCGCCAGCACCAGGTCGTACACGCTGGCACCGGTGGCGTGGGCTTCCTTGGCGATCGCCGTCGCGTTCTCGTAGCCGATATAGGGGTTGAGCGCGGTGACGATGCCGATGGAGTTCGCGACGGTGCGGCGTAGATGCTCGCGGTTGGCGGTGATGCCGCGCACGCAACGCTCGGCCAGCGTTAGACAGCCCTGGCGCAGGTAGATCAGGCTGTTGAACAGATTGTGGGCGATGATCGGCTCGAAGGCGTTGAGCTGCAACTGGCCGGCCTCCGCCGCAAAGCTCACCGTCACGTCGTTGCCGATCACCTCGAAGGCGATCTGGTTGACCACTTCCGGGATGACGGGGTTGACCTTGCCGGGCATGATGCTGGAGCCGGCCTGCACCGGCGGCAGGTTGATTTCGCCCAGGCCGGCGCGCGGGCCGGAGGAGAGCAGGCGCAGGTCGTTGCACGTCTTGCTCAGCTTGACGGCCACACGCTTGAGCACGCCCGAAAGCTGCACGAAGGCGCCGGCATCCTGAGTGGCCTCCACCAGGTTCTGCGCGGTGACGAGGTCAATGCCGGTGAGGCGGCGCAGGTGCTGGCAGACGCGCGGCGCGTACTCCGGCGGCGCGTTGATGCCGGTGCCGATGGCCGTCGCGCCCAAATTGATTTCCTGAATCAACAGCGAAGCCTCGCGCAGCCGTTCCTCGTCCTCGGCCAGCATCACCGCGTAGGTGCTGAACTCCTGCCCCAGCGTCATCGGCACGGCGTCCTGCAACTGGGTGCGCCCCATCTTCAGCACATCGGCGAACTCGCGCGCCTTTAGCTCGAACTCCAGCCGCAGCCGGGACATCGCCTCGCGCAGCCGCCGAATCTCGAAGTGCAGCGCAATTTTGACCGCCGTCGGGTACACGTCGTTGGTGCTCTGGCTGAGATTGACGTGCTCCAGCGGGTGCAGATATTGGTACTCGCCGCGCGCATGGCCGAGCAATTCAAGCGCGCGGTTGGCGATGACCTCGTTGGCGTTCATGTTGGTGGAAGTGCCGGCGCCGCCCTGAATGACGTCCACCACAAAATGCTCGTGCCACCGGCCGCGCCGGATTTCCTCGCAGGCTGCGATGATGGCCTCCGCCCGCGCTCTGTCCAGCAGCTTCAATTCGAGGTTCGTGAGCGCCGCCGCTTCCTTGACGCAGGCCAGCGCGCGGATCAGCTCCGGATAGGCCGAGATGGGCGTGCCGGTGATGGGGAAATTCTCCAGCGCGCGCAGGGTATGGATGCCGTAGTAGGCATCACGCGGCACATCGCGCTCGCCGAGCAAATCGTGCTCGCGGCGGGTCGGCGGTTCGGTCATCGGAGACCTCCGGCTCGATTGGAAAAAAGGGTCAGGCGGATTTTTCGAGGATGCCGCGCAGCGCCAGCGTGGCCTGTTTGGCGGCGTGCAGCGTCAGGCCAAGCTTGGCGTCCTTGCGCACCAGGATGGCCAGCGCCGAGTCTGAGGTGATGGGCAGCACAGCGATGGTACCGTGCTCGCCTTCCATCAGCACGCGCTCCATCGCGCCCTGCTCCAGCCGTGCCAGCGTGCGCTCGGCCTGGGTGGCCACGACGGCGGCCAGCGCCGCCACGTGCTCGCCGCCGGTCGGGTCGTGGATGTCGCCGTCCCAGCCGGGCGGGTAAGCCGCAATCACCAGCCCGTCGTGCGTAATCACCGCCGAGCCGACCAGGCCCGGCGCGCTGCGATGCAGCAGCTTCAGATTCTGGTTGAGGGCATCCGAGCGGTATTGAAGCGGCATGGGGCAATTGTACGCGAGCAAAGGCGTTTTGCAACGAACCTCCCCGGCCTTTTTTGGACTTTTCTGCAAAGCAGCGGCGCGGCCGGCTGCGTTATAATCGCCTTGCTATACATCATGTCAGTCTAGTCATATCGCCGCAGGGCGCCGGGGTGCGCAAGCCGATTGCTTGCCGCCTGTGCGCCCTTGCGCTTGAGAAAGGACGAACATGACCGCGTTACCGCACGGACGCATCCACAATTTCTCGGCAGGGCCGGGCGTGCTGCCGCTCCCGGTGCTCGAACAGGCTCAGGCCGAACTGCTCAATTGGCGCGGCGCAGGCGTCAGCGTGCTGGAGATGAGCCACCGCTCCGCCGCCTTCGAGACCATCATCGGCGAGGCCGAGGCCGACCTGCGCGCGCTCTACGGCATCCCAGACGATTACGCCGTGCTCTTTCTTCAGGGTGGCGCGACGCTGCAATTCGCCATGCAGGCGATGAACCTGCGCCCTGCCGGCCGGTCGGCGGATTACATCCTGACCGGCGCATGGTCCAAGGCCGCCTTCAAGGAAGCGGAGAAGCTCGGCCCGACGCGCGCCGCCTTCAACGGCGAGTCCGGCGCGTTCACCTACTTCCCCGCCCAGTCCGAGCTGAACCTCGACCCGCAGGCCGCCTACCTGCACTTCTGCTCCAACGAGACCATCCACGGCGTACAGTGCAAGGCCGAGCCGGTCCCGCCGCCGGGCGTGCCGCTGGTCTGCGACGCCTCGTCCGACTTCCTCAGCCGCCCGCTGAACGTGAGCGCCTACGGCCTCCTCTACGCCGGCGCGCAGAAGAACGCCGGCCCGGCGGGCGTCACCCTCGTCATCATCCGCAAAGACCTGCTGACGCGCACGCCGGACAAACTGCCCGTCCTGCTCGATTACCGGCTCATGGCCGAGAACAAGTCGTTGTACAACACGCCTCCTTGCTTCAGCATCTACCTCGTCGGACTGGTGCTCAAGTGGCTGCGCGGCCTCGGCGGGTTGTCGGCCATCGCTGCGCTCAACGCCGCCAAGTCCGGCCTGATCTACGACGTGATTGACCGCAGCGGCGGCTTCTATCGCGGCCACGCGCGCGCCGACAGTCGCTCGCCGATGAACATCACTTTCCGCCTGCCGGACGAGGCGCTCGAAGCGCAGTTCGTGAAAGAAGCGAGCAAGGCCGGCCTGGACGGATTGAAGGGCCATCGCTCTGTGGGCGGACTGCGCGCCTCGCTCTACAATGCCCTGCCACGCGAGTCGGCGGAGGCGCTGGCGCAGTTCATGGTCGAGTTCCAGCGCCGGCACGGCTGAAGAACTTTTACCACAGAGAACACGGAGAACACAGAGAAAACCCTTCTTCGTTCTCCGTGCTCTCTATGTCTCTGCGGTGAACATGGCTTTCAGAATTTTAGTCAGCGATGGACTCTCCGAGGCGGGCGTGGAGGTGCTCAAGGGCGCCGGCGAGGTCGTTGTCAACCCCAAGATCACCGCCGATGAGCTGCTGGAGGCCATCCCCGAATATCACGCGCTGATCGTCCGCTCGCGCACCAAGGTCACGGCGCAGGTGATCGAGGCCGGGACGAACCTGAAGGTGATCGGCCGCGCCGGTGTGGGCGTGGACAACATTGACGTGCCGGCGGCGCTGGCGCGCGGCGTCACCGTGGTCAACAGCCCAATGGCTGCTACCATCTCCGTTGCCGAGCTGACCTTCGCCATGATGCTCAACCTGGCGCGGTCGGTTCATCTCGCCGACGCTTCGATGAAACAGGGAAAGTGGGAGAAAAACGCTTTCCTCGGCAGCGAGCTATACGGCAAGACGCTCGGCCTAATCGGCTTTGGCCGCATCGGTACAGCGGTCGGGCGGCGGGCGCTGGCGTTCGGCATGTCGGTGTTGGCGTACGACCCGCGCCGTTCAGAGACCCATATCGTTGAGAAAGGTGCGACGCGGGCCACCCTGGACGACCTACTGGCGCTGTCCGACTACGTCTCGCTGCATCTGCCGCTCAGCTCCGAGACATATCATTTGATGAACGCCGAACGCATCGGCAAGATGAAGCGGGGCGCGCGGCTGCTGTGCCTGGCGCGCGGTGGTGTGGTGGATGAAGACGCGCTACGCGCCGCGCTGGACTCCGGCCATCTGGCGGGCGCTGCGCTGGATGTCTTCGCCGTGGAGCCGGCTCCGCCCGGCAGCCTGGCCGAGCACCCTAAGGTCATCGCCACGCCGCACATCGGCGCGCAGACGGTGGAGGGGCAGGCCCGCGCCGCTCTGGCCATCGCCGAGGAAGTGCTGGCCGTGCTGCAGGGGCGCGAGCCGCGCTGGAGGGTGACAAAGGCAGATTGAGAAAGTCGAAGAACGCAACGCCAAGGCCGGTTCTTCACAGGGGATGCCCGGTTCTTTGGTAAAATAGCCATCGGGATAGCCATCAAGGAGAGTAGGTATAAACAAGCGCTACTCCATTGCTGAGGCACGACACAACTTGGCGGCGCTGGTCCACGACTTGAACAAAAAAGGCCCTATCGAACTTACGCGCCGAGGTGAGCCTGTGGCAGTGTTGTTGTCCCTTCAGGACTACCAGCGACTGATGCTGCAACGCGTCGACTTCTGGCGGGCATATCAGGAGTTTCGCCGCACAACGCCGGCTTCCGGTATCGAGCCGGAGGAAGTTTTTCAGGATGTGCGTGATCGCACTGTGGGCCGAGAGGTCAGGTGGTAACGCCCCGCTTCTTGTTAGATACTGGAGTCTGGCAAATCCCGGCTCGGACACAAGATATGGCGGTCGGGCAAAGCAGTAAGCCGCCATATCTGGCACCAAAAGTTCCATTTGCCAAAGTCCAGTTAGATACTAGCATCGTCTCGGAGCCTTTACGCCCCAACCCAATCCGCGAGTGCTGGCAAGATTGAAGCGGCATCGCGAAGAGCTGGCCATCGCTTCGGTCGTGTGGCACGAACTCTGGTTTGGTTGCTACCGACTGGCCGCGTCGGCCAAGCGTGACGAACTTGAGCGCTATTTGCAGCTTGTTGTCGCCCCCTCTATGCAGGTGCTGGCCTATGACGAACGGGCAGCTCAATGGCACGCCAGGGAACGTGCTCGCTTGACGGCCATCGGCAAACCGCCCCCTTTCGCGGATGGCCAGATTGCAGCCATAGCGGCAACCAATGGCCTTACCTTGGTCACTCTTAACAAAAGCGACTTCTCACTCTTTGCCGATCTGGCAGTTGAGGACTGGTCAAGCTAGTCTTCAGGGAGTACAATCCTACTGCAAAAGCCTGGGCCCATAGCTCAATGGCAGAGCACGCGGCTCATAACCGCTCGATTGCAGGTTCGAGTCCTGCTGGGCCCATCTACTCTCTACTCTCTATTTTCTACTTTCTGCCCTCCGCTCCCCTCAATGGAAACAAAACTTCAGGAACTCAAGACCCGCTTGCAGGAGGCGACTGACCTCAGCCTGGTCAGTGCGCTTTTGTCCTGGGACCAATCCACCTACATGCCGCCGGGCGGCGCGGCAGCACGTGGGCGGCAGCTGGCGCTCCTCGGCAGGCTGGCGCATCAGGCATTCACCGCCCCGGAGATCGGTCGCCTGCTCGACGAGCTGGAGCCGTGGGCGCAGACCCTTCCCTACGACTCCGATGAAGCCTCGCTGGTGCGCGTTACCCGGCGCGAATACGAGCGGGCAATCAAAGTTCCGCCGGCGCTCGTGGCCGAATTGAACGAACACCTCTCCGCCTCCTGGAGCGCCTGGGCGAAGGCGCGCCCGGCCAACGACTTTGCCTCCGTGCGGCCTTACCTGGAAAAGACGCTAGAGCTGAGCCGCCGCCTGGCCGACTGCTTCCCCGGCTACGAGCACATCGCCGACCCACTGATTGATTACAGCGATTACGGCATGAAGGTCTCCATCCTGCGGCCCTTGTTCGCCCAACTGCGTGAGAAGCTCATGCCGCTCGTGCAAGCGATTACCGCGATGCCACCGGCGGATGACTCTTGCCTGCACCAACGCTTTCCCGAAGACCGGCAGCTGGCCTTTGGGCTGGAGGTCGTCCGGCAGCTCGGCTATGACCTCGAGCGCGGGCGGCAGGACAAGACCCATCATCCGTTCATGACCAAGTTCTCGCTCGGCGACGTGCGCATCACCACGCGCGTTCGAGAGGATAACTTCAGCGAAGCCTTCTTCAGTACGATCCACGAGGCCGGACATGCGATGTACGAGCAGGGCATCAACCCGGCCTACGAAGCTTCGCCGTTGGGCAACGCCGCCTCGGCGGGCGTACATGAGAGCCAGTCACGGCTCTGGGAAAACATCGTGGGCCGCAGCTGGGGCTTCTGGCAGCACTTCTATCCCAAACTGCAAGCCGCGTTTCCGGAGCAGTTCGGCAGCGTTCCTCTGGAGACCTTCTACCGCGCCATCAACAAGGTGCAGCGCTCCCTTATCCGCACCGATGCCGATGAAGTGACGTATAACCTGCACATCATCCTGCGCTTCGATTTGGAAATCCAGATGCTGGAGGGCACACTGGCCATCCGGGATTTGCCCGAGGCCTGGCACGCGCGCTACCGGTCGGACCTGGGCGTGCGCGCTCCCGACGACCGCGACGGCTGTCTGCAGGACATGCACTGGTACGCAGGCGTCATCGGCGGCGCGTTTCAGGGCTACACCCTCGGCAACATCATGAGCGCGCAGTTGTACGCCGCCGCCCTGCGCGCGCAGCCGGATATCCCCGCTCAAATCGCACGCGGCGAGTTCCAGACGCTGCACGGCTGGCTGAAGGACAACGTCTACCGGCTCGGCAGCAAATACACCGCAGCGGAGTTGATCCAGCGCGCTACCGGCAGCCCGCTGACGATTGAGCCGTATCTGGCCTACCTGCGCAGCAAGTACGGCGAGTTATATGCGCTCAACGGCGTAAACGGCTGAGACAGCGAACATGAGCAGCGGCCTGCCGCATCTGGCAGGCCGCTTGCGCTTTAAGACTAATGGCCCAGGGACGGGGGAATATCCCTGGGCCTATGGGTTCAGGCTGCGCTTAGCGCACACCTGACACGCGCCGTTTTTGTTTGCGTTTCCACTCGGAGGAGGCGCGATGCTTTTGGTTTAAGCCCAACGACTAAACGGAGGGTGAATGAGAGATAAATTTCCGATGAGAGGCGTTATGACCGGCGATTTTTGAATTCCTGCTCCCATTCCTCCACTTCTGCCGGCGTCAGGCCGCGCTCCTTCTCGGCGGGCCGGGCGGGCGCAGCCAGCATCCCCTTCACAAATGCAGCCGCGTCCTGCACTACGGCGCCGGCCTGCCGCGCCAGTTCGCTCACACGCCGGTCGGAGGTCACCACGGTCAGGCCGCGCGGGTCGCGCTCCTGTCGCACCAGCTCCAGGATTACGTCATCGGCGGTGCGCGGCGGGCGCGCAAAGCGCACGGTCAACTCCCGGTTCGAGAGCGAAGGGAGTTCGGCAAACGTGCCCTGATCAAAGACCACCGTGCCCTTCTTTCTGACGCGCCTCAAGTAGGCGCGCAGCAGCATGACCAGTTTTTGCTCGTCATCGGGGTCATCCAGGCGCAGGCCGGGCATCTTGCCGATCAGGTTGTGGCCGTCGAAGATAAAAGGCATGCGAGGATTTTAGCACCCGGCAGCGCGACAAGACGCGACGCCACTTGTGCTATCATCCGCCGCGACCCCGATGAATGCACGCCGCTTTGTTCTCTTCCTTCTCCTGAATGCCGTTGTCTCCATCTCGGCCACCTTTGCGGCGTTGTGGTTCTGGGATCGCTTCATACGCGGTGGAGCGCCGCCCGCTGCGCCGGCAGCCACGGCCACGGCGCCGCCGACCGCTCTGGTAGGGCAGTTGCCGGCCATCACGCCCTTCCCTACGCTGCCGCCCCGACCCACTGCACTGCCACAGACGCACGTGGTGCGGGCCGGCGAGACGCTGGGGCGCATCGCCCAACTGTACGGCGTCACCATCGAAGACCTGGTGCGCGCCAACGGCCTGAGCAATCCCAACGTGCTCGACGTTGGCCAGACGCTGATCATCCCCATCGGCGGCTTGGAGCCGACGGCTACGCCCACTCCGGTGCTTGCTACCGTCCCGCCCCTCCCCACCGCCACGCGCGATCCCAACCAGCCCGCGCCGCAGCTCACCATCCGCGAAGTGCGCACACCCGGCGTATTGGACACCGAAGCGGTCGTCATCGCGAACACGGGCGGCCCGGTGGAACTTTCCGGCTGGACGCTGCGGGATGAGAGCGGGCGCAGCTACACCTTCCCGGCGCTGACGCTGTTCACGGGCGGCCAGGTCAGCGTACGCAGCGCCGCCGGGCAGAACTCGGCCGGTGAGCTGTTCTGGGGGCAGACCCAGGCGGTGTGGGCCTCAGGCCGGCAGGTGCTGCTCACCGACCCGGGCGGCGTCATCGTCGCTCGCTTCACCGTTCCCTGAGGAGACATGTTTGACCGTATCGTCGAGAAACGGCTGCGCGACGCACAGGCCGAAGGCAAGTTCGATAACCTGCGCGGGCAGGGCCGGCCGCTCAAGCTCGATCAGGAGGACGAAAACTCGGAAGAGTGGGCGGCCCACCATTTGCTGAAGAACCACGAGCTGCGTCCGGACTGGTTGGAGGAAGACCTGGCCATCCGTGCAGAGATTGAACAGGCGCGCCGCGCCGTGCAGAGTTCGTATCGCTGGCGGAATGAGCGGCTGGCCGCCATCGGGACGGGCGGCGATGCCGAGGCCATCCGCGAGCGTGAGTGGGTAGAAGCGGAGTGGTTGCGCGCCAAGCGTAAGTTCTGCGAGGCGTTGGAGCAACTCAACCGGCGCATCCGCACGCTCAACCTCAAAGTTCCGCTGGAGCGTTTTCAACGTCGTCTACTGGAGCCGGAGGCGGAGTTGAAAAAGCTTACACAGGAGGCCATATGCCCGCCTACGTCGTCGTCGAAGTGACCGTGAACGATCCGGCAACCTATGCCGAGTATCGCCCGCTGGCTTCCGCCGCCGTGGAGAAGCATGGCGGGCGTTATCTTGTGCGCGGCGGCGCAGTCATCCCGCTCGAAGGCGGCTGGCAACCGCAGCGCTTTGTCATCCTCGAATTCCCCACGGTGGAGCAGGCGCAAGCCTGGTATCACTCGCCGGAGTATCAGCCTGCCGCCGCCCTGCGCCATCGCGCCGCCGACTCGAAAATGTTCATCATAGAAGGCACGACATAGCCCGCCCGGAGAGCAAGATGGTGAGCCCCTGCGCCAACCTTTCCTACACAAGACGAACTGTTGTCATACGCAGGATAAACTTATAGTTGGACGCACTGCGCCTTACCCATCGGGGGAATCAAATCATCATGAAGCCCAAAGTGTCCACCTTTCTTCTCTTTGGAGTTTTTCTTCTCTCATTGACGTTTCTCGACAATGTCACTGCGCAAGAACCCACACCCACGCCGGATACTCCCACACCTGAGCCCACACTTCCGGCGCCGACCGCAGCCCCCGAGAATGAAGGGCAAAGAATCTTTGGCTTGACCGCCGCCGCGACCCCACAACCACCTGACTCCGATTGCAGTGATGGCCAATGTGTTTTCTGGGTGAGCAGCGGCAGCGACGATGCCGGGACCGACCCGCGTTTTGGTCTCTGCGTCTATACGACCGGCGCCAACGAGATTTACTTCGGTCAGTGTCCCAACGGACAGAATATCACCAGCGGCTTTCGCTTTCCGAACGTCACCATGCCACAAGGCGCACAGATTGCCGAAGCCCGGCTGGAGTTTACGGTGGATGGCCCTTACACCGATGAGCTCAGCGTTGCTTTTTACGGACAAGCGAGCGGACATGCCCAACCGTTCAGCAGTTTTAGCCGTCCGGACAACCGTCCGCTGACCCGGGCTGCAGCGACCTGGCATATCCCGTCGGGCGAGCGTTGGGAACTGGGGCAAATCCGAACCAGCCCGGATTTGACGGCAATTGTGCAGGAGATTGTCAATCGCCCGGAGTGGGTTTCGGGGAATGCGCTGGCCATCATCGTGAAAAATAACGGGCCGGCGAGTGGAGTGAACCGTCATCGGCGGGTAATCGGGTATGAGCGGCCGGTGTGGTATCCTGGGCGGGAGAATGCGGCGCGGCTGGTCATCCGACTGACAACGCCTGTGTCGGTCAAAATCCTTGACCCACAAGGCAACGCTGTGAACGTGCAGCACCTGAATACGGATGGCTGGCCGACCCCGAACCCGCTCACGGTGAGGGTATCGCTCTCATGCCCGGCGGGAGGGTTCAACTGTGATCACTATCCCTTCGCCCTGAACATCGGCTTGAGCGGCGGTGGAGGGCGCTTTTATCTATACGATGGCAGCCTGAGGCCGGATGGCGCCAACTGCTATGGCGATTACCCGGCTACGCAACCCACCTCTCAGGCCTTTGTGCTTTCTTGTAACAGTATCAGTCTGTCCGCAGGCGACACCATGACCCACACCCTATGTGCGCACTGACAGGGTGGACATCATTGCTCACAGCATGGGCGGGCTGGTCTCGCGCGCTTACATTCAGGGCAACGGCTATCACAACAGTGTGCGCCGCCTGATCACGCTCGGCACGCCGCATCTGGGCGCGCCTCCTTCTTACCTTACGGCAGAAGGGGTGGAATTCCAGGGATCTGAAGGCCCGATTTTGAGAGCAGTCGCAGATTTCCTGGCGTGGAAATCCGGCTATTGCACGTTAGTGACTACTCCTGAAAACGTATATTGCATTGTCACGAACGCTGACTTGCACCGCTACATTCGAGAGCGAATCCCTTCCGTGAGAGAACTCTTTCCCGACCGGCGCTACCTGGCCAATCATCCCGGCGGCTACCTCATCAGCGCCGCCGACCCCACGCGGGTTTATCCATATGGCGTGCAAGTCAACGGCTTCCTTGAAGGTCTCAATGGAAACATTGGGACTCTCATCTCAAGATTGGGGGCAGATGGGATTATCCCTGTAGTTGGTGATAGTAAGAGAACCGACTCTTATTACCGTGTAGTACAACGTCGTCCCAATGAAGCATCTCTATGGACAAATGGGAAAGTCCCGCAAAATTCTGAAAATGTGCGGTTCAGGGAACAAGCCGCAGGAGATGGCACGGTACCGACAGCCAGTGCTGATCTTGGGCTGGTGGATAGTCGTATCTCCTCGCTCTTTGTAACCAAAGCCGATGACAACCGTCAGGACGTTGAGCATCGCCACCTGCCGACCCAACTCCAACTCTCCACCATTGGGCGTCTGATCGGTTTGCGTCCGTCTTTCAATGCCGGCTTCTCTGACACTCTCGTTCGCAATCCCATCCTGGTCTTTAATCTCTCGCCGGTGGAAATGCAGGTGCTTGACCCGCTGGGACGCAGAGCCGGGGTGGACTTCGACACCGGGAACGAACTGGCCGAGATACCCACCGCGGCCTTCTGGCGTTCGGATGTGCCCGGCGAGCCGGACTTGCTCTTCATCCGCGAGCCCATTTCCGGCACCTACACCCTCCGTCTGCTGGGCATGGCAAACGGACAATACACGGTGGGCATGGAAAGCTTGAGTGAACAGGGGAACATCACGGTGGGCGAGTTCTCGGGCCGGAGCGTCCCCGGGGCGCGCTACGAACACCGGATCGCTTACGACCCGGCCGCCTTGCCCGTCCTGCCGCTCCGCCTGACCTGGCTGCCGCCGCTGCGCGAAGACGAAACACCGTCCATTCAACGCAACCGCACGCTGCCGATCAAATTCAGCCTGCGCGATGCCCAGGGCAACTTTGTCGTGGATGAAAACGTTCTGGTCTGGGTGGTGGATATGTCCTGGCCGGGGACGGCGGTGGCGGCCTTCACTACGCAGGGTTCGAACCGCGGGCGGAGCGATGCGGTGCGGATTGACCCGCAAGAAAAGATGTACATCGTGAACCTGCGGCTGCGCGATTACGGTTTGCAGGCGGGGAAGACGTATTTGGTCGGGGTCACAACCTTTGGACAGCACATCGGGAGCGCCGCTTTTGTGGTACGCCCGTAATGCTGAAGGCGCTCCTATGAAACGATTGACCTGGAAGACGGGTTGTCTGGTTGTGGCACTGGGGTGTGCGGCGGTGTACTACGGCTATCGCTTTTCTGAGGGCGAGGTGCCATTATCTACTTTACCGGTAGCTGCTACAGAGGAAAAAAAATGGGACGATTTGGTTGATATCGATTTTCCACTACTTTGGCCACCAACTTTTGAGCGCCCCTTCCCCCCTCTTTCCAATTCTGGAAGGGTGTATTCGCCAGATGGTCAATTTTATATTCAGCTGTGCGAAAATGGGATGTGCATGTTTGATAGTGTTAGCCATCGAGCTCTAGGCTGTTATTCCTTTCACGACTTGATTATCTATCGCTGGGCGGAGGACAGCAGCGGGGTGTATGTTTCAGATTACATCCCCGGTATAAGTTCCATACTTCCAGTTGGTGGACGAGATGCCTATATTAGTGAGGTCAAAAAAGTGCTGGTGCCCTGTCGAGGGAGTTTGGCGGGGGTAGCACTCCTGCCGCGGTTGTACTGGGAGATGCGCTGTGCTTTCCCTGAGCCGTATGGTTTTGTGGCCGTGTGGCTGCCGCTGCTGATAGTGACTGTGCTGGTCGCCGTTGGGAGCTGGCTGGGCCTCAAGGCCATCCTGTGGGTCTGGCGACGCGCCGTTCGGCCGTGGTGGTATGGAGAATAAATGCACGAGAAGCAAACGCTTGACCCGCTGGGACGCAGAGCCGGGGTGGACTTCGACACCGGGAACGAACTGGCCGAGATACCCACCGCGGCCTTCTGGCGTTCGGATGTGCCCGGCGAGCCGGACTTGCTCTTCATCCGCGAGCCCATTTCCGGCACCTACACCCTCCGTCTGCTGGGCATGGCAAACGGACAATACACGGTGGGCATGGAAAGCTTGAGTGAACAGGGGAACATCACGGTGGGCGAGTTCTCGGGCCGGAGCGTCCCCGGGGCGCGCTACGAACACCGGATCGCTTACGACCCGGCCGCCTTGCCCGTCCTGCCGCTCCGCCTGACCTGGCTGCCGCCGCTGCGCGAAGACGAAACACCGTCCATTCAACGCAACCGCACGCTGCCGATCAAATTCAGCCTGCGCGATGCCCAGGGCAACTTTGTCGTGGATGAAAACGTTCTGGTCTGGGTGGTGGATATGTCCTGGCCGGGGACGGCGGTGGCGGCCTTCACTACGCAGGGTTCGAACCGCGGGCGGAGCGATGCGGTGCGGATTGACCCGCAAGAAAAGATGTACATCGTGAACCTGCGGCTGCGCGATTACGGTTTGCAGGCGGGGAAGACGTATTTGGTCGGGGTCACAACCTTTGGACAGCACATCGGGAGCGCCGCTTTTGTGGTACGCCCGTAATGCTGAAGGCGCTCCTATGAAACGATTGACCTGGAAGACGGGTTGTCTGGTTGTGGCACTGGGGTGTGCGGCGGTGTACTACGGCTATCGCTTTTCTGAGGGCGAGGTGCCATTATCTACTTTACCGGTAGCTGCTACAGAGGAAAAAAAATGGGACGATTTGGTTGATATCGATTTTCCACTACTTTGGCCACCAACTTTTGAGCGCCCCTTCCCCCCTCTTTCCAATTCTGGAAGGGTGTATTCGCCAGATGGTCAATTTTATATTCAGCTGTGCGAAAATGGGATGTGCATGTTTGATAGTGTTAGCCATCGAGCTCTAGGCTGTTATTCCTTTCACGACTTGATTATCTATCGCTGGGCGGAGGACAGCAGCGGGGTGTATGTTTCAGATTACATCCCCGGTATAAGTTCCATACTTCCAGTTGGTGGACGAGATGCCTATATTAGTGAGGTCAAAAAAGTGCTGGTGCCCTGTCGAGGGAGTTTGGCGGGGGTAGCACTCCTGCCGCGGTTGTACTGGGAGATGCGCTGTGCTTTCCCTGAGCCGTATGGTTTTGTGGCCGTGTGGCTGCCGCTGCTGATAGTGACTGTGCTGGTCGCCGTTGGGAGCTGGCTGGGCCTCAAGGCCATCCTGTGGGTCTGGCGACGCGCCGTTCGGCCGTGGTGGTGTGGGGAGTAAAGTGCGCCCAACAAGCGCTTCCACCTGACGCCGCTCCGCTGCGCTTCGCGCGGCGGGTGAAGCGCAGGCCGTTAGTGTAGTGAAGTCTCCCTTGGCCGGTGGGCGATAAGCCATCCCCCACTCAACGCTCACCGGCCGCTCTTTTTACGCTGACCTGTTGAAACTGCTCGCGGCCTGTAACCGGTCTCTCAGCCGATGGTCACCAAACAAAACCTGTTGAACAGTGAAGTTGAGAGCAAGCCAACCATTTCTCACGAATACATACCATCCGTGTGGATGAAATCATTTATAGTGAAGTCAAAGCCCCCCGGCCGGTGAGCGGTGAGCAACTTCCCCGGCGAACCCCACCGGCCATCCCTTCTAATACAAAGACCGGTCAGGCTCTTCGAGCCGACCGGTCTTTGGTTTCTGACGCGTTCTCCGTTACGCCGCTATGCTTCTGCCCAGGCAGGGATAGGCCGGCAGCACAACACCAGCTGCTTGGCCGCGCCGACCTCGTCCAGCCGTGAGAGGGGCGTGGTATGCGGGGCCGTCTGCAACAGCTCCGGCTGGGTGTGCGCTTCCTCCGCAATCTTGAGCAGCGCCTCGGCAAACTGATCGAGCGTCTCTTTGTTCTCCGTCTCGGTCGGCTCAATCATCAGCGCGTCGTGCACGATGAGGGGGAAGTAGTTGGTCGGCGGATGAAAGTTGTAGTCCATCAGCCGCTTGGAAATGTCGAGGGCGATGACGGGTGAATCCGGCCATCGGCCTTCAACCACGAACTCATGTTTACAGATACGATCATACGGAACGTGGTAAACACCGCGCAGCCTGCTCAGCAGATAATTGGCATTGAGCACGGCATGCTCGGAGTTGCCGCGCAGGCCGCCGGCGCCGTGAACGCGGATGTAGGCATAGGCGCGGACGAGCATGCCGAAGTTGCCCCAGAAGGCCTTCATCCGCCCAATGGACTTGGGCGGTGTAACAAAGCCATAGTGCGGGGGCTTGCCCGGCTCGGTATCGCTCAGCACCGCGACGATGGGGCCGGGGAGGAAATCGGCCAGTCGAGCCGAGACGCCCACCGGGCCGGAGCCGGGGCCGCCACCGCCGTGCGGTGTGGAGAAGGTCTTGTGCAGGTTGTAGTGCAGCACATCGAAGCCCAGATCGCCGGGCCGCACGATGCCGACGATGGCGTTCATGTTCGCGCCGTCGCCGTACACCAAACCGCCGCAGGCGTGCACCGTCTGCACGACTTCCTCAATGTGCTCCTCGAACAGGCCGAGAGTGTTGGGATTAGTAATCATCAATCCCACCACGGTGTCATCACAGGCGGCCTTGAGCGCGTTCAAGTCAACATTGCCGCGCGAGTCGGAAGGGAGCTCCACCACCTCCAGGCCGGCCATGCTGGCCGTAGCCGGATTGGTGCCGTGCGCGGAGTTGGGGATGAGGATTTTGGTGCGTTTGGTGTCGCCGCGATCGAGGTGATAGGCGCGCATCATCAGCACGCCGGTCAGTTCACCCTGCGCGCCGGCGGCCGGCTGTAGGCTGACGCCCGCAAAGCCGCCGATCTCTTTCAGCCATTCCTGTAACTGGTACATCAACGCCAGATTGCCCTGCACCGAGTCCTGCGGCTGCATGGGATGGCTGGCGGCGAAGCCGGGCAGGCGCGCGGCGTCCTCGTTAACCCGCGGGTTGTACTTCATCGTGCACGAGCCAAGCGGATACATGCGCGTGTCAATCGAGAAGTTCAACTGCGAGAGGCGGGTGAAGTGGCGGACGACGGTGAGCTGGTCCACCTCCGGCAGGTCGAGGTCGGAGCGGAGCAGGTCTGCCGGGAAGGGGGTTTCGGGCACGTCCGGCTCGGGCAGGCTGACGCCGGTGCGGCCCGGCCGACTCAGGTCATAGATGAGGGGTTCGAGGATTTCCATAGTTCGCCTTGTGGTGCGTGTTGTGTGGTTCGTATTGCGTATTGTGTAGTGCGTAAACAGACTACGAACCACAAACTACGCCCCGGCCTCCTTCAACGCTTCCACCAACTCGTGAATGTCCTCGCGCGAGTTCATCTCGGTGACGGCAAGCAGCATGTGGCCGGCCAGATGCGGGTAATCCTGTCCCAGATCATAGCCGCCGATCAGCCTGCGCTGATAGAGCAGGTAATCGTTGATTTCCCCGACCGGCCTGGGGCACTTGACGACGAACTCCTGAAAGAACGGTTTGGTCATATCCACCGCATAGCCGGGCAGCTCGGCGATGCGCTGCGCCGCATAATGGCTGCGATGCCAGCAAAGCTCGGCTACGCGGCGCAGGCCGTGTTTGCCCAACGTTGCCAGGTAGATCGTAGCGGCAATGGCCATCAGACCCTGGTTGGTGCAGATGTTGGAGGTGGCCTTTTCGCGCCTGATGTGTTGCTCGCGGGTAGAGAGGGTCAGCACATAGCCGCGCCGGCCGTTTCTATCGCGCGCCTCGCCCACCAGCCGGCCGGCCATCTTGCGCACATACTCCTTACGGGTGGCGAAGAAACCAACGTACGGCCCGCCGAAGGAGAGCGGCAGCCCTAGCGCCTGCCCATCGCCGACGACGATATCCGCGCCGTACTGGCCCGGCGGCTTAAGCAGGCCCAGCGAGACCGGGTCTGCCGAGACGCAGAACAATGCGCCGACGGCGTGGCATTGCGCCGCCAGGCCGTCTAGCCGCTCGATCTGGCCGAAGAAGTTGGGCGACTGGACGATGAAGATGAGCGTGTCCCGGTCAATGAGCTTTGCCGTGTCCTCCAAGCTGCGCGTCAGGTCGTCGTCGCCGATGATTTTCAGGCCCAGGCCCTGGGTGTAGGTGCGGACAACCTGGCGGTAATGCGGGTGAATGGCCGGCGAGAGCACGACGGTCTTGCGTTTTCCGCGATGATGGTGATAGGCCATAATGACGGCCTCGGCCATCGAGGTCGCGCCGTCATAGTGCGAGGCGTTGGCCACTTCCATGCCGGTGAGTGCGCAAATCATGCTCTGCCATTCAAAGATGGCCTGTAGCGTGCCCTGCGAAACTTCCGGCTGGTAGGGTGTATAGGCGGTCAGGAATTCGCCGCGCTGAATCAGGTAATTGACGAGCGAAGGGCTGAAGTGCTGATAGGCACCGGCGCCCAGAAAGCTGGGGAAGCGCTGGGTGTGGAAATTGCTATCGGCCAGACCGCGCATCTCCTGCAACGCCTCCAACTCGGAGAGCGCTTCGGGCAGGTTGAGCTTGGGATAGCGGAAACGCTCCGGCACATCGGCAAAGAGTTCGTCCATGCTCTTCACGCCGATGGCGGCCAGCATCTCCGCACGGTCGGTGTCGGTGTGAGGAAAGTAGCTCATGGGTGAGGGTCAAGGGTCAAGGGTCAGAGTCAGGCAAAGTCCAAAGTCGTTCTGAGCCTTTCCTCCTGACTTCTGACTCCTGGCTCCTGACGAACTTAGAGCGGTTTCCAGCTTGAGTTACGGCAAGGCATGCAAAATTCGACCTGTTTTC
>JAVQXV010000376.1:0-1924 GCA_033577755.1 Anaerolineales bacterium
CTCAGTCTAGTGCCTTGTTAGGCAAGATATTGTAATTTGGGCAGGTTTGCCATTGGTCGGTTCATGTGCAATCGTAATGAGTTTTGATGGCGAAATGCTCGGTGTTGCGAAATATCAAAATCTAACCTAATGCGGTGGCGCAACGCAATCACATCGGCTTTGCGTGTGCACGCAAAACATGTCAGCCGCACCCTGACCCTTCGGCTTCGCTCCGCTGAGCGCGCTCAGGGGAGCGGCGGGCGTCCTTCGACTGCCGCTTCGGCTTCGCTCAGCGTCCGCTCAGGATGCCCGCCGCGCAGGCCATCCTGAGCGTGGCTTCGCCGAGCGAAGCCCGCCGAAGGGCGAAGGGGCGGCCAGTTCCCTGACAACCTTTGCGTGCACACGGCTTTGCCCTCCGAGCGTTCCTGAGCTTGGAGTGTCATCGGTTAGTCACCGGTGTCTCGTGGTTCGAAGCCAAAGCCGGTATTGTGCGCGAAGCCATCCGTGCCTATTTGGCCCGCCCACTTTACATGCTTCCGTCAACTGCATAACTCCTATCTTTATTGAAGTGGGACTAGCACATCTAACGTCTGACTTCGTAATCTAGCGCAGGCCAGGACTTTGTCATCTTCAAAGGCTCATAACAACGGATGCACTTTGAGTTTCCCAGACTTTGCAACAGAGCAACATGTTGTTGTTTCAGAGCGCCCACGAACAAGACAGAATGCCCAGATAACACCACCCTTAGCCCGTTGCAATGACAATCCCTATCAAAAAGCCAACGCAGGCGGCTTGGGCAACCGCTTGCGCTTGTTTTTGAGATGCTTATGCACTCCCAATCCGCCCCCTTGGAGCAAACACTTCTCCCTCCCCACGTATCAACCCAATCCCAACCTCTTGCATCGCCTGGCGCGCCGCAACATCAACCCGTATCCCATAGGCATACACCAAATACGGCGGCGGATACCCCGCCTTCGTCAGCCGCTTCTGGAAGTCGGCCGAGCGCATCCGCTGCGCCCAACGCACCACGTCCTTAGCCCCCAAACGCGCCTTGGATTCCATCAACACCGAGAGCTGCTCGCCTTCGGGAGTGACGACCTTGAGCGCAGCATCCACTTCGCCGTTCAGCGGCAAGACCACGGCTTCGCCTAACAGACGGTAGCCCTTCTTACGCATGACGAACTCGAGCATCGAAGAGGTTTCGTCTTCCAGGCTGGAACCGATGGTGGCTTTCAATCCACCCAGTTCTTTGCCTAGGCGGTGTACTTTCGATTCGACACGGTCCAAGACGGGCCTCAACGGCGGTTAGTCGCTCCTCACTGCGCTTCTGCGCTTCGGCCAGCTCACGTACGATTGCCGGCAGTTCCAAAATCTCGCGCGTCAACACTAGCCGGCGCAGCTCTTCTTGCCACTCCGGGCTTGTGCGGCAGGCGCACAAAGTCGTAGTAGTCACGCACCTCAAAGGCCATACGAAACTCCTGCCTGGAATTATAATCCAAGCAGCACCCTTCTGTGGGAGGTTTTTCCCACGCACACCCGGCTTCTTCTGGCTTTCCTCTGCCTGGCTCTGACCGCCTGCGCGCCGAAGACGACGGCCGATGGCTCCCACACCGCTCCCCCTCAATCACCAATCTCCCGATGCTTCAATCACTCCATCTCCCACCAAAACCCCAACCTCATCTCCAACGGCAACTCTAACTCCAGAGCGCATCACTCTATCGGGCACCTTTGGCCTTTCGGCTGACTTGGCAGAGGCTTTTGCCGGAGCTGAGGCTCATATCCGCCAAAGCGAAAACGGAGAAAACTTTATTCTCGAGTTTAGACGTTGATGCGCCGTGCGCAGCAGCTTGTTTGCGGCCTGCGAAAACGGAGAAAACTTTAATTCTCGAGTTTAGAGCGGCGTGCATTTTGATTTACGATGCGCTCCGGGTAAACTGCGAGCATG
>JAVQXV010000054.1:0-17144 GCA_033577755.1 Anaerolineales bacterium
GAGGGAGGGGGCGCGCTTACGGCAGACCAGCACGATGCTGGAGGCGAGGGCGTTTGACCCTAGGCCACGTGACCTTGCTTCGCGTTCTGTACGCATGGGCCACGTGCCGCTGATGGCGAAGCCGGCGCGAATCACCGCGTCGAGAAAGGTCTCCCAGCCGGTGCTCCTGGGCGCAGGCGTCTCAGCGGGCTTTGCGGGCCGGAGGCCTGCGTCCCCAGGCGTCCCTGGGATCGCAGGTGTCCCTGGGATCGCAGGCGTCTCGCCTGCTTCTATCTCGCCTGCTTCTTCTTCGTCGTTGTCGTTTGTAGGCCGGAGGCCTGCGCCCCCAGGGGACTCCGATTGTTTGAAGGCGTAGTAGATGGTGACGGGGAAGGCCGGGTGCGCCTGCTCGGCGAGGCGGCGCATGGCCTGCGTCATGCCGTCGAGGAAGAACTTTTCTGCCTTTTCTTTGCTGCCGTGGCGGTGAGGCGTGGCAACCAGCTCCTCGGCCTTGGGCACGGCGAGGGTGGCGAAGAGGTCAGGAAAGACATCTTTCAACGAACGGCGCAGCCAGACGTAGAAGAAGTCCGAGAGGTCGGCGTAGCCGATATTATCGTAATAGGGCGGATCAGTTGACACAATTTTGTCACGTGAGATTATCTGAGAAGAAGCATCAGCTTGGCTAGCAAGTCCCTTCTGTTCTATTGCTAGACTAGCCATTACATCTCCCGACGACTCAACTGTGGCAAACCATGATCCGACCTTGGAGAACGGTGATAGTTCGGCATAGTCCCAGGTCATCGGGATTGCTTGCCGAGCAAAGAGGGCTCGAACGTTTTGATTCGTTGTGTTCCAACTGCATATTGAGTTTGAAAGATCAATCCACCGTGATAGTGCAATAGCCAAGTACACTCCGACCGCTTCGGCGTAGGCGCGGGCGCCGGTGCCGCCGTCGCGCAGCGGGATGGCGTCCTGGGTGCGCGGCCGTCCCGGCCGCTCTCCCTTCCATGCGCTCCCGTATCGCCACTCCTCGGGCCGTGCACACAACCCCGCCTTGACCGGATTGTGTTCCACATATTCCACCGCATGCCGGAAATGTTCTTCGTCCCGAATCAACCGGTCGTAGTATTCCTCCATCCAAAACGCACCTTCACGCCCAAGTATGCGATTGCATGCCTTGGCCGTGAAGGATTTCCACGAATGCAGCAGGGACGAAAGGCTGTTGCCGTGCAGGGGCGTGACCACGACGTGGACGTGGTTCGGCATCACACACCAGGCGTGCAGCCGGTACCTCTCGCCGTCGAAGTGCAGCAGTGCATTTTCGACGATCTCGGCGAGACGGGGATCACGTAACCATGAAGGGCCGTGCCCGGCTTCCAGCGCGGCCTCGATGCGCTTGCGGCGCTCCAGTGTGCGCTCGTTCTCGGGAAGGGCCGCGAGTTCCTTCGCCCAACGGTCAAGCAGCTCGCGCGGCAGGCTGCCGTGAAGGCGGAAGGTGATGGATTGCGGTCGCTCCCCGGCCTCCCAGTGAGGGAGGTAGCCGCGAGAGTGGTACGTAGCGTGCGGGCGGGACGCTCGCACTCCCAGGTAGTCCGCCTTGACCTTCTCCATCGCCTCGCCCACCAAATCCGCAAATGTGGTCAGCGCCACAAGCTGGCGCGGGGTGAAGAGGTCGCCATAGGTGCCTCGACGAAAGTAGAGCTGGATGCTGAATCCAAGTGCTCTCTCCGGAAGTGGCGTCTCCGGCTTCCATGTTGGCTCTGCTTGGAGTGCCACCTTCTCGTGCTCTGGTGTTGGTGCCAAATAGACACGTCCGCGGTCGCCCTCGGCGACGATGGCCATGAGGCGCGCGCCCATTCTTCCCGCCATGCTCTCGGCTTTGATGTACTTGTCATCTATCACCGTTCCAGACATCAAACACTCAAAACTTGCGCCGCGCGCCAACTTCGTCCCGCGCTTCGCCCGCTCCACATCCTTCGGCTTGCCCAC
Source organism: Anaerolineales bacterium (assembly GCA_033577755.1). Taxonomy (GTDB): domain Bacteria; phylum Chloroflexota; class Anaerolineae; order Anaerolineales; family UBA6663; genus JANWXR01. The sequence continues at coordinate 1,969 of JAVQXV010000054.1, forward strand.
CTTCACCGTGAACCGGTAGCCGCCGTTCTCGATGACCGGCTCCACGTAGGCTTCCTTGCCCGGCTTGGTGGAGAGCATGAAGGTGGAGGCCAGCGGCACGTCCACATGGGCAAACGCCGGGTTGGGGCTTTTCACGGTGCGCGCCCACAGCCAGGCGATGACGGTGAGCTTGCGGCCCACGTAGGGCTTCAGGTCAGGCCGCGGGTTGAGGGGGTCTTCCACCATCTCGCGGGTGATTTCGATCTTCGGGTAGAGGTGGCCGATGCGCTTCTCGGCCTCGTCGCGCATCCACTGCCCGTAGTAGCGCACGTCCTCGGCAAGGCCCTGTGCCCCTACCCAGACCCTACTCAACAGGGGGAGGGCCTGGGTGGGGGGCGAGGGGTGTACCGGCGGCCTCCCGGCGAACCTCGGCGGGATTTCGATCATGGCCTTGTTGATGAGCACGGCCACCGGGTTGAGGTCGCTGGCGTAGGCCTCCAGCCCCAGCCGCTGGGCCTCGAGTGGGAGCGTGCCGCCGCCGGCGAAGGGGTCGTGGAAGGCGGGGAGCTTTTCCGGGTTGAACAGCTCGGCGGCGCGCGGATGGTCGGCGTTGTCGGCGCAGGCGCGGCGCCAGCTCTTCCGGATTTCGTCGCGGGCGCGGGCGAGCACCGCCTCGTTAGTGGTGTTCTCCCACTGCACCAGTTCTTCGATGAGGCGGAAGAGGCGCTGACGCTCTTTCTCCTGCGCCTCCGGGGTGGGGAACTCCTCCGGCACGCTGCTCGGGTCATCCACCATCTGCGCGAAGATGACGGCGCGGGCGGCGGCGAGGGGTCGGCGCGCCCACCAGAGGTGCAGGGTGCTGGGGTGGCCGTGGCGGATGGATTTCTCGCGGGCGCTGGCGGCGTTGATGGCGTCGAGCGGGAGGGCAACTTCGATGAGTTTCTTGCGGTGGATCATACGATGCCGAATTGAGTGCACTGAAAAAACGCTTTTGCACTAGACTATCCAAACTGCGCGGCGCTTGTTTAGAAGGTAAGCTCTTCTTCGGCGGGCAACGGCAGCGCCTCGCTTGGCTTCACGTTGATCCAGCCCAGTGCGGCCAGGTTGCGGATGGTCACGGCCACGTCGGTCTCTCTCCAGACCGGTTTGCGCTTTTGCTTCCAGGCCAACGTTTCCCGGAGCACATCGGCTTCGGTGGGTTCCGGCAGGGATTGCGCCACGAAGTGCACGGTGGCGGCCATCTCGGCCTGGCGGGTGTTCATGCGCAGGAGCAGCTCGGCCACGCGGTTCATGGCCTCATCCCACGCTTCCCATTCGGCGGCATAGGCGCGCCGGGCATCCGGGTAGGTTATACCCGTCTTCACCACGAACATCCGGCCCAGGCGGTGCTCGCGGATGAGGCCGTTGTTGACCAGCTTGGAGATGATGGTTTTCAGGCCGGGCGCGAACGGCCCGTAACTGCCGCGCTCATAGCGGAGGCCGGTGGGCAGGCCGGCAACGGTGGCGAAGTAGGCCAGCTTCTGAAACATGATTCGACCCACCGGCCAGCGGAACGGCTCACGCTCGATGCGGCTGAGGATTTCAACCAACGCCACCCAGCCCGGTTGCAGGCGATCTCCGGCAGCGCCGGTTGTGAAGACGTCCGGAACATCGCTTTCCTGCCCCGTAGCCAGAAATTTCTCGCTCAACTGCTCGGCCGGAGTCTCCAGCGGCGCGTAGAGATAGACCGGAATATCCAGACGGTTGAGATACCGATAGAGCGTCGGCCCGACCACGCGCCACTCCAGCCCGCCGCTGCCGCAGCCGAGCGGCGGTACGGCCAGCGACTCGATGCCCCAGGCTTTGTAGTGCGCCGCCAGATATTCCAGCCCACGGATAATGTCGGCGAGCTTCGAGACGGAGCGCCAGTCCTGCTTGGTGGGAAAGTTGAGAATCCACGGTGGCAGCAGCGGGCGAAACAAATACGGCTCGCCGAGCCGGACGCGCCCTTCCTTGCATCTCTGTACATAGTCCGCAAACATCTCCGGAAAGCGCTGCTTGAACTGCAGAGCGATGCCTTTGCCCATCACACCCACGCAGTTCACAGTGTTCACCAGAGTCTGGGCCTCGGCCTGCAGCAGGTCACCGACACGGACTTCCTTGATCATGGCTGGTCTCCCAGAAAGAAAAGGTGCCGGTCAATGATAACTTCTAACGGATGCCGGGCCTGTTGAGCGTGCGTTTCAACGACGGTCCGGGTGTCGGGATTTGAGACGTAAGCGCCAAAAATGTGGTCGGGCGCTACCCGCTGAGGTACCAGCACCTCGGCACACTTGATTGATTTGTGTTGGAATTCCCTGAACGGATTGAGATGGGTCCAATATTCGGCGAACCACCAGCTCGTAATCCGGATATTGTAGTCCATCCGGGGAAGGATAAAAGCGAGCGTAGCCGCTGGAGGCGTTCTGGCTTGTGATAACAACCTCCGGCAGGTCTAGCACGTTGGAGCTCACGCGGAGGATGCACAATTCGGCGTGCCGGTCTTTGCGTTTGTACAACATGGGGTTACGGGCGTGGAAGTAGAGGCACGCATAGTCGTGCAGAGGTCGGCCGCCCGGAACGGTCTTTTCTGCGCGCCGCGCCTGTATCTCCGGCATGGCTACCGAGTCATGCCGGAGTTCCCGGCTTGCCCGGTTACACAGAATGCCTTCGCGCAAGATCGAGGGCAGATTGGCAATCGGCGTGATGTAGTGAAGCTCATAAAGCTGGTCGCGTCTCATTCGCTCGCTTCCCTGCTCGACGCTTATACGGCGACAGAAGACGGAAAAGTTTCCGAAGGTATGTGACCGTTGGCCCGGGGTTGCACCTCCGAATTGCACCGGGCGAGCGAACGGCCTGAGCCGAGTTCAGGCCGGCGGGCCGGCGCGGGCGAGCAGCTCCGCAAAGTTGTAGTTGACGCTGGTGACGCCGAAATCCGGTTCGCGCCGGAACGGCCGACGCACATAGTGTACGCGATGGTTGTTGTCTTCCAGAAATTCAACAATAGCCAGGATGTAATCTTCGGGCTTATTCAGGGCGGTGAGAATTTCGTTTTTCGTGACCGTGATGGTGGCCGCGCCGGCGATCCGCCCCTTGACTTCGATGAAGCGAAGCTTGCCGGTGCCGGGCACACGGCTCTCGATGTCGTAGCCGAGCTTGTCGGCCTCGCGGTCCACCGGCTCGAAGCCGAGCCGCCGCTCGACGTCCATGACGATGGCGCGGGCGCGGGCGGCGGCGGCCTGCGTATCGGCGCCCTCCACGGCGAATGAGGTTGACTGGCCGGACATCACGGCGAGCAGCCCCTTGGGGATCACGACCAGACCGCTGAGCACCACCGGCGGCAGGGTGGAGATTTGCGCTTCGCGGTCGAGTTCGGCCAGGCGCTTCTGGAGTCGCGCCTCGAGTTCATCGGCGCGGCGGCGCGCTTCCTGCGAGTTGAGACGGGCGGCGGGCCGGCCGGCCTGTTCCTGAAGCTTGAGTTCCTCCGCGCGATGGTCCCAGTACGCAATTTCCTTGGTCAGGCGGTCCTTCACCGCGGCGCGGGTCTTTTCGATCCATGCCAACCGACGGCCTTTGACCTCGGCAACGTGTTCGGGGACGAGGGTCTGGATGGCGTGGTTGAGGGCGAGCTTTTCCAGCTCCTTCCCGATCCAGGCGCACTCCGGCCGGGCGAGGATGGCGGCGATGTCCGGTTCATCGGGGCGGAGCGGGCGGTAGTCGAGATAGGGGGCGTAGTGGAGGTGGCGCGTGCGGCCATCGGCGGTCATCTCCACGTAGAGCAGGCGCCGCGAGATGGTGCGCCGTTCGCCCGAAGCAAGCAGACCGGCATCCTGGATGGCGTGCTCGAGCGCGAACAGGACGCGGGGCTGGGTTCCCGGATCGCGCTCGTCCACGAGCACGGTGCCGCGTTTCAAGAGGTCGCGGTGGCGCTCCAGCGTCAGGTCGAGCACCGCATCGAGCAGCGGATGGCCGGGGCAGACGAAGGCGGCGAGCGGCTGGCCGGGGGGCGCAATCAAATCCTTTTCGAAAGTAATGCGCTCGTAGCGCCTGAGCACCGGGTCGCCGCGGCCGATCTGGCGGTCGCGCGTCCGCACCGGCGCCGGCACGTGGGTGATTTCGTAGCGACGCGGTTCGCGCTCGCGGATGCTTCCGCCGAGTTGCCGGAAGGCTTCGAGGAAGAAGGACTCGATGTAGTGGGGCTGGAGGCGACGCGCCTCGGCGCGCTCCATCTCCTCGCGGATGCGCGCCACCCGGCTGGCATCCATGGTGTCGTGCGCCAGCGCCCGTTCCTCGATAAGGTCGGCCAGGCGTTCTCGATCCACGCCGTTTTCCACGATGCGATTGAGTCGGGCGCGGACCTCAGGTTGGTCGCCATAGCGGATGGCCTCGATGAGCAGGTCGCGCAACGGGCGGCCCTCGAAGAGTAACTTGCCGAGCACGTCGAAGACCTGACCGCCGAGGGCCTGGCGCGCCTCTTCGAGTTTGTCGAGCAGGCGGCGATAGACGTCGCCTTCGCGAGTCTCTTCGGCCACCAAATTCCAGAGATGACAGACCTCGGTCTGGCCGATGCGATGGATGCGGCCAAAGCGCTGCTCGAGGCGGTTAGGGTTCCAGGGCAGGTCGTAGTTCACCATCAAGTGGGCGCGCTGAAGGTTGATGCCCTCGCCGGCGGCGTCGGTGGCGAGCAGCACCTGCACTTCCGGGTCATGGAGGAAAGTCTCCTGAGCTTTGCGGCGCTCCTCGCGCCCCATGCCGCCGTGGATTGTAACTACGGCCTCCGGCCGGCCGAGAACCGTGGCAATTTTCTGCTGGAGGTAGTTGAGCGTATCGCGATGCTCGGTGAAGACGACGAGTTTCTGTCGTGGCGAGGGCGTAGGCTTGGGCAGATCACCTGCACCGTAGGGCGCCTTTGGCTCCGCTAATCGCTTGGCGAGCGCGGCGGGAGTGAAGATTTCACTGAGCAGGTTCGTCAATTGTCGCCATTTGGTGTCCTGTCCGCTGCGGCGAACTTCGGCGGCAAGGTTTTCCAGACGTTTGAGTGTCTCGATTTCCGCCCGAAGTTCAGTCACCGTGGCGGCCGCTGTGGCTTCATCGAGGATTTTCTGCTCGACGCTTTCGACTTCGTTTTCTGGTGCCTCCTCCAGGTCTTCCAGCTCGTCGGCATCCAGAAGCGGGCCGGTCAGCGCTTCGGACGCCGGCGCGGCCCCTCGCTGCAACAGCTCCACCTGGCGGAGGCGACTCTCCAGCCTCTCACGGCGGCGGCGGAGCGACTGAAAGATAGCTTCGGGCGAGGAAGCCAGGCGCCGCTGCAGGATGGTGAGCGCGAAGCCGACGGTGCCGGCGCGCTTATCGTCCTCCAACGCCTCGGCGCGGCCCCACTCCTTGCGCACGTACTCGGTGACTTCTCTATACAGGCGCGCCTCGGCGTCCGAGAGCTTGTAGGGCACGGTGTAGGCGATGCGTTCCGGGAAGAGCGGCCGTCCGTCGAACTTGAGCAAGTTCTCCTTGATCATGCGGCGCATCAGGTCGGAGACATCCACCTGATGCACGCCGTCACGGAAACGGCCCTCGAACCGGTCGCCGTCGAGCAACGCCAGAAAGAGCTGGAAGTCTTCCTCCTTGCCGTTGTGCGGCGTGGCGGTGAGCAGCAGAAAATGTCGTGTCAGGCCGGAGAGGAGCTGGCCAAGTCGGTAACGTTTGGTGTATTTGATCTCGCCGCCGAAGAAGGTAGCAGAAAGTTTGTGGGCCTCGTCGCAGACGATCAGGTCCCAGCGGCAGTCGGGCGCGGCGAGCTTTTGTTGCACGTCCGCATCGCGGGCCAGCTTGTCGAGCCGGGCGATGACGAGGTCGTTTTCGAGGAACCAGTTGCCGGTGCGGGCGGCTTCCAGCTTGTCGTTGGTAAGGATCTCGAACGGCAGATGAAACCGGTGATGCAACTCGTCCTGCCATTGTTCTGCCAGGTAGCCGGGGCAAACGACGAGACAGCGCTTCAAATCGCCGCGGGCGATGAGTTCTTTCATCAGCAGCCCGGCCATGATGGTTTTGCCGGCGCCCGGGTCGTCGGCCAGCAAGAACCGCAGCGGTTGGCGTGGCAGCATCGCTTCGTACACGGCGGTGATCTGGTGGGGCAGCGGGTCCACCAGCGAAGTGTGCACGGCGAGCACCGGGTCAAAGAGGTGGGCGAGCCGGATGCGGTGGGCCTCGGCCACCAGGCGATACGTCGCGCCGTCGCCGTCGAAGCTCCACGGCCGGCCGTGCGCCACGAGTTCGAGTCGTGGTTCATCGTGACGGTACAGGATTTCCTCGGCGACGCGGCCTTCGGGCGTGCGGTAAATCAGCGTGATCACATCGGAGCCGTGCCATTGCACGTTTACGACCGTCACCGCCACTTCGGGCAGGATGCCGCGCACGACGCTATCGGGCTTCAAATCTTCAAGGGTCATATGATGATAGACAACGTTCCGATGACGAAGGCGCTGACTCTCACGGCTCTTATTCAGTAAGCTTCAGCAGCGCGGCTGCTCGGCTCAGTTGTGCGCATGCCGCGCGCGCCTCCTCAGCCATACGGCGAGTAGCAGCGCGGCGCTCGACAGCACTCCCACCAGGAACCCACCGGCCAGCGCCGCGAACATGCGGGCCAGGTTGAGAAAGTTGGCGTCCCGGTGCCGCCAGCTCCAGACGCTGCCGTCTTCCAGCACCACATAGTTCACTTCTTCGCCCGCCTCGAAGTGGCACCACTGGACTTGCAGTGCGTCCACAACTTTGCCCGGAGCGGGACTGACGGAGTAGTGGAGCGGGTATTGTTCGCACGCCTCGCTGCGCGCCGGCAAGGCTACGGGCTGTTCATCCTCCACCCAGCATGGGCTGTCTGACGGGTTGCACGTATACACCCGGCCGTCGCTTGCCTGGATAGAGACGGCGCTGGTTGACCCGCCCACAATCCGAACCGGGCTGGCCGGCGGGTCGGGCAGGCGCTGCCAGCGTGCAAGTGCACCGGAGTTCCAGGCTCTGCTGAACAGGATCCCTGCCGCCAGCCCGAGGAGCGGGAGTACAGCGGCCGGCAACATGGCGAAGCCGAGTCGGTTGAGCGCCCTCACGTCACGCTACCCTGCGGCAATTAACCTGCCGCCAGCGCCGGCAGAACTCGGCGATTTGTTCGCGGGGGACATGACGCGGCATCACGGTTCCTCCGGCGGCACCAGAGATTCAAGCGCGGTCTTCGTCTCATCTGAGAACTTGCGCGCCGCTTCGCCGATGTTCTCCAGCGCCTTTGCAATCCCATGCTGGTGCAGGGAACTTTCCTGGAACGCCTCCCGGGAAAGACCGGCGCTGAACGCGCGGGCATCCTTCGCGGCGATCAGCATATCGAGAAGATAAGCATCATCCCGCCACATACACGCGCTCCAGGCGGCTCAAAATGTGGCGCCGAGCGACCAGCACATCTACATCGCTATCGGGGCGAAAATCCTCGCGCAGCGCCGACCCGAAGATTGAGAACTCAATGATGCGCCAGCGCCGGCAGAACTCGGCGATTTGTTCGCGGGGGATGTGAAGGCGCGCCGGCGGCTCCGGCGCGGGTTGCTCGGTGGCGGACGGTGCGGTAGTCATCGGTTCTTCCACGCCCCCTATCTTACCCTGAGGCAAGGACGGCGCGAGTCCTTTTCGGCCTGGTCAACTAACGCTCTGGCGTCCGGCGCGGGGTTTCAGCCCATCTTCGTCGAACCCTCATCATCTGAAAACTCGGCAGCGAGGATAGCCGCGATTTGCTCGCGCAAGAGGGGTACTTCTTGGGTTGCCGTGTGCCAGATGTTGTCCCAATTGATGCCGAAGTACCGGTGGACGGCGACGTTACGCAGGCCAATAATGCCTCGCCATCTGATTTCGGAGTGGCGATTGCGAAAATCTTCCGATAAGCGGGAGGCGGCTTCTCCGATGACGGTGAGTTTCTGAAGGACGGCGCTCTGATAGAGGTCGTCGCTCAGGAAGGTCTCTTTCTCGATGTCACGGAGAAAGCGAGCAATCGCGTCTGCCGCGTCGAGAATGTCGTCCAGGTAGAGTGCTTCAGTTCGCATAGATGACTCGGGCACCGGCGAGGACGGCATTGCGAATGCGTCGCTTGAGGCCGTTCTTCAATACCAGGTCTACCGGGCGGGCAAACAGCTCCTCCAGTTCGTGCTGCATTTCGGCGAGCGCAAACAGGCCCACCTGCGCCCCGGGCTCGAACTCCACCAGCACGTCCACATCACTCTCCGGGCCGAAGTCATCGCGCAGGACTGAGCCGAACAGCGCCAGCCGGCGGATGTGGTTTCGGCGACAGAACTCGGCGATTTGCTCGCGGGGGATGTGAAGGCGCGCCGGCGGCTCCGGCGCGGGTTGCTCGGTGGCGGACGGTGCGGTAGTCATCGGTTCTTCCACGCCCCCTATCTTACCCTGAGGCGAGGACGGCGCGAGTCCTTTTCGGCCCGGTCAACGTCGGCGGGCAGCGCAAGGGTTCCTTTGCAGTGAGCATTGAGTCGGTTTGCGTTAGGCCGGTCAATGCTTTGGCAATGCAGGGTTAATTCTCGATCGGATTTCCCTGCCAGAGGATTTAGCTTTCCCTTCTCTTTGTCATCCGTCCAGGTTAAGTTGCGCAACCTGTTGCGCCGGCACAGCATGCAAGTCGCTCATCCTTCGCGGGCACGTTCTTCGACCAGCTCGGCTACGGCGTCCCGTTCGGGGGATAGGGCGCGTCCTTTGCCCAGCAATCGGCGGGAGAGCTCCCGGCGGTGGGGGATGACGCGCACCAGGATTTGTTCGCGGTCTACGGCAATCCATTCCAGGCGATAGCCGGGCTTAATGCCATATTGCTGTGCAATCTCGGCAGGAACAGTAATCATGTTTTTGTGAGTAATTGTTGTAATCATGACTTCATTGTATTCCTGGGTGATGAGTGCGTCAACGAAGGTGAGTTTCTGCAGAACGGCGCTCTGACAGAGGTCGTCGCTCAGGAAGGTCTCTTTCTCGATGTCACGGAGAAAGCGAGCAATCGCGTCTGCCGCGTCGAGAATGTCGTCCAGGTAGAGTGCTTCAGTTCGCATAGATGACTCGGGCACCGGCGAGGACGGCATTGCGAATGCGTCGCTTGAGGCCGTTCTTCAATACCAGGTCTACCGGGCGGGCAAACAGCTCCTCCAGTTCGTGCTGCATTTCGGCGAGCGCAAACAGGCCCACCTGCGCCCCGGGCTCGAACTCCACCAGCACGTCCACATCACTCTCCGGGCCGAAGTCATCGCGCAGGACTGAGCCGAACAGCGCCAGCCGGCGGATGTGGTTTCGGCGACAGAACTCGGCGATTTGTTCGCGGGGGATGTGAAGGCGCGCCGGCGGCTCCGGCGCGGGTTGCTCGGTGGCGGACGGTGCGGTAGTCAACGGTTCTTCCACGCCCCCCTATCTTACCCTGAGGCAAGGACGGCGCGAGTCTTCTGGCACGTCAGCCGATGCTCTCCCGTGCGGCATGGGTTCTCGCCTGTTCAGTCGGCCGGTTTACAGGCTCTGCTGAGCATTTACAGTTTCCGCGATGCGCCGCAGGCAACGGATCGTCCGCGTCAGGCTATCTGCGTTTGCCGCAGCGACGTCGGGGCGCCAGTATCCGGATACGAACTCAATTAAGCGAGAAGCGTAGGCAGGGCCGACCGGCCGACCACTACCCTCGCGTGGCGCCATATCTATGCGTATATCGCGGCGGCGCGACTGCCGGGCCAGATTGACCATCACTGCCTTTGGGTCTTCAAGCGCTTCCGGTTGGTTCGGCACCCTTGTGCGCGCCACGCCGAGAAAACTCGAAAGCGCTTCGGCATCGGCGAGCAGCCAGGCCTCGACGGCGCGCACGACGACACGAAAGCACAGCAAAGGCGCCGGCTGCGGTAGCCACTCGTTACGCAAGGGCGGCGCGCAATCGGCGTCGTGGTCAAGGTCAACAAGTACAATCCACGGCGAGTGGCGGGCGGCATTATTGTACCCGCCGATATGTTGCCTCAGATGGGGCTTGCCGTTTTTTCCATACACCGGCCCGGCCAACGCGCCGACATGGGCAATGAGTTTGGTGACGACGGCCTCGTCCGTCGGACCTTCTACGGCTGCAGAAATCGTCACCGGCATCCTTAGCTTTCTCCAAACAGGGTCAGTTGTTCGGCCTGCTTCGGTTTGGTGCGCGGCATGATGGCTTCGGCGAGGGATAGCCCTCCCTTGAGCAGGTCTTGGATGTCGCGTTGCGAGCTTGCCGGTGATACCTCCGTTCCCTCCGGCGTTGGCCGAAGCAGCAAGACCTCGTCCAGCCCGATGCTCTCGTCGCGCAGCAGTTCAGGTGAATGCGTGCTCAAGAAGATCTGCCGGCCGGTTCGCCGCTGCATCCGCGCCAGCATCTGCGGCAGCAACCGCACAATCTCCGGGTGGAGCGAAAGCTCCGGCTCCTCAAGGAGCAGCGGGCCTTCTCGCTCAAGAGCAACCCAGAGCAGCCCCATCAGGCGGAGCGTGCCATCGGAGAACTGTTCCTCCGTTTGCCAGGCGCCGCGCGGGCGCCAGTGCTGATACCTGCCGCGCAGGTGCGGCGTACCGCGCGCGTCGCGCGAAAGTTCGATTTCCTGGAGCTGGGGAACGGCGACACGAAGCGCTTCCTGAATGCGGCGTAGCCTTGCCTTTTGAGTTTTATCGGGCGTCTTGGCTACCTGTTCGAGAAAGTCACCGCCGAATGGGTCATTGGTACGTCCCACCGAGCGATCCGGTTCGCGAACCAGTTGCGGCACGATGTGCAGGTAGCGAATGCTCGCAAAGAAGGAAGCCAGTTCGCGGAACGATTTATTCACGTTCACCTGTTCGAGGTGTGTCTGCGTGAGTCGGGTCGGGTCGGCCTTATCGTCCTCCGTTGGCCTGACGAACAAGTCAGTCTTGCCACGGCGAACGCGCTCTGCACTCACCAACGGGCGGCGCTGATTGTCCTGATGAAACGACAGCTCGTATTCCCACCGTTCCGAGCCGGCCTCTGCAACAACGCCGATGGTGACATCCGGGTATCGCCGCGCAGCCAGACAGCGGATGGCGGTTACGCCACCTCGTCGGCCAACCGCTTCCTGAAAACCACCCCCTGTCGAAGCGAGGTCACGGAGGAATCGGAACGCATCGAGAAAGTTCGACTTGCCCGAAGCGTTGGGGCCGACGAGAAACAGACGGTCGCGGATGTCTACTTCCACATGGGCAAAGTTCTTCCAGTTCTTCAGTGTGAGCTTTCGGAGCTTCATTCGTTATCTCCGTGCGGTGGCGAGTCCTCCGGCAGACGCGGTTATCGGTTCTTCTACGCCCCCTATCTTACCCTGAGGCCAGAACGGCGCGAGTCCTTTTCGGCCCGGCAAACGTCGGCAGGCAGCGCTCAGGGAGTCGGACGACCGACGTTGCTTGGGATGCGAGACCGGCTACCGCTGAACTGACCTGATTGCAGCGTCCTCTGCCAGCGGCAGGCGCAGGGTGAAGCGGCTACCCTGGCCCGCGCCGGCGCTGTAGCAGTGAAGCGTGCCGCCCATCAGCTCGGCCAGGCGACGCGACAGGCTGAGGCCGAGACCGGCGCCGCCGTAACGGCGCGTGCTGCTCCCATCCACCTGAACAAACGGCTGAAAGATTGTCCCCTGCTTTTCCAGCGGAATACCGATGCCCGTATCCTGAACCGTGATCTGAAGAGCGCGCGGCGCTCCCCAATCCGTCTCCACACTCACCGTTACACTACCCTGTTCCGTGAACTTCACCGCATTGCCGACGAGGTTGAGCAGGATTTGCTCGACCTTGATCGCATCGGCCCAGACGAGCGGCGGCGGCTCGGACGGAAGGCATATATTGAGCCGCAGCTTCTTCGCTTCGGCCTGCTGGCGCATGAACATGTAGACCTCGGCCAAGATGGGCAGCACGTCAATGGCCCCCAGCGTCAGATCCAATCGTCCGGCTTCGATCATGGCGAAGTCCAGCAGGTCATGAATCAGAAATTGCAGACGCCGCGTCGCCGCGTGGGCCGTGGCGAGGAGCTGCGGTTGGTCTTCTGGAGTGCACAGACCGTTGAGCACGGCGTCCAGCGCGCCCATAATCACGGCCAGCGGCGTGCGGAGTTCATGCGAAGTGTTCGCCAGGAACATGCTCTTGAGCCGGTTGGCTTCCTCGGCAGCGGCGCGGGCGCGCTCCAGATGTTCCAGCAGTTGCGCATTCTCAAGCGCCAGCGCGGCCTGTTCGGCGTACACTTCAACGATGTGACGCGCTCGCTCGCTGAACGCATCTCGCTCCGGGCTTTGCAGGTCGAGCACACCGATGACGCGGTCGCCCACTTTCAGCGGCACGGCCAGTTCCGAGCGCGTCTCCGGGGTTCCGGGCAGGTAGCGCGGATCTTGCAGCACATCCGGCGCGTAAACCGTCTTGCGGCTCTGGAACGCGGCCACGGTCAGCCCCGGCCCATCCAGAGGCAACTCAACTTTGGCGAAAGTGAAAGCCCCATGCGAAGCAATGCGCCGCAGCGTGTTCTTTTCGGTGAGCAGAAGCACATTGCAAGCCACCACATCGAACTCGCGCGTTACGGTGGCGGCGATGTGCCCGGCCAGGCCCGTCACGTCCGCCGCCGGGCCGAGCAGTTGGGTCGCTGCGCGGTATAGCGCCATAATCTCGGCGGCGTTCTGCGCCAGCTGCTCCTCGGCTTGCTTGCGGGCGGTGATGTCGCGCGCCAGCACGATCACGGTTTTCACGAAGCTGCTGGCCGGCAGGAGTGGCGAGAGGCGCGCCAGATACCAGCGGGTATGGTCGGGAAAGTGAACGGGATACTCGAAAGATTCGGGCTGGCCGGTCTTTAGGGTGCGGCGGATGGCTTCGAGCATCCGGCGAGCAGTGACCGGATCGAGCACCTCGCTCACGGTGCGGCCAAGCAGCGCCTGCGCCGGCTGTCCGAGGTCGGCCTCGTTCCGCGCCTGAACATTGATGTAGGTTCCGTCGGCGTCGAACTCGAAGAGGATGTCGTCGAGCGAAGCAACAATGGCCTGCAGGCGCGTCTCATGCTCGCAGCGTGCGGCTTCGTTCTGCTTGCGGTCGGTGATGTCGCGGGCGCTCAGCCGGTAACGGCCCTCGTCCAGCAGCACCAGGGCGGCTTCCACGAACACCGGGCTGGTGTCGCGGCGGAGCATCCGGCGCTCGCGCAAAGCGCCGTTGTTCAGGTTCAGCTGAGTCTGAAAACTGTTCCAGTCCTCCACCGGGATGAGGTGGCGCATTTGCCGCTGCAGCAACTCTTCGCGGCGATAGCCGAGCAGCAGGCAGGCCTGCTGATTGGCTTCGATAATGAAGTGATTGGCGTCTGCGACAAGGATGGCGTCCGGCGACTGATCTATCAGCGTGCGGTAGTGATCGCGCTGAAGACGACGCGATTCGAAGACGTGCCGAGCCTCGGCAACGAGCTGGCGCAGCGCGGCCACGTGGTCGCGCGTCAATGACCCCGGATCGTCTTCGCGCAGCCGATTCACCAGCTGCCACAAACGCTCCATGACGCCAAAAGAATCGGTTTCCGGCATCGTCACACGCTCAACGGCAGATCAGGACGGGCAGGTGAGTCCGGCGCAGCACGGCGTCCACCGTGCTGCCAACGACAACTTCCACGAGCGGTTGCGCGCTGTAGCCTCCCATGAGAATAAGGTCAGCCGCACGTTCTTCGGCGGCGCGCAAAATGGTTTCCGCCGCCGGGCCGTCCTCTTCCAGAAAGACGGCGCTGACTTCATGGAACTCCAAATACTTGCGGGCATAGTCTAAGGCGGTCGGCGCCGCCGCCGCAAGCACGGTGAGCTGTGCGTTCCACTCTTCGGCCAGATAGGTCGCTACGAACAGCGCTTCCTTTGCCTTGGGGCTGTCATCATACGCCAACAGTGGCCGTGCCATCGGTGTGGCCGGGCCGGGAACCAGCAGGACCGGCCGTGGGCAGCGCCGGATGATCAGGCTCATTCCCGAAGTCAGGCGTTCCAGCGGCTGAGCGCCGGGCGGGTGCGCCAAATGCAGCACTACCAGGTCGGCCACGGTAGCCCGTTCACAGATGCGGCGGGCGACATCACCCACGTCTATCGCCAACGTGCCGGGGAAAGGCAGCGCGTTGCAGCGCTTCTCGAACTCGGACTTCACCGCCTGCGCCGCTTCGCCGTTGCGTGCCGCCTCGCTCGCCACCACGTGCAGGCCGAGCAGATGACCCGACTCGCGGCTGACCACCTCGATGGCCTGATCCAACGCCGTCCAGCTCTCCGGCTCACCGCTCAGCGGGATGAGCACATCCTCGAAGAGCCGTCGCGTGTAACGCTCCTCAAGCCGCTCTCTGCGCCAGACGCCCGGCGGCGGGCCTTCGAGCAGCGTATCCGGGACGACCAGCTTGAGCAGACGTTCGCCAAGCCGGGTGTTCACCTTCTCCGCCAGGCTGGCGACCATGGCCTCCGGCGTCACCGTCCAGCCCAATTCCCGGCGCAGTTCGGTCGCGTTTTCCGCTACCCACAAGTACAGGTCGGCCTCAGTGCGGCCGGGGAAGTCGCGCAGCATGCCGCGCTCCCGCACGACCTCGACGACGGGCAGGTAATCGTTGTCGTACCAGCTCGTCAGAGCCTCGGTCAGCGAGACCGACTGGCCGCGCTCCGCTTCGAGCAGGGCGCGGTGCAGCTCGATGGCCTCGCGCAGGCGCTGATAGCCGCCCGGCTCGGTCAGGCTCAGGTCGGCGCCGGGGCGCAGCTCGTCGAGCCGGGTCTCTTCGAGGAACTCGGCGTATTCGGCCTTGATAATCAGGTCGCGGGGCTGAATATCGGGGGTCAACGGAACGCGCGTCTGAACTTCGGTAACGTAGGCCAGGATGGTCTCTGCGCCGAGGTCGCGGGCGACGGAGACACGGTGATGGCCATCGCGCACGAAATACGCTTCGCCGATCTTATAAACCTGGATGGGCGGCAGGCCGGCGGCGCCGGTCGCGGCCTGTTTGACGCTGGCCCAGCGTTCTTCGTCCACGCCCTGTCGCGGCAGAAAGGTGCGGGTGAACTCGCTGTAACGGCCCGTCGTGCCGATGATGGCCGAGAGGGGGATCTCCTGCAAACCGCGCTCGGACATGCCGGTGGCGCGCAGCTTCCGGCGAACTTCTTCAAAGGAAAGCAGATTAGGCGACTTGC
>JAVQXV010000055.1:0-17119 GCA_033577755.1 Anaerolineales bacterium
CGAAGCGGCAGTCGAAGGGGCGGCACGTTACCTGACAACCTTTGCGTGCACACCATGCCCAACACAAATTTGACAAATCGGTTGTTATTCTATAGACTGCACACGATTGCGGCAATCGTGTGCAAAACATAAAAATAAATTGACTAGCAAAAGAAGCATCACCATCAAAGAACTGGCTCGCCGAGCAGGAGTCTCGCACTCTACGGTGTCACGGGCGTTGAATAATCACCCTTCCCTTGCCCGCGAGACTGTGGAGCGCATTCAACGGCTTGCGCATGACCTTAACTATGTGCCCAGCGCTACCGCACGCAGCCTCAAAACCCAACGCTCGCACGTGTTGGGCGTCATCGTCAATCGCATTGCCGACCCATTCTATAGTGAAGTGCTGGGCGGAATCCAGAGTATAGCCCACCAATTCCGGTACAGCATGTTCGTCTCCGCTTTTGAATATGACCAAGAGCGAGAGACGGAGCTTATCCGCACTATGCTTGGGCGACAAGTAGATGCGCTGATTATCGGCTCGTCGTTCTTTACGCAGGAACGAATCAACCATCTGGGCAGCCTGCCCGTGCCAACAGTGTTCATCCACAACCGCGCCGACGAAGTTTTGCCACACTCCCTCTATCACGACGATACTAGCGGAACGCGGGCGCTGACTCGGCATTTACTGGAGTTAGGTCATCGGCGCATCGCCTTCTGTGGCAACCGGCGTGGAGGCTTGCTCCACCGACAACGGCGTGAGGGTGTCCTAATCGAACTCCGCAGCGCCGGCCTGGATTTGCCGAGCGCTTACGACCTGGCAGCGCCCAATGGCCAGCTAAGCGGCGGCACGTTGCTTGCAGAGCAATTGCTGAATGCGTCGGAGCAGCCCACCGCCGTGCTTTGCTTCAACGACATGCAGGCCATCGGCCTCATCCAGGCGCTCCAGCAGAAGGGCCTGCGCGTCCCGCAAGACATCTCGGTGACCGGCTTCGATGACATCCCGCTGGCGACTTTTGTCTGCCCTGCCCTCACGACGTACCTCCAACCCAAATGGGAGCTGGGGCAGCTGGCAGCGCAGGTGGCATTGCAATTACTTGGTGAGAAAGTAGCTCCTGCCATCACTCTTGATTCTTCTTCTATTACTCTACAGGGCCGGCTGATCATCCGCCATTCAACGGCTGCGCCGGCCGGCGCCTGAAAGGTCTACATGGCCGTCTCCACTTCTGCGTCTTCGTCATCCCATCCTCGCTTGGTCGTGCGTCTTCGGCAAGCCTACGAGCGCATGGGCGTTGGTTTTGCACTGGTCAACTTCATCCTGCTTTTTATCTTTTTCGCTATCACAGCACCGAACTTCCTTTCACCGCTGGCGCTCTCCAACATCATCACGTTTGCCAGCTTGGCCGGTCTCGTCGTCATCGGAGTAGCGCTGCTGATGATTGCGGGTGAATTCGATCTTTCGGTCGGCTCTACGCTGGCGGTAGGCGGCTTCCTGTTTGCTATCCTGCTCAATGCCGGCCTGCCGTCCATGTCGGCGCTAAGCCTAACCCTGGCGGCCTGCGCCCTGCTTGGACTGGTCAATGGCCTGATTGTGGTGTTCTCCGGCATCCCCTCGTTCATCGCCACGCTGGGGACGATGCTGGCCTATCGCGGCATCGTGCGCGTTTTGGGTGGAGGCGACTTTGCCAAATACACCGGCCCGACCCCGGAACTGTTCAACGTCCTCAACGGCGGGCTGGAGACACTCAACCGCGCCTTCGACCCGACGGGCAACTTCCGCACGATCACGATCTGGTTCCTGATGATTGCGGCCGTGGCGGCGGTGGTGCTACATCGCGCCCGCTTGGGCAACTGGATTTTTGCTACGGGCGGCAACTACGAGGCGGCGCGCGCGCAGGGCGTACCGGTGCGCGGAGTGAAGCTTGTCTGCTTCACGCTGACCGGGCTGCTGGCCGGGCTGGCGGGCACAGCGCAGTTCTCCGATGGCGCCAGTATTGACCCTCTGCGTGGCGAAGGGCTGGAGTTGATCGCCGTAGTCGCTTGTGTCATTGGCGGGGTTCAGCTCACCGGCGGACTAGGTTCGGTGTTCGGTGCAGTGGTAGGTATCTTCTTGCTGCAAATGCTAGAGCAGGGGCTGGTGTTGCTCGGCATCTCGGTTCAGGTGTTCCGTGCCATCGTCGGTTTCATCCTGGTCGTGTCCGTCATTCTCAGCACTTACCTTAGCCGCGTAGAGTAACGGCGTTCAAAGGAGGTGAGAGACAGCCCAATACAACTGTAATGTCATTTTCATCTTCTTTTTTCAATCATCTGCTCAATTTGCTGTATCCGATGGAGGAGATCATGTCCCACCTAAGAATCGCTCATATCGTCAACATTATGCTGGTAGCGGGATTGTTGCTGGCAGCTTGCGCCGCCCCGACCGCCACGCCGGCGCCGACCCAGCCTGCTCAGCAACAACCCACAGCCGCCCCACAGCCTACACAACCCCCTCAGCCTACGCAAGCGCCCCAGCCTACGCCGGCTCCGCAAGTCCCCGACCCGAATCGCCGGTTAAGTATTTATGTAGTACAACACGCTCTCTGCGCTTGGGATTCGTGGTGGTGCACGATGAAGAGCGCTATGGAGCAGGCGGCGTCCGACTTGAATTTGAACTTGACCATCCTCGGTCCCGATAAATTCGATCTGCAACAAGTGGCCGAGCTAATTGACCAAGCCGTAGCCGCTAAGCCCGATGGCCTCGCCGTTACCGTCACCGACCCACAGCTTTTCAAAGACAAGATTCAGCGTGCCATTGATGCCGGCATACCGGTGGTGGGCTTCAACGCCGGCAACGGCCCGGAGAAGGACGGCATTCCTTACCTGACCTATATCGGACAGGACGAGTACCAGGGCGGTTACCAGGCGGGCAAGCGGCTGGCAGCGGCAGGTGGCAAGCGCGGCGTGTGTATCAATCATCAGGTCGGTGGAACCAACCTCGACGCGCGCTGCAAGGGCTTCGCCGACGCGCTCAAGGAAGCCGGCCTGAAGTCCGAAGTACTGGGCATCACCGACGACCCGGCCACTTCACAAACCACCATCAGCGACTACTTCACGGCCAATCCGGATGTGGACATCGCGCTTACCCTCGGCCCGAACGGTGCAAACCCGTTCTATGCCTTTCTCAAGGAGGCCGGGCTGGAGGGCAAGATCAAGCATGGCACCTTTGACACCAGCCCGGAGATTAACGCTGCCATCGAGGCGGGTATAACCCTCTTTGGCATAGACCAGCAGCCCTACTTGCAGGGCTACGGGTCCCTGGCCACGTTAGCGCTGGTAGCCCGCTACGGCATCAAGCCGGCCCTGCCCGTCACCGCCACCGGCCCCGGTTTCATCACCAAAGAGAATCTGGGATTCACTCCTAACCCGACACGTCCGGTGAAGATCATCGCCGTGCAACATGCGCTCTGCGCATGGGATGCTTTCTGGTGTGTGGTGGAGAAGGGCATCAACACCGCTGCCCAGCAGATGAAGGTGAATGTGCAGGTGCTCGGCCCCGATAAATTCGACCTGCAAAAAGTAGCCCAGCTGATCGATCAAGCCGTGGCCGCCAAACCGGATGCCATCATGCTCACCTACACCGACCCCGATCTGTTCAAGGAGCCGGTGCAGCGCGCGCTGGATGCCGGCATCCCGGTGCTGGCCTACAACGCAGGTTCCGGCCCCGATAAAGATGGTATCGCCTACCTAACGTATCTGGGGCAGGACGAGTACCAGGGCGGTTACCAGGCGGGCAAGCGGCTGGCAGCGGCAGGTGGCAAGCGCGGCGTGTGTATCAATCATCAGGTCGGTGGAACCAACCTCGACGCGCGCTGCAAGGGCTTCGCCGACGCGCTCAAGGAAGCCGGCCTGAAGTCCGAAGTACTGGGCATCACCGACGACCCGGCCACTTCACAAACCACCATCAGCGACTACTTCACGGCCAATCCGGATGTGGACATCGTGCTTACTCTCGGCCCGAATGGTGCGAACCCGTTTTATGCCTACGCCAAAGAGGCCGGCCTCAAAGCAGGTGATGTAAAGCACGGCACGTTCGATATCAGCCCGGAGATCGTGGCCAAGATCAAGGAAGGTTTCACCTTGTTCGCCATTGACCAGCAGCCGTTCCTGCAGGGCTATGGCGGCGTGATGATGCTGCAGCTGAAGGTGCGCCAGGGCATCAGTCCGGCTCTACCCATCACTCCCACCGGTCCCGGTTTTGTGGACGCCAGCAACGTTGACCTTGTGTCGGCGCTGTCGGGCGAGTATCGGTAATCAGCTTCCCTCACTCCCATCCCCTCTCTCGCCGGGAGAGGGGATGGGAGACGAAGGCCGGAGCGCCTATGACTGGCCAAACTGCTCCTCCCCCTGTTGCGACGTCGGCGTGGGTGAGTCAACTCCAACGAGAGTTTCTCCGTTCGCCGATCGTCGGCCCGCTGGCCACACTGATCATCGTCTTTATCCTGCTTTCCTTTGTCCCGAACTTCCTCACCCTCCGCTCCGTCTCCGGCATCGTTAACGCGGCTACGCTTACCGGCTTCATCGCCGTTGGAGTAACGCTGTTGATGATTGCGGGTGAGTTCGACCTCTCCGTGGGGAGCATCATGGCGATGGGTGGATATGTCTTCGGCTTTCACGTCGTCGCCGGCGGCAACCCCTGGACAGGCTTGTTGCTAGCGCTGGCCGTCACGGGCGTGATGGGCCTGATCAACGGCGTGCTCTTGGTGCGCACCGGCATTCCCTCTTTCATTGTTACACTGGGCACGCAATTCATGTACACCGGCTTGCTGTGGCTGTACTCCGGCTCGCAGATGCTGCAAATCACCGTAGACCTGCCGGAGTTCGCCATCCTGAATGGTCGTATTGACTGGCTTTCGGAAAAGTTTTCCGGCGCAAACTTCCGAACGGCATCGCTATGGTTACTGCTGCTGGTCGGCGTCGTTCATCTGGTGCTGGTGCGGACGCGCTTCGGCAACCACGTGTTCGCCGTAGGTGGACACAAGGATTCTGCGGCGGCGCAAGGTGTGCCGATCAACCGCGTCAAGCTCATTTGCTTTGTGCTCAGCGGAATGTGCGCCGGCCTGGCGGGCGTGTTGCTGTTTGCCCAATTCAAAACCGTGCGCATCGCTACCGGTGCAGGCCAGGAGCTACAGGCCATCGCTGCGGCGGTGGTCGGTGGGACGTTGCTCAGCGGTGGCTCCGGCAGCATCATCGGCGCCCTTATCGGTGTACTCCTCATCAGCACGTTGCGCACCGGCGTGGTGCTGACCAACGTCATTGACGCCGATAACTTCACCGCCATCGTCGGCGTGACCATCATCGGCGCAGCGATTCTGAACAACTGGGTCCGTAATCGAACCTGACGTTGCACAGGCTAATCATCACAACCGGGAGCTTGGTATGTCCGCTGCCCCTTCCACCGACCAGCCCATTGTCCACATGAAGAATATCTCTCGGCGCTTTGGCTCGATCGTTGCGCTGGAAGACGTAGATTTCAAAGTCTATGCCGGCGAAGTGACCGGCCTGTTGGGCGATAACGGCGCAGGCAAATCCACCCTCATCAAAATCCTCACCGGAGTCTACCCGCCCACTACCGGGCAGATCTACTTCAAGGGCCGACCGGTGAACATCACTTCGCCGCGTGTCGCCCGTGCCCTTGGCATCGAGACGGTCTATCAAGACCTGGCCTTGGTGCCACTGATGAGCGTCTCACGCAACTTCTTCCTGGGCCGCGAACCCGTGCGGTGGTTTGGACCATTCCGCCTGCTCGACCTGAAGGCGATGGAGCGGCAGACAATCGAGGCACTAAAGGACATCGGTATCGAAAAGTTCTCTAAGGGTCGCTCGGTGAATGAGCCGGTGGGCAAACTCTCCGGCGGCGAGCGGCAGTCGGTGGCGATCGGGCGCGCGGTGCATTTCGGCGCATCGGTGCTCATCCTCGACGAGCCGACCTCGGCGCTCTCCGTGGCCGAAACCGAAAAGGTTCTACACTATACCCAAAGGGCCAAAGAGCGCGGTTTGGCCGTTATTTTCATCAGCCACAATATGAGCCACGTGATGCGCGTGGCCGACCGGTACGTGGTGATGCGCCATGGACGCAAGGTTGCCGACTACCGCAAAGGTGAGCTGACCGAGAAAGACCTGGCCGATTTGATAACAGGGGAAAGGGAGAAATAAATTGTGTGCAAATAGAGCGATTTCCAGCTTGATTTACGGCAAGGCGTGCAAAATTCGAGCTATTTTTAGTGAGTTTCTACCTGTGGAGCCGTAAATCAATTAGGAATTCGCTCTAAGCCTGACCGGAGTCTGGCAAATCGCGGTCTGGGGCATAAGATATGGCGGTCAAGCAAAGCGACAAGCCGCCATATCTGGCATCAAAAGTGCCATTTGCCGGAGGCCGGTAAGCCTGAATTGGGATGATCCTACCTGTTATATTGCGATGACGCTCTACGACCTCTTTACCATGGGCCGCTCGTCCATCGATCTGTACGCCAATGATGTGGGCGCAGCCTTCGTGGATATCAAGAGTTTCGCCGCCTACGTCGGCGGCTCGCCTACCAACATCGCCGTCGGTGCACAACGGCTAAATCTCCGAACGGCCCTGCTCACTGCCGTTGGCGTGGACCCGGTGGGTGATTTCATCCTAAACTTCTTGCAACGGGAAGGCGTGGAGACGCGCTTCATCCCACGCAAGCCGGGCACGCGCAGCAGCGCTGTGGTGCTGGGCATCGAGCCGCCGGATAAGTTCCCGCTCGTCTTTTACCGTGACAATGCTGCCGATGTGCAATTGACGGTGGACGACGTGCTGGCCGCTCCTATCGAACAGAGCCGCGCTTTCGAGTTCGCCGGGACCAACTTGAGCCGCGAACCATCCCGTAGCGCGACGTTTTTCGCAGTCGAGCGCGCCCGAGCGGCAGGCGTGACCGTGTTCTTCGATCTGGATTTCCGCGCCGACCAGTGGCATGACCCCCGCGCCTTCGGCATCAATGTGCGCGCCATCCTGCCTCAGACCGATATCGTCTTCGGCACAGAGGAAGAAGTTAAGGCAGCGGTGCTTACCGAGGCGAATCAGGTGCGCATCGCCCACTCGCAAATCTCTGCGCCCGAAGTGCAGGGCGACGTAGAAGCCGCCATCACTGCCCTGTTGGCGCGTGGCCCGAAGGCGCTGGTAGTGAAGCGCGGCGCACAGGGAGCCACCGTGTGTCTGCCGGACGGCCGACGCCTCCACGCACCGGGTTTCCCGGTGGAGGTTTATAACGTGCTAGGCGCAGGCGATGCGTTCGCGGCAGGCTTCATCTATGGTTACCTACACGGCTGGGACTGGTACAAAGCCGCGCGCATGGGCAATGCCTGCGGGGCAATCGTGGTCACCCGACATGGTTGCGCCAACTTTATGGGCTATGAACAGGAAGTGCTTAATTTCATCGAAGCGCGCGGTGGATTTTGAGAGCGACTAAACCTTACAACAGCGAGAAAGAGCGCAATGAGCACAATTCGCCTTACGATGGCGCAAGCCATCATCAAGTTCCTCAAAGCCCAGTACATTGAGCGCGACGGCGTGGAGCAGGCGTTTTTCGCCGGCTGCTTTGGAATCTTCGGACATGGCAACGTGGCAGGGATTGGACAAGCGCTGCAACAGAACCCTGATTTCCGCTATTACCAGACGCGCAACGAGCAGGCGATGGTGCACACCGCGGCGGCCTTCGCCAAGGTGAGCCGCCGCATGCGAACCTTTGCCTGCACAACGTCCATTGGGCCGGGAGCCACCAACATGGTGACGGGCGCAGCCGCTGCCACCATCAACCATCTGCCTGTGCTGCTCCTGCCCGGCGACATCTTCGCCCGCCGGAACGTTGCGCCCGTCCTGCAGCAACTGGAACTGCCCGGCTCGCAGGATATTTCGGTCAATGACTGCCTTAAGCCCGTCTCACGTTATTGGGACCGGCTCAACCGCCCGGAGCAGGCCATCACGTCCCTGCTGGAGGCTATGCGCGTGCTCACCTCGCAGGTTGAGACGGGGGCGGTGACGCTGGCCCTGCCGCAGGATGTTCAGGCCGAGGCGTTTGATTACCCATCGGCGCTGTTCGAAAAGCGCGTTTGGCGCGTGCCGCGCCTGCGTCCCGACTCTGCTGCCGTGCGCCGTGCCACCGAACTCATCCGTGCAAGCCGGGCGCCCCTCATCGTGGCAGGTGGAGGTGTCATCTTCAGCGATGCCACTGCCGCTCTGCGCGTCTTTGTGGAGCAGACCGGTATCCCCGTAGGTGAGACGCAGGCGGGCAAAGGCTCCTTGCCCTACAACCATCCGGCCTGCCTTGGTGCAATTGGGGTTACCGGTACACGTGGCGCCAACCTCATGGCCCGCGAAGCCGACCTCGTTATCGGTATCGGTACGACCTACGATGATTTCACCACTTCTTCCAAGACTGCTTTCCAAAATCCCTCCGTGCGCTTTATCAACCTCAACCTCAGTGAGCTGGATGCGCTTAAGCACAATGCCCTGCCTGTGCTAGGCGACGCCCGCGCGGCGCTGGAGGAGCTGACTGAGGCGCTGGCCGGCTGGCAGGTGGACCCGGCCTATCGCGCCCGCGCTCAGCAGTTCAATGAAGAATGGGACCGAGAAGTTGAGCGCATCTATAGCCTTGAGCATGGGCCACTGTTGAGTCAGGGCGAGGTCATCGGCGCGGTGAATGCAGCCTCCGGCCCGCGCGACATTGTGCTCTGTGCGGCGGGCAGCCTGCCCGGTGACCTGCACAAACTCTGGCGCACCCGTGACGAGTTCGGTTATCACCTCGAATACGGCTACTCGTGCATGGGCTACGAAATCGCCGGCGGGTTGGGCGCCAAGATGGCCGCGCCCGACCGTGAAGTGTACGTGATGGTGGGCGACGGCTCGTATCTGATGATGGCCCAGGAAATCGTCACCGCGGTGCAGGAAGGCATTAAGCTTATCATCATCCTCATCAACAATCACGGCTTCGCTAGCATCGGCGGATTGTCGGAGTCGCTGGGAAGCGGCGGATTCGGCACGCGGTACCTCGCTCGCAATCCGGCCACGGGGCAACTCGACGGCGACCGCCTCCCGGTGGATTTAGCAGCCAATGCTCGTAGCCTAGGTGCGCACGTCATCGAGGCCAAAACGCTCACCGATTTGCGGCTGGCACTGGAGACCGCCAAACGCCAGACGCGCACCACCGTGATTTACGTAGAAACCGATCCTAAGCAGAGAGTGGGTGGCTACGAGTCATGGTGGGATGTGCCGGTCGCCGCAGTTGCGGAAATGGATAGCGTACAGGCGGCGTATCGCGCCTATACGGAAGCCCGCAAGAAGGAACGGTACTTCTTATGACTATTCGTCTCGGATTAATCGGTGCAGGCCGCATGGGGCAAGTGTTCGCCGAGCATGTGGCCTATCACGTCCCCGGAGCAATTTTGGCGGCGGTAGCCGACGTAAATGCTGCCCGGGCAAGTGAAGTGGCAAGGCGTTACGGCGCGCAGGCCAGTTACGCCCATTATGCCGATCTGCTGGCCCGTGACGATATTGACGCAGTGCTGGTCATCACGCCGAGCAATACACATGTGGAAGTGGTGAAGGCAGCGGCCGCGGCCGGCAAACATATCTTTTGCGAAAAGCCGCTGGCGCTCACCGTGGCCGGTTGCGAGGAGGCCATCACTGCAACGGAAGCAGCAAAAGTGAAGCTGTATATCGGCTTTATGCGCCGCTTTGACGCCGCCTATCGCGCGGCCAAACAGCAGATTGAAGCCGGCGTCATCGGCCGACCGGTGATGTTTAAGGCAGTGGGTCGCGACTCTAAGCGCACCGACCTCGAATACGCCCGGCGCGAGAACAGTGGTGGCCTGCTGCTCGATATGGGCATCCACGACTTCGATCTGGCACGCTGGCTGATGGGCAGCGAAGTGACCCGTGTTCACACCGAGGGCGGCTGTCTGGTGTATGCAGAGCTGAGCGAAGTGGGCGACATTGACAACGCGGTCGTCAACCTACGATTCGCCAGTGGCGCGGTAGGCAACGTAGATGTAAGCCGCAACGCCGTATACGGCTACGACATCCGTACCGAAGTTCTCGGGTCAGAGGGCGCACTGATGATCGGCAAACTGCAACAGACAGCTATCCTCACCCTGACGCGGAAGGGCGTGCAGCATGACACCATTCCGTACTTCATGGAGCGCTTCGGTGAAGCTTATGCCGAAGAAATCCGCGACTTTGTGGCCTGTGTGCGCGAAGACCGTCCGCCCACCATCACCGGCTACGATGCCCGCGCCGCCACCGCCATCGGCGTCGCCGCCACCCGTTCATTAGATGAAGGCAGGCCGGTCTGGGTCAGTGAGGAATTAACGGATGTCGGCAAAGACCGGGGAACAGATAACGATTGACCGATGACCGCTCTGCAGGGTAGCCGATGATTCAGATCGCCAATGCTCCGTGTTCCTGGGGCATCCTCGAGTTTGGTTTGGAAGGGCAGACCACCGATTACGCACAGGTGCTGGATGAAATGCGCGAGACCGGCTATGCCGGCACCGAACTAGGCGACTGGGGCTTTATGCCCACCAACCCCGTTCAGCTCAAACGCGAGCTTGCTGCGCGTGGGCTAACGCTGCTGGGAGCTTTTGTGCCGGTGAATCTATCCGACCGAACGGCACATGCAGCGGGCGAAGAGACGGCATTGCGGATTGCGCGCTTGCTGGCGGACGTCGCCGAAACCGGCCCGTTCATCATCCTCGCCGACGACAACGGTAAGAATCCCATTCGCACACAGAACGCGGGCCGCATCCGCCCCGAACACGGGCTGAGCGACGAAGGCTGGCAGACCTTTGCCGAAGGTGCGGAGCGCATCGCTCGTGTCATCTATGCCCAGACCGGCCTACGTACCCTTTTCCATCACCACTGTGCCGGTTATGTGGAGACGCCGGAGGAAGTGGAACAACTGCTGGCGCTGACCGACCCCGGTGTGCTGGGACTGTGCTTTGATACCGGCCACTACCGTTTTGGTGGCGGTGACCCGCTGGACGGCCTCCGCCGGCATGCCGATCGCATTCGGCATGTACATTTCAAGGATTGCCATCCCGAAGTAGCTCGGCGCGCGCGGGCCGAAGGATGGGATTACTTCAGAGCGGTACGCGAGGGCATCTTCTGTGAATTGGGCAAGGGCGAAGTACCCTTTGCAGCAATAAAGGCGGAGCTGGAGCGTCTGGGCTATGATGGCTGGATTGTTGTGGAGCAAGATGTGCTGCCCGGCATGGGCACACCCAAAGACTCCGCTCGGCGCAACCGGGAATTTTTGAAGAGTATTGGCCTGTAATTAGTCATTCATCTTCAGTCACTAGTCCATAGTAAAACAACCCATGACTACCGGCCCTATTAACATCGGCCTCATTGGCGCGGGACGAATTGGCCGCGTGCACGCCGAACACCTGGCAACCCGTATCCCCGGTGCGCGGCTGGCGGCCATCGCCGATGTGAACCTGTCCGCCGCCGAGACGCTGGCCGAGCGGTTCCACACCCCCGCCTACCAGGACTACCGCCGTATTCTAGACGACCCGGCGATTCAAGCTGTGGCCATCTGCTCGGCCACCGATACCCATGCGCGCTTTATTATCGAAGCCGCGCAGGCAGGTAAGCATATCTTCTGCGAAAAGCCGATTGATTACGATTTGCAAAGGATTGATGCTGCACTGGAAGCAGTGGAACAGGCCGGCGTCAAGCTGATGATCGGTTTCAATCGCCGCTTTGATCCCAACTTTCGCAAAGTGCGCGAACTGGTAGCCGAGGGCCGGCTGGGCGACGTTCACCTGCTCCGCATCACCAGCCGCGATCCCGCGCCCCCGCCCATTGAATACGTGCGCGCCTCCGGTGGCCTCTTCCTCGATATGACCATCCACGACTTCGATATGGCCCGTTACCTGACCGCGAGTGAAGTGGTGGAGGTGTTCGCCACCGGCACGGTACTGGTGGACCCGGCCATCGGCGCAGCGGGCGACATTGACACCGCGCTCATCACGCTCAAGTTTGCCAACGGCGCACTAGGTGCGATTGATAACAGCCGCCGGGCCGTGTATGGCTACGACCAACGAGTAGAAGTGTTTGGCTCGGCAGGCATGGTGACCGTGAGCAACAATACTCCCGACACGCACGTATTGAGTGATGCCCATGGGGTACACTCCTCCCGCCCGCTCTACTTCTTTATGCAGCGCTACACCGAGTCCTTCATTGCCGAGATGACCGAATTCGTGCGCTGTGTGCAAAACGATACGCCCCCGCCCGTCTCAGGTCATGATGGTCGCGTGCCGGTCGTCATCGGCCTCGCCGCCCAGCAATCCCTACGCGAAAACCGTCCTGTGCAAATTGGCCGTTAGTTACGGTCGGTAACTCTCAGTCCTCAGTCTTCAATCCTCTAATTTCTAGCACCATGCCGCCCCTTTCTCTTGGTGTCGCCCGTGCCCTCCAACAATGTGCCACCCCTACCGGCGTGTTTACTATCCTCGCCGCCGACCATCGAGATGCGATGCGGGCGGTCGTCAACCCGGCGGCGCCGCCAAGCGTTTCGGCAGCAACCCTGACCGAAATCAAGCTGGATATTGTGCGCCATCTGGCCGGGGCGGCCAGTGCGGTGCTGCTCGATCCGTTGTACAGCGCAGGGCAGGCTATCGCCAGCGGTGCCTTGCCGGGGCAAGTCGGCCTGCTGGTAGCGTTGGAGGAGCAAGGCTACCTCGGCGATCCACACCGCCGCGAGACCACCTTGCTGGCCGGCTGGGGCGTGGAGAAGGCCCGACGGCTGGGCGCGACCGGCGTCAAGGTGCTACTGTTCTATCACCCCGACTCGGGCATGGCGGCGGAGAGGCAGGAGCGTTTTGTGCAGGCCGTTGTCGCCGATTGCCGACGTTACGAATTGCCGCTTTTCCTCGAGCCGATCTCGTATCCACTCCACCCCAATGTAAAGAAGAACTCGCCGGAGTTTGCCCACGAGCGCCGTCGCTTGGTGATTGAGAGTGTAAAGCGGCTGGGCGCGCTGGGGCCGGAGGTGCTGAAGGTGGAATTCCCCGTGGATGCCGCCCACCACCCCGATCCCGTGCTATGGGCCGAGGCCTGTGCCGAGCTGAATGCCGCTTCGCCCGCACCGTGGATTTTGCTTTCAGCGGGCGAACCGTTTGAGACGTTTTGCCGGCAACTTGAAATCGCCTGCCGAGCGGGTTGCGCCGGCTTCGCCGTTGGGCGCTCGGTGTGGAACGAGGCAGCCACTCTGCCCGCCACCGAACGCGCCCGCTTCCTCTCCAGCACGGCTCGCGAGCGCTTCCAACGGCTGGTCGAAATCGCCCAAGCCATAGCCCATTCATGGCGGAGTCGCTACACCACGCCTACGCCGGATGAACATTGGTATCGCACTTACTGATTTGCCAACGATCTACTATCCACTCGGAATGTCGCATCATCTCAAGCCCAATCTTAATTCCGAACTACAAATCAACATCACCCCTGCCTCAGCCGGCTGGCGCTATTTGAGCTTTAGCGTTAGGATGCTTCCGGCGGGGCGCATGTTCACCTGTGCTACCGAGGCCAATGAGATGGCCCTCGTGCCGCTGAGCGGTGAGGGGCGGGTCACGGTGGAGGCGCAATCGTTTCAGCTGGCGCGTGAGAGCGTATTCGCCGGCAGGCCGCACGTGCTGTATATCCCGCCATGGCATGAACTCGTGATCGAAGCGCGGAGTGATTTTGAATTCGCGCTAGGCGGCGCGCCTGCCGAGGGCAAATATCCCCTACGCCTGTTCCGGCCGGAGGAGATGAAAGCCGAAATGCGCGGCGGCGGGGCGGCTCTGCGACAGGTGAACCATATCTTGGCTGCACCCCTGCCTGCCGAGCGGCTCATCTTGTTCGAAGTTTATGTGCCCGGAGGAACATGGAGTGGCTGGCCGCCGCACTGCCATGATGGCTATGCCGGCTCGCCATATCTTGAAGAAGTTTATTACTATCGCTTCACGCCGACGTATGGCTTTGGCATTCACCGCAACTATCGCAAGGACGAGACCTTTGATGAAGTCTTCGCAGTGCGGCACGGCGAGGCAGTATTGGTAACCAAAGGCTTTCATCCTTCGGCGGCTTCGCCCGGCTCTAACATGTACTTCCTCAACTATCTGGCCGGCGATTTGTATGACGAAGCCCGCGCTACCCCGCCGGTGGACGATAGCGACTTCGCTTGGATGAAGCAGGACTGGGAAGGCCGCCGCCTAACCCTGCCGCGAGATTGAACAACTTCAGCCCGTGAAATCCACCGCAAGGCCGGATGCTATAATCGCCGCGTGCTCTCCGATGCGCCGCTGACCAAACGCCAGCTAGGCCTGCTGCTTGTGGCGGGCGGCCTCATCGCCGCGCTGACCGTGCTGCTGGTGGATGTCCTCCGGGCAAGCGCGTTCGCCGGCCTCGGCCCGGCCCAGCTGCTGGCACTAGGCGTCTGCGCGCTCATCATCCTTCTTGGACTGTCGCTCCTCCCTCTGGGCGACCGTCTGGCATGATGCGGCTCGCTTGGGGCAATCGGAACGGGGAAGAATCGCTGCTGCCCGGCTGGGCGAAGTGGTCCTCACGGATTCTGTTCGTCCTCGCCGCCCTTGCCCTCATCGGCCAGTTTCTCGTCTATGTCCACTACGCCGTCTCGCTCTTCCGCTTCCCGTTCGATTACGACCAGGGCGAGGGCTTCGAGCTGTACGACGTGGTGCTGCACACGCAGGGCGTCTGGCCGTATCAAGATAGCCAGGTCTTTCCGTTCTACACGTCCATCTATCCGCCGCTCTACCATCTGCTCACGGCGCCGCTGGTGCTGGCCTTCGGGCCGGCGCTGTGGACAGGCCGCGCCGTAAGCTTCGCCGGCTCACTGGTGGCAGCAGCGGCCATTGCCTGGGCGGTGCGGCGCGAGACCGGGCTGAGCCTCCTCGGCGCACTCTGCGGCCTGAGCTTCCTCGCTTCCAATTACACCTTCGCCATCGGCCCTCTCTTCCGCCAGCACATGACCATGGTGATGTTCGAGACGCTGGCAATTGTGACGCTGGCGCAGGTCGATCTTAACCGCAAAGACGCGAAGAGCGCGAAGACAGACTCTTTCATCTTGGTGGCCTTGGCGTCTTCACGGTTCAACAAAATGCTGGTGTTGGGGTGTGGGCTGCTACTGGCTGCGGGCTACACCAAACAACTTGCGTTTGCCACCGTGCTGGCCGCACTGGCCTGGCTCTTCCTGCGCGGGCCGAGGCGCGCGCTGCTGGCCGGCCTCCTCATGTCGCTGGTGGCCGGCGGCATCTTCCTGTGGATCAACTGGCGCACCGGCGGTTGGTGGTACGTCAGCATTATCCAAGCGAACATCAACGCCTTCGACATCTCCCAGATGCTCGCTTTCTACCGCGAATGGCTGGAATTGCACGCCGTGCTGGCGCTGGCCGCCTTCGGCTATCTGATTTACGAGACGTACTGGGGTCGGCTCTCGCTCTACTCGGTCTGGTTCGCCTTCGCATTTGCCAATGGTGCGCTCTCCGGCAAGTTCGGCGCGGGCGAGTCGTACTTTGTCACCGCTACGGCGGCAGCCTGTGTGCTGGCCGGGCTGACGGCGGGAAAGTTGTGGAGAGTCAAACCGCAAAGCTGTGAAGAACGCAAAGAAGTTCTCAAGTCCATCTTAGCGTCTTCGCGGTTCAAACTCATATTCGCTCTCGCGCTGCCGATTCTGTTTTTGATTCAGACGCGGCTCACGCTGCACGTCTACACCGAAGGCCCGGTGTATGGGTCTCTGGCCCGCCTGTTGGGTGTAACGGATAACTCCGGGCGCGGCTACTATGACTCACAGGGATATACCCAGCTCGGCCCGCGCCCCACTCGCGCCGACCACGAGGCCGGATATAGGATTGCGTCGCTGGCCCGCAACGCGCCGGGGCCGGTCTTCTCGGAGGAGGCCGGCTTCATGTTCGCGGCGGGCAAGCCGGTGGTGACCAATGCCTTCCCACAGCTGATGATGTTCCAGGCCGGCCTGTTCGACCCAACGCATCTTATCGAGATGATTGCGCGGCGCGAGTTCGGGCTGGTCATCCTGCGGGCGCAGTTCTATCCGCCGCCGGTGCTGCAGGCCATCGGCACGCATTACCGGCCGCTGACCGAGGTCGAGATGAACGGCTTTACCTACCGCCTGCTGGAGCCGAGGCCCTGATTCAAGTTGAGTTCAGAGAACGCGACTGCTCGGCCATCCCGGTTTATCCGCAAGGATGCAGCTTTTCGCTTCGCAAGAAAATGTGAGCCGGCGTTCAGGGCGATTCCAGGGCAGCGCGGGCCTGCACTAGCGCCAACCGCGCCCACTCGGCATACATCCGTCCGGAGGGATGCAAGTTGTCGGCAGCGATCCAGCCACTCTCTGTTGCGGCGCGGCGCGAGACCGGTGTCACGTCCACATAGCGCGCGCCGGCGCGTTGCGCTTCCGCGGCGTTCACGGCGTTGAAGGCGTCAATCTCGCGGGCAATCTTCGCACGGTCTTGCCCTGCTGCAAAGCCGGTTACGCCCCAGTCCGGGATCGAGAGCACCAGCACACGCCCCGGCCTCCCGCCTGCAAAGGTGATGGCGCGTTCGAGCAGCAACGCAAATTCGCGTCGGTACTCCTCCACGTCGCGCCCACGATACTGATTATTGACGCCGATGAGGAGCGAGACCAGGTCGAACGGGCCTTGCGGGTTCGCCGCGTCAATGCCGGCGGATAGCTCATCCGTCGTCCAGCCGGTGCGGGCGATAATGAGCGGGTCTTCGATCGCGACGCCTTGCGCGCGCAGCAGACCGGCCAATTGCACCGGCCAGCGTTCCTCGGCGCTTACTGCCTCACCGATGGTGTACGAGTCGCCAAGGGCCAGGAAGCGGAGTGGGCGGGAGGTGGGCATAGCACTGGGAAGGTCGGGTGAAGGTGGGGGAGCGTAGGCGCAGGCGGTAAAAAAAGTGGCAAGTAGAAAGTAGAAAGTAAGGCGTGGCAGCATGAAATTGGCGGCTAGGATAATAACGCCAAAACAACCGTGCTGCCAGTCTCACGTCGTGCATGCTATTCCGCAAAAAGCGCATTCTACGCTATTGGCCGGAAAAGCGCAGCCTTTACGCCGCTAT
>JAVQXV010000056.1:0-17099 GCA_033577755.1 Anaerolineales bacterium
TCAATCCGGCGGGCGCACATAGACCCAGCGTGTCTCATCGGACAGGGCGCGGGAGAAACGACTACCTGCCTGCATCAGCGCTTCCCATTCGGCCTGCGTGTAAACCAGCACGTCCGCCGGGACCGGCAATCCGGTGGCATCCCACTCCACTCCTCGCCGGTGAAAGGGCGCGTCCGAGCGCTCCACGATGATGAGCACGTCCAGGTCGCTGCCGACTCCCCAGTCCTTGCGCGCATAGGAGCCGAAGTAACCGATGCGCAGCACGTCGGGTCGGGCACGTCCCAGCGTCTCGGCCCACTCGCGCACGGCCTGCGCAACGGCCCGCGCTTCAGGCCATTTGAGCACGGACGAATTCAACGATCTCACGGGCATAGGTCAATGCCTCGGCGCTCTGCAACGGGCCATAGTGTTCGAAGGGCGCCCCTTCCGGATGGCCGTTGGCGTAGCGCGTTGGCAGATAGAAGTTGTCTAGCACTCGCGCTTTGTCCACTAGACCGTCCGGGACCTGAACGGAGGCCGGCAGCTCGGTCAGCAGCCGCGCGATGACGTGTCCCCAGGCCTCTTGCTTGCAAAAGAGATGCAGCGCCTTCACTGCTTTCTCCGCCGCCTGTTGCGCAGCAAAGCAGGCCCACTCGTGGCGTCCCGCCTGGCGCGAGTCCTCTGCCTGTTCCAAATCCCGCTGCGCCTGTCGCAACCAGTCCCATGAGCGATCGGCCACGTGTCTTGCCCTTCAGGTGGTGCTCTGTACCAGGAAGTCTAAAAAGGCCCGTATCTGCGTCCGCAGTCGAGCCAGCGTCTCGGAGACGCCCGACGTTTCTGCCTCCATCTTGCGCCAGTCCAGTTCGTAGCCGTAGGCGTGCCGGAAGAAATGTCGAAACCGGCGATAGGCCTCCAGGCGCGCGTGGAGTGGGCGATCTATGATGGCCGGGCGTTCACCCTCGCGCGGCTCGGCAACCTGGTCGAGCAGGTCGGCATGCCAGTAACGGCCGCTCGGCTTCGGCTCGCCGCGCCAGTCCAGCAGACGCTC
This sequence comes from Anaerolineales bacterium, assembly GCA_033577755.1. Classification (GTDB taxonomy): domain Bacteria; phylum Chloroflexota; class Anaerolineae; order Anaerolineales; family UBA6663; genus JANWXR01. The sequence continues at coordinate 1,028 of JAVQXV010000056.1, forward strand.
CAGGATGCTCTCAATGCCCGTGTAGTATTGGTGCAGGTAGGACGCCAGAGCCTGAAGCTCCAACTGCCGGGGCGGGTCCGACAGAGAGGCCTGTATATCTTGTATCTGGGCCGCGATACGCTCAAGCGTGGCAAATTCGTCCTCGATGAGATGGTTCAGGCGCGCCAGAGGATCGGAAGGCATAGGCGTTTCTCCCAGGATGCGCGCGCGCAACTCCGGCCCGGCATCGGCCAGATCCACTAGGTCAATCTTCAGCCCCGGCGGCGCAACGTTCTCCAGCGCGGCCCACGCGCGAAAAAACGCTTCGGGTGGGATGCCCTCCACGGCCAGGTCAAGGTCGGAGTCCGCGCGCCAGGGCTCCCCTTCCTTCACCGAACCGAAGACGGTCACCCGCGTTGCGCCGAATTGTTCGCGCAGGATCTGCGCACAGCGTTCGGCCACACGCTGCGCCTCGACGCGGCTCAGGCCCGGCAACGCTGCGGAAGAATCGGTCTGTTCAGGCATCCGACCTCTGCCCCTTCGCCGTGCCGGCTGCTTCGTAGAGCAGGCGACGCTGCACCTCGCCGGCTAACGCGCCATTGGCGGCAGGCATGGAGCCGGCCCAGACTTTGGCCACCGGCAGCCTCTCCAGGTCGGTGCGGAGCGCAGCCAGCACGGGCTGCTGGTTGATTGCCGCCTCGCCCGGCCCCAACACGATCAGCCGCGCTTTGCGCAACATTGCCTGCACCTCGGCGAAGGTCTCATCGTTCACGGCCACAATGCTACCACGAAGCCGCAGCGCGCGACCTAGCGCAGGCAGGTCGTGCGCCCATTCCGCGCCCAGCCCGCGTTCGAGCAGGCCACGCACCGCTGCCGGCTCCTCCGCCAGCGCAGCCAACGTCTCGATGACTTCTTCACGCGCGGGCGCGCCCGGCCCCGTCGCCACGAGCACGGTCACGTTTTGGCTGACGCTCAGGGCGGCCTGAACCGCCTCGACAAAGCCGCCGCCGCCGGGGATGAGCAACAGCGGCGGGTCGCCGGCCAGCCGCGGCTCAATGCGTTCGAACCAGAGCAACGCAAGCAGCCCGGCGACGAGCAGCGCAGCAAACGCTGTATTCGCCGCCAGCGGCTCCAGGCGAGTCAGGGTGATGGCCGTTGCGCCCAGCGTGAAGGCGGCGACGTACAGCGTCAGCACGGCGCGCGGCTTGCTCAGGCCCAGCTGCGTGAGCCGGTGAGAGATGTGGTCGGAGCCACCCTGAAAGGGCGAGCGCCCCCGGCGCAGGCGCGAGACGGTGACCAGGGTGGTATCGAAGATGAACAGGCCGAGGACGACGATGGGCGCCATCCAGGTCGAGGCCAGTGGGTAGTTGAGGAAACGGATCTGAATGCCGAGCGCGGCCAGCAGGAAGCCGAGGGTCAGCGAGCCGGCGTCGCCCATAAAGCTGACCGCCGGCGCAAGGTTGTAGAACAGGAACCCGGCCGACGCGCCGAGCAGCGCCGCCGCTAAACTTGCCACCAGCCCCTGACCCTCCAGCGCGGCCAGGATGAAAAAGAAGCCCGCCGCCACTGCCGTCAGGCCCGCCGCCAGGCCGTCCATGTTGTCCATCAGGTTGGCGGCGTTGGTGATGCCCACCACCCACAGCACGGTGATGGCCGTATCCAGCCAGAGCAGGTTGAAGAGCTGCACGCGCACGCCGAAGGCGCTGAGAAAGAGCGCCGCCACGCCGCAGGCCGCCAGCTTGAGCCAGGCCGGCATGCCGAAGCGGTCGTCCCACAGGCCGGTGGCGAAGAGCAGCGTTGCGCCGCCGAGGATGCCGATGCCCTCCGTCACCCAGCCGGTCTGGCCGAAGGCGATGAACGCGAGCGTCACGCCGAGGTACAGCGCCAGCCCGCCGAGCAGCGGCGTGGGCGCACGATGCGCCTTGCGCAGGCCCGGCTGATCCACGAGGCCCCAGCGGCGCGCCAGCCAGAGCGTGACCGGCGTCGCCAGGAACGCCAGCACAGCGGCAGCGATGATAATGGGCAGATACTGAGTCATCCTATGCGGAAAGACCTTCAGCCGGTGCGCATCGGCTTGCCGTCGGTCAGCGGCAGGTTGCGGAACGAGCGCGCCTTGCTCCACAGCAGGTTATAGACGAGCGTATACCAAATGGCATACAGGCCGTCCACAAAACCGATCTTCTTGCCCTCCTCGTAAGTGCGCCCATGATAGGAGATGGGCACCTCATACACCCGGCACTTGAGCTTGGCAATCTTGGCCGTGACTTCGATCTCGAAGCCGAAACCACTGGAGGTGATGACCATGTTGCGGATGATGTCGCCGCGAAAGGCCTTGTAGCCGGTCTCCACGTCGGTGAAGTTGATGTCGGTGAGGAGGTTGGAGAGGAAGGTCAGGAACTTGTTGGCCAGATAGTGGCGATAGTAGAGCACGCGCGCGGCACGGCGCACCAGGAAGCGCGAGCCGTACACCACGTCGGCCTTGCCGGTCACAATCGGCTCGATCAGCGCGGGGATGTCGGCAGGGTCGTATTCCAGGTCGGCGTCCTGCACCAGGACGATGTCGCCTCGGCTGGCGGCGAAGCCGGTGCGCAGCGCCGCCGTCTTGCCCAGGTTGCGCGGGTGCGACACGAGCTTGACCTGCAGATATTCTGCGCTGGCCTGCCGCGCGATTTCCGCCGTGCCGTCCTGCGAGCCGTCGTCCACGACGATGATCTCGAACACGTCCGGCACGCAGGCCAATACTCGCTCAATGACCGAGCGCAGCGTGGGGGCTTCGTTGTAGGCAGGGATGATGATGGAGAGGCGAGGGGTCACAGGTGCAACGGATGAAACGGATGTAACGGATGTAGCGGAGGCGACGGTTGAAACGGACGGAACGGGTTGTACGGATGACGGACGATGAAACGGATGAGGCCGATTAAAGCACAGTTCAGCGAACCTGAAAGATGCCTACGGTTACGGAGTCGTCCGGGAAACGGATGCCGTCGGCGGAGGTGGCCGGCAGTCGCTCGCCGTCCGAGCGCCGATAAAGGCCGACGCGCACCGTGTACGTCCCCGGCGGCAGTTCGCGCGTTTGAATCTCGCGCACGTCCTCGATCTCGCTGCCGGGCGACCAGGCGTAGAGCGGCACCAGCTCGGCCAGGCTGTCGCCATCGGCGCTCTGCATGAACGTCTCGCCCCGCCACAGGTGCACGAAGATGGTCTCATCATAGCCGAACGCTTTGAGCGCGCGCCAGACCAGGCGGACGGTAACTCGCTCGCCCTCGTAAACGCTCGCACCGATAAGCTGCGCCTGTTCTCCGAAGGACGCCAGGGCAGCGCCGTTGCTTTTGATAGCATCTCGCACCGCGCCGGCCTCCCGCAGATGCAACGCGCCGTCCGGCAGATACTCCGAGATGAAGACGCGATCGGCGCGCCGGGCCGCAGCGACAATGACCTCCGGCGCGCTGTTGACGCCGCGCAGGTCCACGCGATATGGCCAGGCGGCGCGGTCGTCGGCGCCGGTGAGGAAGGCGGCCAGCGATTCATCCTCTGCGCTGACCGGGCCGTTCAGCGCGCGCGCGAAGTCGCTCAACGTCACTACCGGCGGCGCGAGGGTCAGGCCCCAAAAGCCGAGCGGGTAGTAGGGCGGACGCAGCTCGAAGCGGTCCGGGAAGTTGACGAACAGCAGGCGTTCGCCCGGCCGCCCGCTCAGGACGGCGATGGCATGTTGTAGATGATGTGTGCCTGTGGCGTACAGTTGTTGCAGGTCGCGCAGGTGCTGGAGTGAGAACCACATCACGCCGAGCAGGACGACGCCGCCTAAAGCGCGCGGCACGGGCTGCGTTGCGATGAAAAAGCGGCTCGCTACGCTCGCCCACAGCAGCGCGATGCCCGGCGCGGCCACGTAAAACAGGCGCTCGCCAATGGACACGTAATCCCACGATAACCCAACCCACGCCGGAGCCAGCCCCACGCCTGTCCAAATCATGGCCAGCAACGCTGTGTTTCGGCCCTGCACACGCCATGCGCTGAAGGCCAACACCGCAGCGGCGACGGCGAAGGTTGTGGCCAGCAGCGCCGGTGCCTGTCCGTGCAGCACGCTCGCCGCCAGCCGCGCCACAGGGAAGACGATGCCCTGCAGCAGGTACGCTAGTACGTTGAGCTGAAAGCCTGCGCCGGTCACGTCGCTGCGCCGCGGCACGTTCAGCCAAATCAGTAGATACAGGCCGGCCAGCGCCAGATGGAGCAGCGGCCAGCGCGTGCGTCGCCCATCCTCGGCGGCGAGCCAGAAGAAGAGAAAGACGAGCGGCAGCGCGCTTTCCTGGAAGAGCAGGGCGACGGCGTAGGCCGGCAACGAAGCGAGGAGGTACAGGCGGCGTCCCCAACGCTGATAGCCGTGAGCGGCGAGCAGGGCCAGCAGCAGCCATAGCACCACATGCGGCCCCTGCGGCGCTTGCCAGGCCACGGCCTGAAAGCTCAACGGAAAGACGGCGAAGAATAGCGCAGCCAGGCGCGCCGTCCAGCGCTCCACACCCAGCGCAGCGAGCACCGGCAGGAGCAGCAAAGTTGCGGCGCAGTGCGCGGCGATTTGCAGGGCGTGCAACAGCGGCGCGTTCACCACACCTTCCGCCGAGACGAACTGCCGGTTGTAGAGCAATGAGAGCGGCCGGTAAAACTGATAGGTGGGCAGCGAAACGAACAGCTCCAGCGCAGAGCGGCCCCGGCCCTGTTGATACCAGAGCGGGTCATCCCAGATGAGGCCGTAGCTCAGCGCCGGCCGGTAAACGGCCAGGGTCAGAGCGAGCAGCAGCAGCGGCCAGCCCCACCGGAGAAGGCGCGATTCGGTTGCGGTTGGCTCCCTCGCCATCTACAACTTAATCACGCGCGCCTTCGCCGCCCGGCCTCTGAGGGCGTTGCGCGTGTCAATCACCAGTTGGGCGTGCTCGGCCACCAGCGCCCAGTCAATCGTTGTGTGCGCGGTGATGATGATGACGCAGTCGGCGGCTTGGAGCGAATCGGCGGTCAGCGGCGTGGAGGCCAGCGTCTCTGCGCCCAGGGTGAGTGTGGGCACGTGCGGGTCGTGATAGCTCACGCGCGCGTGGCGGCGCTGCAATTCAATCATCACGTCCAGTGCCGGGGACTCGCGCACATCGTCCACGTCCGGCTTGTAAGCTGCGCCCAGCACCAGCACGTTGGCGTGGTATAGCGGCTTGCCGGCCTCGTTGAGCGCCTCCGCCGCCAGTGTCACCACGTGCTGCGGCATCTGCCCGTTGATGGCATCGGCCAACTCGATGAAGCGCGCGGTGTAGTTGAGGGCCTTCAGTTTCCAGGAGAGGTAGAGGGGGTCAACCGGAATGCAGTTGTGAACCAGCAGCCCATAGGACGTGACAAAAGTGTGCGTGTCTGCAACTTCTAGCGAATATACGACATCAACCGGAGCCGTCTCTGTAATCGAACGAACCTTCACAGTCACAAAGCCATCGTAGTGGATGTGCTGTCTTATCGGCATTCGTTTGCTGCGCTCACGCGCATAATTCTCAAGGCGGGCGCGAGCAATGTCGCTTTCTGAAAGATGCGCAATGAGGTCAATCTCGCCCGCGGGAGTTTCCGAGGTTCCGAGCGGCACCGGCAATTCGTCCCCGGGTTGCAGGGCTTCTGCACGGCGCGTAACCAGCTCGCCATCGCGCCAGATCAGCATAGGATGTCCGTCCGTGACGGTGAGACGGCGTCCGTCCTGCGTCAAGACTTCGAGCATCCGCCCCCGGAAGGCGCGGCGTGACACATACTGAAGCGGTTTAAAGCAAGTCTGCCGAGACTGAGCGTCAAATGAGAGGGTACTCAACCCTTTCGGCGCAAGGATTAGCGTGTCGGTTGTGCTCAGTCGTCGGGTCGGCTGCGCTTCCAGTTCATCTACGAGGTCCTTGAGCCGAATGGCACGACAACCGTTCTCGTCCTTAATGAATACGAACTCCTGACCACTCAGGCAATGCCCGCCAATGCCCGGCCCTGGCGTGAACTTCATGAAGCCATAGGGCTTGGTCGCGGCGGCATCAATCACCTCCCACACGTCCACGCCGAGGCGGGCGCACATCAACGCTACCTCATTTACTAAGCCGATGTTCACGGCGCGGAAGGTGTTCTCCAGCAGCTTCACCATCTCGGCGGCGCGCGTCGAGGAGACCGTCACCACGCGCTCGACGGCCAGCCCGTACAACGCCGCGGCCACCTCGGTGCAGGCCGCCGTCGCCCCACCCACCACCTTGGGCGTGTTCCGCACGGTAAAGGTCCGATTGCCCGGGTCAATGCGCTCCGGCGAGAAGGCCAGAAAAACATCTTCCCCGATTCGGAAACCGCGCGCCCTAAGCTGCGGCTCGAGGACTTCCTCGGTGGTGCCGGGGTAGGTGGTGCTTTCCAGCACCACCAGCTGGCCGGGCCGCACGTGGGGCATGAGGCTCTCGGAGGCGTTGACGATGTACGACAGGTCGGGGTCGCGCGTTTTGCGTAGCGGCGTGGGCACGCAGAGGATGACGGCATCGGCGGCGTGCAGCACGGCGTAATCGGTGGTAGCGGAGAGGCTGCCGCGTCGGACGAGTTCGGCTACCTGCGAGTCCGAAACATCCGGCACGTAGCTCTCGCCACGGCTCAGGCGCGCCACTTTGTTCGCGTCTACGTCCACGCCGAGCACGCGCACGCCCGCCTGCCCAAAGGCGACGGCCAGCGGCAGGCCCACATAGCCCAGGCCTACCACGCCGACGACGACGCTCCTATCCTGAATGCGTTGCAGAAGTTGGGCTTTCATGCGTTGGAGAGAAGGATGCCAGGCGGCCAGGGACGTTCGGCGCGTGAATCAGCGCCGGGTGCCAATTGACCGGGCCTTCCGGCGGGCGATATAATGCCTGCAATTCTATAGCAGATCCTTCGGGGCAGGGTGCGAGTCGCCGCGCTAGCGCGCGGCTTATCAGGAACGCTCGGCGTTCTTGTGCGGTCAGCGAAAGCTGGCGGCTCAATTCCCGATCGGCGGTACAGCCCGCGAGCGTGTTAAGTCAACATGCACGAGCCGGTGAAAGTCCGGCGCCGACCGTACAGTCGGGATGAAAGAAGGAGCCTGAGGGCTGAGCGTCTTACGACGGCATCAGCCCTGCTGAGCACGGCCCCGTTGGCCGGCGCGCATGGCGCGCCTCGTCAACGGGTTCGTTTTGCCGGCACGATGTGTATCCTCTGATTTCGCCTGGGATGCGCAGCGTGTAACCGGTTGCCTCCACTCGCCCCGGAGCAACTCTCCAAGTCTGGAGAGGCAATCTCCGGGGCTGTTGTTTATGGTGATGCTGGAGATTTCTTCAGATGCTTCATCCGGCGCAGCTGCGCCGGCATTGCCGCGTCGCAAGCGCGTGATGCTCTGGCCGTGGACGCTGCTCGCGCTGGCAGTGGGCCTGCTGGCCTGGGAGGCCGTCGTCCGCCTGAGCGGCCTGCCCGCCTTCATCCTGCCTTCGCCGGCGCGCGTCGGGATGCGCCTGCTGGAGGCGCTGGCGGACGGCTCGCTGCTGCGCCACGCCGCCGCGACGCTGTTCGAGACGCTGGCCGGCCTGGCGCTGGGCCTGACGCTGGCCATCGTGCTCGGCTACCTCATCGCCAAATCGCCTGCCTTGGAGCGCGCGCTCACGCCGTACCTGGTCGCTTCGCAGGCCGTGCCGGTGGTCGCCATTGCGCCGCTGCTGGTCATCTGGCTTGGGCCGGGCGTGCTCTCCAAGATTCTCATCAGCGCGCTGATCGTCTTCTTCCCCATCTTGGTCAATACCATCGTCGGCCTGCGCTCGGTTGCATTGGAGCTGCACGACCTGATGCGCTCGCTGAACGCCACGCGCTGGCAGACGTTCACCAGGCTGGAAGTGCCGGCAGCCCTGCCCGTGTTGCTCGGCGGCCTGAAGATCGGCGCGACGCTGGCCGTCATCGGCGCGGTGGTAGGCGAGTTCGTCGGCGCAGACCGCGGCCTCGGCTACCTGGTCAACGTGGGGCGCGGCGCGTACGACACGGCGCTGGTCTTCGTTGCCGTGGCCGCGTTGGTGGCGCTGGCACTGAGTTTGTACGGCGCGGTGTCTTTGCTTGAGAAATTTTTACTGGCCTGGCGGCGTTAGCCGCAGGTCGAGGAGGAATCTGTGCTCAGACGAGCTGCTCTGTATTTGTTCGTGGGGATGCTTTGTGTAAGTTGCGCTGCGCCGGCGGCGACGCCAACCCCGGCGGCGCTGCGCAAAATCCGCCTGCCAATGGGCTACATTCCCAGCGTGCAGTACGCGAACTTCTACGTCGCCGTAGAAAAGGGCTATTTCCGCGAGGCCGGCGTTGAGGTCGAGTTCGATTACTCCTTCGAGACGAACGGCGTGCAACTGGTCGGCGCAAACGAGCTGCCGTTCGCCGTGGTCTCCGGTGAGCAGGTGCTGCTGGCACGCGCGCAGGATTTACCCGTTGTCTACGTCATGGCTTGGTACCAAAAGTTTCCGGTGGCCGTCATCGCCAAAGCCGAGAGCGGCATCGTGACGCCCGCCGATTTGAAGGGCAAACGCATTGGTGTGCCGATACTGGGCGGGGCCAATTTTGTCGGCCTGCGCGCACTGTTGGCGGCGGCCGGCCTGAGGGCGGAAGATGTGACCGTCGAAGAGATCGGCTTCAATCAGGTGGAAGCGCTGAACGCCGGACGCGTGGACGCTGCCGTGGTCTACGCCAACAACGAGCCGATCCGGCTGGCGGCGCAGGGCGTCCGGCTGAACGTCATTCCGGTCGGCGATTACGCGACGCTGGCCGCCAATGGCCTGCTTACCAATGCCGAGACCATCCGCACCGAGCCGGAGCTGGTGCGCGGCTTCGTGCGTGCCATCGTACGCGGCATTCAGGATGTAATTGCCGATCCCGACGAAGCCTATATCATCTCCAAGAAGTACGCGCCCGACGCGCTTAAGGACGACGCGCTGGAGAAGCAGGTGCTGGCGGCGACGATCGAACTGTGGAAGACCGACCGTGTCGGCTTCATCCGCACGGAAGCCTGGCAGAACATGCAGGCCACGCTGCTGGATGCCGGCCTGCTCTCCCGCCCGCTCGACGTGAACGCCGCCTTTACCAACGACTTCGTTCCCTGAGCGTCCATCACGCCATACGCCATACGCCATACGCCATACGCAATACGCCATACGCAATACGCAATACGCAACCCCCATCCCCCATGCTCACCGCTCACTCGCTCACACATGTTTATCCGAACGGCAACGGTGGCCTGCGCGCGCTGGAGCGCGTCAGCCTGTCGCTGCGCCCACAGGAGTTCGTCTGCGTGGTAGGGCCGAGTGGTTGCGGCAAAAGCACACTGCTGAAAATCCTGGGCGGCCTGCTCCGACCGACCGAGGGCCAAGTGCTGTTCGATGGCCGGCCGCTCACCGGCCCAAGCGAGCGCATCGCCTTCGTCTTTCAGAAGGCGAACCTGATGCCCTGGCGCACAGTCCAGGCTAACGTGCAGCTGCCGCTGGAGCTGCAAGGCGTACGCGCCGCCGAAGCACAACGCCGGGCGCAGGAACTGATTGAACTCGTCGGGCTGACGGGCTTCGAGCGAGCGCTGCCGCGCGACCTCTCCGGTGGAATGGAGCAGCGCGTGGCGATTGCACGCGCCCTCATTACTCATGCCGAGGTATTGCTGCTCGATGAGCCGTTCGGTGCGCTGGATGCGTTGACGCGCGAGCGAATGGGCGTGGAGCTACTGCGCATCTGGGAACGGCGCAGGACCACCGTGCTCATGGTCACCCACTCGATCCCCGAAGCGCTGCTGCTGGCCGACCGGGTGCTGGTGCTCAGCCCTCGACCCGGCCGGGTGACGCTGGCGCTTGATGTACCGCTGCCACGCCCGCGCTGCGCCGAGATGGAGCACAGCCCGGAATTCGGCGCGCTGGCGCGAGAGGTGCGCGCCGCTATCGGATAAAAAACGTGCGTCGCACCCATTCAGGTGCGACGCACGCGCCGGTCTGCCATAGACAGCTTGTAGTCAGGCTGCCGGCGCCTTCCCTCCGGCGGCTGTCTTAGGCCTTTGCAGCCGGCGCAGCGCCCAGCGCCCGAGCAGGAACAGCGGCCCTAAAATCAGCAGCGCCAGCGGCAGGAAGTAGATGACAAGCCAGATGGCGGCAGTAGCCAGGCCCTGCAGGGCATATACCAGCGCCTGAAGAGCGTCACGGGCCACGCCCTCTGGCCGCCAGCCGGCAACCTCAATCGGCTGGCTCAGCGCGTCGGGGATCAGGCTGACGTTGATGAGCGACATGGCCGCCGATTCGCGGAAATATTTCATCTGGCCCTTCACCTGCTCAATCTGGCCGCGAATGCTGGTGAGCTGATTGAAGACGTTCAGCACGTCCTCGGTATCTTTGGCTTCCCGCATGATCTCCTGCAATTGCGCCTCGGCGGCCTCCAGGTTGCGCAGCTGGCTCTCCAGGTCGGTGTACTGCGCGGTCACGTCCTCGCCGGTGATGCTCTCGCTGTCCACCTCGACGGCCATGCGGCGCAGTTGCGCCAGCGCTTCATCGAAGCGCTCGGCGGGCACGCGGAAGCTGATGGTTCCCTGAAGCACCTTGTTGCCCTGCGTGCCGGTCCGAGTCTGGTAAGTGTTGGAGCTGACGACGAAACCGCCCAGGCCGGTCACCATCGCGGTGATGGCCTGAAGCGACTCTTGCGTGTCCTTGACAATCAGGGTCAGATTGGCGTTCTTGATGACCAGCCGGTCGTCGGCGGCCTCAGGGCGGGACTCTGCTGCGCCGCTGAAGGCATCCAGTTGCTTTTCGACGGGCGCCACGGCGGTGGCATAGGCCTCGCGGACCGTTGAGGCTAAAACCTGAGGCGTTACCATCTGCGGTGCGCAGGCTGCCAGCGCGAGGGCAGACAAAATCCATATGAAGAAGAGTTTCCTGACCATGGCATCCTCCGAGTCTGATAGCTCTTGTTTATCGGACGCGCCTCCCGCTGCGCCGGTTCCTCTCGCCAGTCTCCCGTTTCCTTTTTGTGGCTCTTCTTGGTCTAACGGGAAAGCACCCTGAGTGAAGCGCCCTGAGCCAGGCCGAAGGGCGCGTAGTCGAAGGGTGCACGTCCTTCGACTGCGGCCTATCGCTTCGCTTCAGGCCTCCGCTCAGGACGCTTCATTTGCCAAAGCGGGCTGAGCTTTTTCTTACCAGCCCTGCGCAATGCGCCGCACCAGACGCTCCGGGAAGTGGTGGGCACGCATCTGGCGCTGCGTGCGTTCAACGTCGTAGATGGCGCGGCGATATTGCCAGGTGCGCGCCTCCAGGTCAAGGATGGCATAAGCGGCATTGGGGTTGGCGTCGCGCGGCTGGCCCACGCTGCCGGGGTTGATGATCAGCCGTTCGCCATCAAGTTGGAGCGGACTTTCGTAGTTGGGCAGAAATTCAAGGCAATCGTCTACCAGATCGGACTCCTGATAAATCACCGGCACGTGAGTATGGCCGACGAGACAGTAGTTTGTTGTGAAGTAGCTGAAGTTCTCGCCGGCGATTATGCGATTGAGGATATACTCCCACACCGGATGGCGCGGCGAGGCGTGTGCCAGCGTGAAAGCCTCAATCTCGGTGATGGGTGAGAGCGAGTGTAGATAGGCCTTGTTCTGCGGCTTGAGCATCTGGCGCGTCCACAACAAGGCATAGCGCGCATCGTTGTTGAACGTGTTCACGTCCAAGTCCCCTAGCACGGCTTTGTCATGATTCCCTACCAAGCAGGTGAGATTCGGCAAAGAACGCACACACTCAATGCATTCATTGGGGTTGGGGCCGTAACCTACCAGGTCGCCCAGGCACCAGACCGCGTCGTATTCGCCGGCGGACTCGAGCACCGCTTCGAGCGCGGCCAGGTTGGCGTGAATATCGGAGATGACGAGAACACGCATAGGTGCGCAGATGATACACGGGGCGCGGCGAATCCTCCAAACGTTCGCCACTGGAGTGTGCACGCAAAGGTTGTCTGGGAACAGGCCGCCCCTTCGACTGCCGCTTCGCTTCGCTCAGCGTCCGCTCAGGGTGCGGCTGACATGTTTTGCGTGCACACCCTCTGGAGAAGGCGGACGTATAATCCGGGTGCGATGCCCATCCTCGATCAACGCGCGCTTGAGTTCATCAGTCATGCGCCGGAGCAGACGGTGCGGCTGGGCGTCCGCCTCGGCGAACGGTTGCGGCCCGGCGACGTGATCGGCCTGAGCGGCGAGCTGGGCAGCGGCAAGACCACTTTCGTCAGCGGTGTGGGTCGTGGCTGGGGCGTGCTTGAGCCGGTTACCAGCCCGACCTTTGTGCTGGTCAACGAGTATCGCCGCGCCGATGGCCTGTGTCTATGGCACCTCGACTGTTACCGGCTGCGCTCCGGTGCGGAGGCGCTGGCCATCGGCTTCGATGATTTGTTGAATGCCGAGGGCGTGATAGTAATTGAATGGCCGGAGCACATCCTGGAGGTGCTGCCAGCTGAGCGATTGATGCTAACGTTGCGCTGGGTGGAAGCGGAGAAGCGCGCCTTTCGTATGGACGCCGTCGGCAAGCGCTACGAAGAACTGCTCGGTGAGTTCCGCCGGGCGACGTTTGGCGGATGAAGTATGTTGCTGGCGATTGATACAGCCACCCGGCAAATTTCCCTCGCGCTGTACGACGGTCGCCGCGTGCTGGCCGAGCACACCTGGCGCACGGCGCAGCAGCACACGGTGGAGTTGGCGCCGCAGACCGCGCTGCTGCTGCGGCAGGCCGGCATAGAACCCGGGTCGCTCTCCGGCATCGCGGTTGCGCTTGGGCCGGGCTCATACACCGGACTGCGCATCGGGCTGGGCTTCGCCAAAGGTCTGGCGTTGGCGCAGTGCCTGCCGCTTTTCGGCGTGCCCACGCTCGATATCCTCCTGCACGCTTTGCCGGGCAGCACCGAGCGCGTGCTGGCCCTGCTGGAAGCAGGCCGCGGGCGGCTGATTGTCGGTGCATACTTCTGGAACGGTCGCCGCTGGATGCCTGAAGGGCCGCCCCGCGTGCTGGATGCGGCCGCGTTGCTCGCCGAAGTGCATCCCTCAACCCTCATCTGCGGCGAATGGGACGCAATTCGCCCGGACGAATTGCGTGCGCTGCAGGGACGCGCGACGTTTGCCTCACCCTCGCGCTCTTTGCGCCGCGCCGGCCATCTGGCGGAGATCGGCTGGGAGCGCCTGCAGCGCAACGATGCCGACGACCCGGCGACGCTGGCACCACTCTATGCCGGTCAGCTGGAGGGCCGGCTGTAATGACGCGCCTCATCGAGCCGACTCACACCGCCCGGCTTCTCATCGCGCCCATGCACTTGAACGACATCCCGCAGGTGGTGGCGATTGATCGACTCTCATTCCCCCAGCCCTGGACGGAGCAATCTTATCGGTTTGAGCTGCTGGAGAACCGCAACGCTCATTTTCTGGTTGCTTACCTCGCGGAGTCCCTGTCGGCCTCGACCTGGCTGGCTCGGCTGCTGGGCCGCGGACCGCGCCGGCGGGTGGTGGGCTATGCCGGCCTGTGGGTGGTCGCTGATGAAGGGCACATCAACACACTGGCCGTTCATCCGGCATGGCGGCGGCGCGGCATCGGTGAGCGTCTGTTGCAGGCGCTGCTGGATAAAGCAAGTGTGCTCGGCGCGCTCTCGGCGACGCTGGAAGTGCGCGTGAACAACCTGGCCGCACAGAGTTTGTATCGAAAATTCGGTTTCGTTGAGGTAGGCCGACGCAAACGTTTCTATCGCGACGGCGAAGACGCGTTGCTGATGACGAAACCGTTAGCCACCGACAAGTCGCTGTTGTCGCCGAGAATAGAATGACAGGAGAACCACCCATGTCAGCTGAAATCACTCTTCAGACCATTGCTGCCGAGGTCAACGCCTGTACGCGCTGCAAACTCCATTTGGCCCGCACGCGCGCCGTGCCCGGCGAAGGGCCGGCAAACGCCGACATTCTTTTCATCGGCGAAGGACCGGGCTTTCACGAAGACCAGCAAGGCCGCCCCTTCGTGGGCGCAGCAGGTAAGTTCCTCGAAGAGCTGCTGGCGATGATCGGGCTAAAGCGCGAGCAGGTGTTCATCACCAACGTGGTCAAGTGCCGACCGCCCGGCAATCGTGACCCGGAGGCAGATGAATTGGCAGCCTGTGATGATTACTTGGAGCGGCAAATCGCCGCCCTGAATCCGAAAGTCATCGTGACGCTGGGCCGCTTCTCGATGGCCAAGTTCTTCCCCAACGCCAAAATCTCAATCATCCACGGACAGGCCCGGCGTGTGCGCGGGCGGCTGGTGGTGGCGATGTTTCATCCTGCCGCCGCGTTGCATCAGGCCAAGTTCAAAGAGCCTTTGATTGAAGACTTCAAAAAACTTCCGGCCCTGATTGCTGCCGAGCGTGAAGCATTTGCAGCAGCCGGCGTGCCTGATGCCGGGCCGGCAGACGACGAGCCGCCGGCAGAACAGATGAGCCTGTTCTGAGAGTGGCGGCGGAAAATGTTCAACTTCCGCAACTCGACGGGGATTGACCAAAGCCCCGCCCCGGCCTAAACTTTGGACAACAGGCGCTCCCGTCGGGCGGGATGACCCCGCGCGGCGGGTTCTTTTGTCTGTGGCATGCGATTGAGCCTTGTGTTCGTCGTTTCTCTACTGGCGGCTTGCGCCACAGCGCCGGCCATACTGCCCCCCTCTGCGCCGACCGAGGCTAAGGCATCTGCAATCAGCATGCCGTCGTCCATTGCATCTGTAACGCCCTCTCCAACCACTGCGCCCCCTCCAACTCTCACGCTAACTACACCGGCGCCCACCATCGCTGCTCCGGCGACCGAGCCGACCGAACTGTCTGTAACCGAAGCCTGTACGTCTCGCGTGGGCACAGTGGAGTCCGTTAGTATCCCTTCGCCTGACACCGGCCCTATCCGCGCGCGCATCTACTTGCCGCCCTGCTACGCCGGCCACCGCGAGCGGCGCTATCCGGTTCTCTACCTCCTTCACGGTCGGGGCTTCGCCGAAGACCAATGGGAACGGCTGGGCGCAGTCGCCGGCGCGGACGAGTTGATTGCTGCCGGTGAGATCGCGCCGCTGCTGATTGTCATGCCGCGCGACCCGGGCGAGCGCTTTGACCCGGCGCTGGTGGAAGCCGTTATCCCCTACGTGGACTCCACATACCGCACAGTAGCTGAACGCGCGGCGCGCGCCATCGGTGGGCTATCGCGCGGCGGAGGCTGGGCCGTGCACTTCGGGCTGAAATACGCAGAGACGTTCGGGCGCCTTGGCCTGCACAGCCCGGCCGTGTTCTATGACGACGAGTACAACATTCTGGAGTGGAGCCGCCGGCTGCGCGACCGGCCCAAGCCGGCCGTGTATCTGGATGTGGGTGAGGGTGACGGGAGTCGGCATAGCTCGGCCTGGCTCGATCAAGTCTTCACCTGGTTCGATTTTAGGCACACCTACATCGTGCGGCCCGGTGGCCATACCGAGCGCTACTGGGCCGGGCACGTGCGCGAGTACCTGAAGTTTTATGCGGCGGATTGGCGCGAGGCGACTTGGAACACCGAAAGAGATGCGGCTGAACCGGCTCCCTGAGTAATGCCGTAACGGTCAATTCTATTCGTCGCCCTTGCAGGCGCGTTGTAGCGTGTTGATCGAAACCAGACCGGTGCGGATGGCGTACAGCGCGGCCTGGGTGCGGCTGGGCACCTTCAGTTTGGATAGGATGGCGCCGACGTGCGAGTGCACCGTCCTCTCGCCGATGTTCAGCGCCTGCGCAATTTGCTTGTTCGAGTGGCCTCTGGCGAGCAGCTTGAGCACCTCGGTCTCCCGTCGCGTCAAAGGCTCCGTTTGTTCGGGCGAGCGCACGTCCTTGATGAGTTTGGCAGCGGCCTGTGGCGAGAGATGCACCTGGCCGGCGGCGGCGGCCTTGACCGCACGGATAACTTCTTCGCCGGAGGCATCCTTAAGCAGATAACCAATGGCACCGGCGCGTACCACGTCAACGACTAGGTTGTCTTCGAGCACGCTGGTCAACGCAACAATCTCCGTTTGCGGCAGGTCACGGCGAATGAGGGTGATGGCCGTCAGGCCGTCCATCACCGGCATGAGCA
>JAVQXV010000057.1:0-17072 GCA_033577755.1 Anaerolineales bacterium
GTTTCTTCGTGTTTCTTCGTGTGACTTCGTGGATTCTAAAGAAGTACTATGCCCAGATACGACTTTGATTACTCAGTCGAGAACTCAATCGCCACGATTACGCTGAACCGGCCGGAAGTGCTCAACGCTCTCACGTTCGAGATCTACGCCCAGTTGCGCGACCTGTTCGCGGCGCTGCGTGACGACGAGGCGGTGAAGGCCGTCATCATCACCGGCGCGGGGCGCGCCTTTTGCAGCGGCGGCGACGTGCACAAAATCATCGGCGAGGTGCTGAAGCGCGACATGCGCGGGCATCTCGAATTCTGCCGGATGACGGGCCACCTCGTCCGCAACATGCGGCTGCTGCCCAAGCCCATCATCGCTGCCGTCAACGGCCTGGCCGCCGGCGCGGGCGCCGTCATCGCGCTGGCCGCCGATTTGCGCGTGGTGGCCGAGGGCGCGAAGTTCGCCTTCTTGTTCACGCGCGTCGGCCTGACCGGCGCGGACATGGGCGCAGCGTTTCTGCTGCCGCGCGTGGTCGGGCAAGGCCGGGCGATGGAACTGCTGCTGCTGGGCGACGACGTGGACGCCGCGACCGCCGAGCGAATCGGGCTGGCCAACCGCGTGGTTCCCCTCGAGCAGCTGTTGCCCACCGCGCGCGAACTCGCCGAGCGGCTCGCCGGCGGCCCCACCTACGCCCTCGGCATGACGAAGCTGATGGTGAACAACGAATGGACGATGGACCTGAACGCCGCGCTCGAGGCCGAAGCTCAGGCCCAGGCGCTGATGATGATGGGCGAAGACCACCGCGCCTTCTACGAGGCGTTCACCGAGAAGAGGAAACCTGAGTTCAGAGGCAAATGACCGATGACTAGAGACTGAAGACTAAAGACAGATGACTTGAGCCGCTCACCAATCTTCAATCTTCAATCTTCAATCTTCAGTCTTCAATCTTCAGTCTTCAATCTTCAGTCTCCAATCTTCAGTCTTCAGTCTTCAATCTCCAATCACACCAATCACCAATCACCCTTCATCCCTCCCATGCCCACCCTTCTCAACCCTCCCTCCCTTGCCAAGCCCTCCGGTTACTCACACGGCGTCCTGGTCGAGGGCGGGCGCGTGCTGTTCCTCGCCGGGCAGACGGGGATGGACGCAACGGGCCGCATCGCGCATCCGGGCGACCTGGTCGCGCAGTTCGAGCAGGCGTTGAGCAATCTGAAGGCTGTGTTAGAGGCAGCCGGCGGGGCTATGAGCGACCTCGTCAAGCTCACCATCTTCGTCACCGACAAGCAGCGCTACCGCGAAAACCTGAAGGCGCTCGGTGAAACGTACCGTTCGATCGTCGGCAAGCATTACCCCGCCATGACGCTGGTGGAAGTGAAGAGCTTGTTTGATGATGAAGCCATGGTGGAGGTCGAGGGTATCGCAGTCATCGGTCATCAGTCATCAGTCTTCAGCCATCCGTAATCGGCCATCGGCTATCAGCAAGCAATGGATTTTTCACTCACCGAAGCCCAGGTCAAAATTCAGCAGCGCGCACGCGCGTTTGCGCAGGAGCGTGTGGCGCCGCTGGCGCGCGAGATGGATGAGCGCGGGGCGATGCCGCCCTCGCTGGTGCGCGAGATGGCCGACCTCGGCCTGCTCGGCGGGCCGCTGCCGGCGGAGTACGGCGGCGGTGGGTGGGACGCGGTCTCGCTGGCGCTGTGCTACGAAGAGCTGGGCCGCGCCGACTCCTCGGTGCGCGGGTTCATGACCGTGCACACCAGCCTGGTCTCGCAATGTATCCTGGCATGGGGCACAGAGGAGCAGAAGCAGCGCTATCTGCCGAAGTTGATTCGCGGCGAGTGGATCGGCTGCTACTGCCTCACCGAGCCGAACGCCGGCAGCGATGCCGCGAGCATCGAGACCACGGCGACTGAGGACGGCGACGATTACGTGCTAAACGGCGAGAAAATCTGGATCACCAACGGCGGCATCGCCGACCTGGCCATCGTGTTTGCCTCGCGTGACCGGTCGCTGAGACACAAGGGACTGTGCGCTTTCCTGGTCGAGACGAACACGCCGGGCTTCCTCCGCGAGAAGATGCCGGGCCGTGAACTCGGCCACCGCGCCTCCGACCACGCCCATCTCCGCTTCGAGAACCTGCGCGTGCCGAAGACGGCCCTGCTCGGCGCGGCGGGCGAGGGCTTCAAGGTGGCGATGTCGGCGCTTGACCACGGGCGGCTGGGTGTGGCGGCGGGCGCGCTCGGCGTGGCACAGGCCTGCCTCGAGGCCTGCGTGGCGTTCGCTCGCAGCCGGCGGCAGTTCGGCCAGCGCATCGGCGATTTCGAAATGATTCAGGCCACGATCGCCGATATGGCCGCCGACGTGGACGCCGCGCGGCTGCTGGTGTACCGGGCGGCTTGGCTGAAGGACCGCGGCGAGCCGACGACCCGCGCTACTTCAATCGCGAAGCTATTTGCTGTCGAAGCCGCCGTGCGCGCAGCCAACGAGGCGGTGCTGCTGCACGGCGGGCGCGGCTACTCGAACGAGTATCCCGTGGAGCGTCACCTCCGCGACATCAAAGGGTTACAAATCTACGAAGGCACATCGCACATTCAACGCATCGTCATTGCCCGTGATCTCATCGGCAAAGCGTAGAGGCGCACCGCAGCGCGTCTCTGCGGGAGGCGAAACCATGAAAGCAGCCGACCTTCCCCTGTACTACAACGCCGTCAACATCCTTGAGCACAACCTGGCGGTACGAGCGGATAAAGTGGCGCTGTACACGCCGGAGCGCGAGCTGACCTTCCGGCAAGTGGCGGAAGAAGTCAACCGGCTCGGCAACGCGCTCAAGCGCCTCGACATCCGTATGGGCGAGTACGTCGGCATTCTCTCGCTCGATTGCGCCGAGTGGGCCATCGCCTACTTCGCCATCATGAAGATCGGCGCGATTGCGGTGGGGATGAACACCCTGCTCAAGCCGCACGAACACGCCTACGTGCTCCGCGACTGCCGGGCGCGCGCCCTGATCGTCCACCAGGCGCTGCTGCCGGCGCTCGACGAAATCCGCCCACAACTAGACTTCGTCAAGCACATCATCGTCATCGGAGGCAGTGGCGCGGCAGGCGACCTCGACTACGCGGCGCTGATCCGCGATGAACCGACCGAGCTGGCGGTCGCACCCACGCATCGCGAGGACTTCTGTGCACTCAACTACTCCAGTGGCAGCACCGGCGAGCCGAAGGGCATCCTGCACGCGCACAAAGACCTGCCCATCACCGCCCAGCTGTGGGCGGTGAACGTGCTCGGCCTGCGCGAGAGCGACCGCACACTGGCGACCGCCAAGCTGTTCTTCACCTTCGGCACGGGCGGCAACCTGGTGTTCCCCTGGTTCGTCGGGGCCAGCTGCGTGCTGATGGCCGCGCCGCCGCGCGTCGTCACCAACGTCCTCGAGCACATCCAGCGCTTCCGGCCCACCATTCTGTACAACGCGCCCACCGGCTACGCAGCGATCCTGGCAAACGAAGATTTCCAGAACGGCAAGTACGATCTGTCGTCGCTTCGCTTGTGTGTGTCGGCGGGCGAGTCGCTGCCGGCTTCGGTGTGGCATGCCTGGAAGGAGCGCACCGGGCTGGACATCATTGACGGCATCGGCTCGACGGAGGTATGGCACATCTTCATTTCAAACCGGCCCGGCGACATCCGCCCCGGCAGCAGCGGCAAGCCCGTGCCCGGCTACGAGGTGAAGATTGTGGACGAGGATGGAAATCCGGTAAAGCCGGGCGAGGTGGGCAACCTGCTGGTGAAGAGCGAGACCACGGCGCTGTTCTATCTGCATCAGTCCGAAAAGAGCCGCAAGACCTTCCTCGGTGAGTGGCTGTTCACCGGCGACAAGTATAGAGTGGACGAGGACGGCTATTACTGGCACGCCGGCCGGTCGGATGACATGCTCAAGGTCGGCGGCATTTGGGTGTCGCCGGTGGAAGTGGAAAGCACGCTGGTTAGCCATCCGGCAGTGCTCGAAGCGGCGGTGGTCGGGCAGAAAGATGCCTCGAACCTTATCAAGCCCAAGGCCTTCGTGGTGCTGAAGGAGGGCTACCCGGCGAACGAGGCCACCAAACAGGCGCTCATTGAGCACTGCAAAGAGAAAATGGCCGAATACAAGCGCCCGCGCTGGATCGAGTTCGTGCCCGAGCTGCCCAAGACGGCGACCGGCAAGATTCAACGGTTCCGCCTCAGAGAGGGCTAAAGCGTGTCGCCTGTTTGGGTCAAAGACCTGTCGGGGTGGGGCGAGGAACGTTGTGACTCTCAAACCCCGTGTGCGCGTCACCGTCAGGTCTGGCGTTCTGGATTGAGCAATTCGCTGACAGCCTTTGCGTGCACACGCACGCTGCAACGCGCTTGCTTCTGCTCGCCCACTCGTGCTAAACTCGCGGCATGTTCGCTAATCCGGTGGTCTCGGCGCGACCACATCATCATCATTTTGGGGAGAGTGAGCCTGGCCTGGGCTGAGAACGTGTTGACCACCTTGCACGGAAGAGCGCGGGCCACCTGCCCGCGTTTTGTTTTTCCTAGGAGCCTATCGTGAAAATCAACATTCCCACCGTCAAAGGTGCGCGCGATTTTTATCCTGAGCAGATGGCCCTGCGCAACTGGCTCTATGAAAATATGCGGGCCGCCTCGCAGGCCTTCGGCTATCAGGAGTATGACGGGCCGTTCCTGGAGACGCTCGAACTGTACGCGGCCAAGTCCGGCGAAGAGCTGCTCAAGGAGAACTTTGTCCTGAAAGACCGCAGCGGCGAGACGCTCACCCTACGCCCTGAGCTGACGCCCTCGTTGGCGCGCATGGTGGCGGCGCGGCAGGCGCAGCTCCCCCGGCCCATCCGCTGGTGGAGCTTCGGCCCATTCTGGCGCTACGAACGCCCGCAGAAGGGCCGCTCGCGCGAGTTCTTCCAGTGGAACGTAGACCTGCTCGGCGTGGATAGCCCGGCAGCGGACGCCGAGCTGGCTGCCGTCATGGTAACCTTCTTCACCAGAATCGGCTTTACGCCGGCAGAGATCAGGGTGCAGTTCAACAATCGCCGCCTGATGGATGGCGAAATCGCCGCGCTCGGCCTGACCGCCAACAAGCTCAATGTTTTCAAACTCATTGACAAGCGGGACAAGATGAAGGCAGACGCCTGGGCTGCCTACGCCGAAGAATTAGGCCTCTCGAAGGAGCAGCTGACTCGCCTTCAAACCGTGCTCGACCGGCGCGACCTGTGGCGGAAGTCCGAGGAGTGCATCGCCTTCCTCGAAGCCGCCGAAGCGCTCGGCATCCGCGATTTCCTGGAGTATGACCCGACCGTGGTGCGCGGCCTTGACTACTACACCGGGACGGTCTTCGAGGCCCGCGACCGGGAAGGGGAATTCCGCGCCATTCTGGGCGGCGGGCGTTATGACGACCTGGTCAGCGCCCTCGGCGGCGAACGGCTGCCCGGCGTGGGCTTTGCGATGGGCGATGTGGTCATCGGGCTGGTGGCGCAGAAGTACGGCAAGGTGCCACCCCTGCGCACCTCGCCGACGGAAGTGCTGGTGACCGCTTTCAGCACCGAAACTGTGATGGATTCCCTGCGTCTGGCAGCCGAGCTGCGGGCTGCCGGCCTGCGCGCCGAGTGGTACCCGGAACCCGTCAAGCTCGACAAGCAATTACGTTATGCCAATGCGACCGGCGTCCGCTTTGCTGCCATTCTCGGGCCGGACGAGTTGGCACAGGGGAAAGTTATGTTGAAAGACTTAAGCAGCCGGACGCAGATGGCGCTGCCACGAGAGGAAGTGGCGGCCGCTATTCGGGATAAGCTAGCCTCGGCGACATAAGTCGGCAATTTATTTTCCCGATGTGGAAGATTTTGTCGGCTGCCTATGCAAAACATGATAGAATCCGGGCGGCATCGGCAACGGCCGGTGGCATGGTGGGTGTAGCTCAATTGGCAGAGCACTTGACTGTGGCTCAAGGGGTTGTGGGTTCGAGACCCATCACCCACCCTTCACAGTTCACTCGTCGGTCAGTTCGGCTTGGCGGATTAGCCGACGAGTCATCTGGGAGCAATAAAACAGATTTGCCCTCGTAGCTCAACGGATAGAGCGCTTGACTTCGGATCAAGTGGTTGTGGGTTCGACTCCTGCCGAGGGCGCTCGACAGCTTTCTCCGTTCGTTATCAAGTCTTCTCATCGAAGAGCTAACCGGATAACTGCTGGCCACCGGCCAGATGATGGGCCGTCGAACGATGCGCCGCTCAAGAGA
This sequence comes from Anaerolineales bacterium, assembly GCA_033577755.1. Classification (GTDB taxonomy): domain Bacteria; phylum Chloroflexota; class Anaerolineae; order Anaerolineales; family UBA6663; genus JANWXR01. The sequence goes on from JAVQXV010000057.1 coordinate 6,245, forward strand.
GTTATTGTTTAACGACGACACACTCCGGCTTGAGCTGCTGCTGACGCCGCTCAACCGGCTCGACGTGTCTATCGAGCGCTCGTACTTCAACGAGGCCATTCGCATCGCCCGCGAGGACCTCAAGCGCCTACGCATCCGCCAGCTGGAGCCGTATTTCTATCTTTCCACCGGCTACGGCACGGTGGCCGGCACCACCAGCATCGCGCTGGGCTTCTATGACTGCAACGAACTGCTGCGCGGGTTGAACTACGAAATCCGAGGATTCCGGTACAGCCATGAGGACATCGTCAACCTGGTGCGCCATGAGCTGGGCCACGCCTTTGCCTATGCTTACAAGCTCTATACGCGCAAGGACTTCCGGCGCATCTTTCAGGTCAAGGGCAACTATTTCCACACCTATCCCCTTACCGACCGTTATCTTCAGCGCGTTAACCCCTGGAGCCGTGACTACGTCAACCCCTCCGGCGACCATTACGCGCAGAAACATCCCGACGAGGATTTCGCCGAGACGTTTACGGTGCTGATGCAGCCCGACTACGATTGGGAGTATGAATACCGGAACTATCCCGGCGCGCTCAAAAAGCTGCGTTTTGTAAAAAGTTTGGTGGAGGAACTGGGCAACGCGCCGCCGCTCATTGACCAGAAGCCGTATGAGTTCGAGCCGCTCTCCGATTTCAAAATCACTTTGGCGCGTTTCTTCAAGCTGCGCAGCACCCGCGCCTACCGTCGCCGAGCGACCGGCTACATTGACCCAGACCTGCTCGACCTATTCTGGCGGCCCAAACCCATCCTGCGCGGCAACCGTCGGCGCGAGCGCGATTTTGTCCACGCCGACAACTTCATCCGCAAGCACAAGCGCGAGGTGGTGACGCAGGTCAGTCGCTGGACGGGCGTCAGCGATGTGGTGGTGAAGGATTTGCTGGATAAGTGCAGCGTGCGCTCGCATGCACTCGATCTATGGGTGCGCAAGGACAAGCGCGAGAGCAAGCTGGTGGAGTTTACGTCGTTCGTCTCGTACCGCTGCGCGCTGTACGCCCTGAACGAGAGCTATCTTGACGGGAGCTGAACTTCGCCACCGCTTACCGCAGCGTCGGCGCTTTGAGCATGACGCTCTGCGCCAGCACGGCCAGGCCCTTGAGTTCGGCGTCGTGGAAGCAGTAGCCTTCGATGACCACCCCCAGGTTGGGGTCTTTTTCCAGCGCCGGCGCCACCCGCGCCCATTGTTTGGCGGCGATGTAAACGGTGTAAACGGTCGGTTCTGCCGGTGCTTCCGGCAGGCCCTCCGGTAGCAACGGTGCTCGGCGCGTAGCCAGAGCCGTCACCACCGTCGTGCCGCGCTGTTGCACCTCGCCGGGCCGCCCGATCAGACGTACTTTCATCCGGTATGCCTCCGCAGTGGTTTCTCGCGGCGCTGAGCCAGTTTCGTCATAGCCCGCTGGGCCAACACGATCACCGAGCCGGTCTTGACGTTGAGAAAAGCGAAGCCCTCGGCAATCAGCACATCTTCTGGGTTGTTCAGGGCCGACGCCAACGCCCGCCATTGATGGTTGGCAATCGCAACTTTGTAAACGGTGCGCAGGGACGGGACTTTGGGGAGGCCATGGGGCAACGGCGGCAGACGTTCACCACCCTCCAACGTGGCGACAACGAAGCCTTCGCGCGGTTTGACTTCCAACGGCCGGCCGACCACCGTCATGCGCGCAAAGCCGGCTGCGCCGGGTCGAGCAAGGACCGCCTGCACCAGCTCGGCGCGTTCCTCCCAGGCCAGCGGCTGAGGCGGCGGCGGTGGCGGCGGCGCGGGTGCTTTGGGCGCTTTCGGCTGAATGCGCCGCCATTCCTCCCGGCTGAGGCGCTGGCGCAGAACGTAGAAGAAAACTCCACCCGGCGTGCGCCGCCGCGAGCCATCCTTGACCATCAAGCCGCCGGCAGCTTCGATGCGCTGCGCCTCTTCCAGCGCCGCCTGTACCGTCTCCGGTCCGGCGACTTCGAAGGCGCGCCGAATCTGTTCGCGCGGGCCGGCACCGGTTTCACCTAACTGTTCAGCGATTTTCTCTGCAGCTTCGCTTAGCTCCTGTGGGTCCATGTCCCTCAGTATAGTAGGTATTGAGCCGATTTGCCAGGTTGAGTTGCAAAGCGGCCTCTACGCCAAACCGTTCGAACATACGCTGCGTTTCCGGCGACGAGTGCCGGCAACGTCTGTCTCAACCTCTTGCCTTCACTCAAAGCAAGCAAAGGAGTTCTCATGACCCCTCTCGGCAAAATCGTTCACCTGCAAATTCAGCGCGCCTCTCTCAAGACCGGCGAGAAGCCCAACCGCGTCTATGACCCGGCGCCGCTGCTGGCTGTGCACTCGCTGACGCTCACGCCGCATGGCGCAGAGGCGCACCTGCCCGATGGCTCGGTGTTGCTCGACATCCACAACGCCTGCCATCCCGAAACCAAAAACAGCGAGAACGAGAACGCGCTCTCCATCGGCTTTACCCATCACTATGAGCTGATGCGACAGCGCTTCGGCGAGCACGTGCCGCTCGGCTGTGGCGGCGAGAACATCATCGTGGAGACAGAGCGGCGTATTGAGTTGAGCGAGGTAGCGGGCGGGCTGGTCATTCAGACGGCGGACGGCGCGCTCGTCCGGCTGGAGAACGTGCGGGTGGCGGAGCCGTGCCGGCCCTTCGCCGGTTACCTGCTTGGCCGGCAAGTGGACGGCGACACGCTCAAAGCCGGTGTGCAGTTCCTGCAGGCCGGAATGCGCGGTTACTACCTGCGCCTGGCCGGGGACGTGTCGGCCACGGTGCGCCTGGGAGACGTTGTGTTCACACAGCCATAGCGAAAAATTGCATCCTGTTCTTGCCGCGACTCTGCACAGACGGGCTGGGAACAGAATCCCGGCCCGTTTACGTTTCAGAAGTGCACGCAAGGCGGATGCTATAATCCCTCGCGTCCGTGCCGGTAGCAAGCAGGAGATGAAGAAGATGCCCCACAACTTCCGCCGCCCCAGACGGTGGGCGCTGCTCGGCGTGTTGCTGTGCGGCGCGTTCGTACTGGCCGCCTGCGCGCCCCTCCAGGACGAAATCCCCACGCTGGTTCCGACGTTTACCGGCGTTCCACAAGCCGGCGCGCCGACCGAAGTACCCAAAGCGCTCTCGCCCACTCCACGTCCCGTTTGCACGCCGCCGCCCTGTGCCGGCGACGAGACTCACGTTTGCGGCAGTGCCGACGGCTGCCCCGGCGGCTGCGGCACCATCTGCGTCAAGAAGACGCCCACGGCGACCGGCAGCGCCGGTGGCCCCCTCATCGAACCGATTGCGCGCCTGACTTCCGGTGAAATCATCATCACGACCATTCACATGCTGAACGAGCAAATCGGCTGGGCAGTCGCCGAAGCGCCCGGCGCGCCGGACGATCACTTGATGCAGACGCGCGACGGCGGCCTGACCTGGCGCGACGTCAGCCCGCCGCAGCCAAAGGACGAGACCGCCGAGATCGGTCAGGGCCTGACCTTCTTCGCGCTTGATGAACGCACCGCCTGGGTGACTTACTACAACCGCACCGGCGGCCCGCTCTTCCAGCCCGCCAACGTCTGGCGCACGACCGACGGCGGGCAGACCTGGCAGGCCGGCGCGCCGCTCGACCTGACCGATGTCGAACTGTACCTGCCCTCCGATTTGTACTTTGTGGATGCGAACACCGGCTGGCTGATGGCGCACGTCGGCGCGGGGATGAGCCACGACTACGTGAACGTCTACCGCACCACCGACGGCGGACAGACGTGGACGAAGGTGGTGGACCCGTTCACCGACAACCTGCAGCAAAGCTGCGCCAAGACCGGGCTGATTTTTACCGATGCGAACAACGGCTGGGTGACCGGCGACTGCCACGGCGTGCAGCCCGGCGCGCCGTACCTATACCGCACCACTGATGGCGGAAGGACGTGGGCGCCGGTGGAACTGCCCGCGCCGGCCTCTGCGCCCGAACTGTTCACCACCGAGACGCTGGCCTGCGGCGTGCAGGCGCCGGTTTATTTCGACACGCGAACCGGCCTGCTCCCTGTGGAGTGCCTCGACCTCAACTCTTCTCAGCCGAAAACATTTTTGTATCGCACAACGGACGGTGGGCAAACGTGGACGGCAGAGCCGATCGAGGGCGATTACCAGTCGGCGGCCTTTCTCGACGCGACGACCGGCTGGGTGCTGACCAGCAGCGGGCCGGAGACGCCGAGCGAGCTGTTCGCCACCACCGACGGCGCGGCCACGCTGCTTCCGACCAAGACCGTTAACTGGACGGGGCGCTTCAGTTTCGTCTCACCGCAGGTGGGCTGGGCCGTGGCCGAATCGGCGCAGGGCCGGGCATTGGTGCAGACCAAAGACGGCGGGCGTACCTGGCGCGAAATCAAGCCGGTGGCGACGCCGTAACCGTAACTGCGCCGGGCCGCGACGCGCGCCGTTGAGCTGCTTCTCCAATGCTGCCGGCCGCACCGGCATGGACTCATAACCGGTCCGTGGCTGGAAGCCGTTGCCTGAGCAGTTACTGTACTTGAGAGAGTTTTCCCGGAGGTTCCGTATGCGGCGTTTTATTGTTGGCGTTATGGGGCCGGGTGAAGGAGCCGAGGTTGCGGCGGAAGCGGCGGCGCGTCGGCTGGGCCGGCTGATTGCCGAGCAGGGCTGGGTGCTGCTCACCGGCGGCCGGAATGTGGGCGTGATGCGCGCAGCCAACGCCGGCGCCAAGGAAGTGCCCGGCAGCCTCACCGTCGGTCTGTTGCCGGACGCCCATACCGAGCCTAGCCCTGACGTGGACATCGTGATCCCCACTGGGCTGGGCAATGCGCGCAACAACCTGAATGTGCTGGCGAGCGATGTGATCGTCGCCGTCGGGCGCGGTGGGCCGGGCACGGTGAGCGAGGTCGCCCTGGCGCTCAAGGCCGGCAAGCCCGTCCTCCTTCTCGGCGCCGACCCGCTCAGCCTGGCATTCTTCGCGCAGCTGAGCGCAGGCAAGGCCATTGCGCTGCAAACGCCGGAGGCCGTTGTAGCGGAGATTCGCAAAATCCACGCGACGCGCTCGGCAACTTAGATGATGCGGGGCAGGGAGCTACATTTCACCCCGATGGTTACGGTGAGAGGCCACTTCTGAGTCCACGAAGTCACACGAATGAGTGCACTGAAAAAACGCACCGCGGAGAATACAGAGACCACAGAGTGCTTTCTATTTTCTCCGCGTGCTCTGCGACTCAGCGGTGAAACATCCTTTTTTGCAGCGGATTCCGTGGCTGAAAAAAATCAATCTTTGGCCGCCGGTAGTATATAATCGGCGGCGATGACTACCTCCTCTGTTCCGGTGCCCTTAACTTCAAAACCTCAACGTATCCAGCTCTTTGTGACTTGTATCGTGGACTCGCTGTTCCCACAGGTAGGCGAGGCGGTAGTGGCGGTGCTGGAGCGGCTGGGCATCGAGGTTGAATTTCCCGACGCACAGACTTGCTGCGGCCAGCCGGCCTACAACGGTGGCTTCACTGCCGAGGCGCGCAAAGTGGCCCTGCGCTTCCTCGATGTATTTGCGCCAACAGCGCCTGACCCCATCGTCGCGCCGTCCGGCTCGTGCGCGGCCATGGTCGTCCACGCTTACCCCGACCTGTTCAAGGATGACCTGCCAAACCTGGTGCGCGCACAGGCCGTCGCCGACCGCACTTATGAATTCACGCAGTTCCTGGTGGATGTGCTGGGCATCACCGATGCGGGCGCACAGTTTAACGGCGAATTGACCTATCATGCTTCCTGCCACCTGCTGCGTTTCCTACATGTCACCGATCAGCCGTTGCGGTTGCTGGCCAACGTCCGCGGCGCGCGCGTTACGGCGCTGCCCGGCGCAGAGGAGTGCTGTGGCTTCGGCGGTCTGTTCGCCGTGAAGTTCGGCGGTGTGTCCGGTGCAATCCTCGACAAGAAAATTGAGAATATCCGCGCCACCGGTGCCGGCCACGTGGTGGGCTGCGATATGAGCTGCCTGATGCACATCCAGGGCGGATTGAACCGTGATGGTGTGCTCGTGAAATGCCTGCACATCGCTGAAGTATTGGCGCGGCATGCTGGATAGTGTGTATTTCGTATTTCGTGTTTCGTAATCTCTATACGATGTAACACGGCTCCACAATACGCACCACGCACTTTGACGTGCCGGCCACGATCTGGAACGGCCAGAGAAATTGTTTGACCGAGAAGCTCAAGGCGTCATGGTGCGCTCATACACCGCCTGTGCCCAGTCTAACATCTGCTGCTGCTCAGAGTCGGTGGGTTGGGCCGTGCCCAGCCCGTCCATCTCCAGCGAGGTAAAGAGCGCATCGGCAACGGCTGGGTCACCTATGGCGATGACCACCCGGCCGTACCGCACCGCCCAGGTCTGTAGTTGCAGGCGCTCGGCATCAGTCAGGCGCGATACCAGTGGCTCGGCGTTGCAAGTTCCGGCCTGAACCTCGCCGCCGGTCGAAGCGATCAGCACATCGCAAAAGCCGGCGATTCCCCCGGAACGATGCCAGATGAGTAGGACGCTGTCGCTGGTCTGGCCGGCTACCGGTGCGGTGGTGTTGACCGAAACCGCAGCGGTAGGCATGGGCGGCGCGCCGGTCTCGGCGGAGCAGGCGACGATCAGCGCAACGAGGAGAAAAGGAAGTATTATTCGTAACATGTTACTTGTGCCTTTACTTTATCAGACAGGAGCACCTTACAAAACGCACCGCAGCAAGACGCCGCGTCGGCGGGCCTCAAAACCTTTGTATTCCTGTGCCTTTGCGTCAGCTCGAAGAGTATTTTCAATGCAAAGACGCAAAAGCGCAGGAGCGCAAGGAGACAAAGACGCGAAAACGTAAAACTTTGAGAGCACGTGTGCACGCAAAGGTTGTCGGTGGCAGCTGCATCCTGAGCGGAGCGGGCTGCTTTTGCCCGCGCAGGACATCCTGAGCGTGGCTTCGCTCAGCGAAGCTCGCCGAAGGACGAAGGAGCGACCGACATCTTTCGCGTGCACACGAGAGCACGCAGAGCTTTTCCGTGACTATTTCTCGGCGCGCTCGGCAATCTCGGCGGTGAAACATCTCTTTTCCGGTGGACTCGGACATGGTTCAATCCGCAGGCATGGCTGAACTGAATCTGGTGTATCGCTCTCGCCTGCCGGATGCAGAATCCGTGCCGCCGGTGGTGGTGCTGGTGCACGGCTGGCTAGGCAACGAAGACGCGATGTGGGTCTTCGAGCAGGCGTTGCCGCCGGGCGTTGCCATCTTCAGCCCGCGCGCCCCGCTCAAGGCCGAGGGTGGCTACGGCTGGTGGATGGAGAAAGACGACGCAGACGGCCTGCGCCATGGCCTGACGGCGCTGCGCGAGTTTATCACTATGTTGCCACGTGTTCACGCTGTTGACCCGAAGCGCTTGGTGCTGGTGGGCTTCAGCCAGGGCGCAGCGGTCAGCGCGGCGCTGCTGCTCTCCGAGCCGGGCCTGCTGTGCGGCGTTGCGTTGCTGGCCGGCTTCCTGCCCGAAGCCGCGCGCGGTTGGGCCGCGCCCGGTCGGCTGGTGGGAAAGCGAGTCTTCATCACACACGGCTTGAAGGATGAAATTGTGCCGGTGGCCGAAGCCCGCCGCGCACGCGAGATTTTCGCCTGTGCGGGCGCAAATGTGACCTACAGTGAGCACCCGGTCGCACACAAGCTCAGCCCGCCCGGCCTGCGCGAGCTGCGGCGCTGGTTGGCGGCAACACTTGCCTGAGCCTTTCGTTTTGGATAATTCGTAGCAGAATCTCGACATGGCCTCCGCTCCCCTCACCTTCCACGAGCGCATTGAAACGGCGCTGAACAACCCCATCTTGCAATTGGCGCTAGACCGCAACGCCGCGCGCCGCATCCCGGCCCGCAATCAGAGCTTCGCCGAGCTGCCGCACGCCGAGGCGGTGCGCGACCGGGGCCGCGCCATCCGCATCGAGACGCTCTCCCGCCTCGACCATTATCTGACTCAATTCGCAGACAACGTCGAACGGAACGGTGGTCACGTTCACTGGGCTGCTACCGGCGAAGACGCATGCCGCATCGTCCTCGACATCGTTCGCAGTGCGCTCTCCTCTCCCTCAACGAAAGGGGGCGGGAACGAAGGTGTTGTCGCCAAATCCAAATCTATGGTCAGTGAGGAGATCCATCTCAACGCAGCGCTGGAAGCGAATGGGTTGCGTGTGGTGGAGACCGACCTGGGGGAGTGGATTGTGCAGCTGCGCGGCGAGCCGCCTGCGCATCTCATCGCGCCTGCCGTCCATCTGCGGCGCGAGGAGGTCTCGGCGCTGTTCCATGAGCGCTTTGGAATGGAGCCGACGCGGGACGTAGAGAAGATGACAGCCCTGGCGCAACGCGAGTTGCGGCAGGTTTACTATCGGGCGGACGTGGGCATCACCGGCGTCAACTTCGGCGTGGCGGAGTGCGGGGCCGTTGCGATTGTGACGAATGAGGGCAACGCCGATCTGACCAAGGACGTGCCGCGCGTCCACGTTGCGCTGATGGGCATCGAGCGGCTGGTGCCCACGCTGGCCGACCTCGAGGTGATGTTGCGCCTGTTGCCGCGCTCGGCCACCGGCCAGAAGCTCACCAGCTACATTTCGCTCGTCAGCGGGCCGCGCAGGCCGGACGAACCCGACGGCCCCGAAGCGTTCCACGTCGTGTTGGTGGATAACGGCCGCTCGCGTATGCTCGGCAGCGAGCTGGCCGAGAGCCTGCTGTGTATTCGCTGCGGCGCCTGCTTCAACGTCTGCCCGGTATTCCGTGAGTTGGGCGGCCATGCCTACGGCACACCTTATGGCGGCCCCATCGGCTCGCTGGTCTCGCCGGCGCTGTTCGGGTCGGAGTTCAACGAGCTGGCGCATGCCAGCACGCTCTGCGGCGCGTGCCGCGACATCTGCCCGGTGCGTATTGACATCCCTACCATGCTGCTGGTCGTGCGCCGGCGCTCGGTGAAGGAGGGGCAGGCCCCGTTGTGGCTGTCTGTGGCTCTCAAAGTGTGGGCCGTGGCGATGAGTTCGCCGGTGCTCTACGAGTCAGGCCGGTTCTTCGCCGCGCTCGGCAGCAGCCTGATTGCGAAGGACGGCCAGATCCACCAACTGCCGCCGCCGCTCAATGCCTGGACGAATCGCCGCGACTTTCCGGCCTTTCCCAGAGACTCGTTCCGCGCGCGCTGGAGGAGGCGGAAGAAGAATGGAGAATGAAGAAAGGAGAAATGGAGAATATCGCCGGCTCGACTCCGATGACTAACTCACGTGACGCCATCCTTGCCAATATCCGTCAGGCGCTCGCAGCGGCCCGACTGCCCACGCCACCTGCCGTCTCCCTGCCGTCCGCCGCCGGCGACCTGCCGTTCGCCGTCTCCCTCGCCGACCGGTTTGCCGCCGAACTCAAGCACCTCAGCGGGACCACACTTAGCACGCGCCCCCAAGATGTGCCCGAACTGTTGCTTGAACTGGTGACGGCTCGCAACGCCGACACAGTGCTGGCATGGAACGAGGAACATCTGGCCGTGCCCGATGCGCTCAGCAGCCTGCGCCGTGCGGGGATTCGGATCGAATCGGGCGAGCTGCCGCGTGATGCGGGCCGCACCGAAGCGCTGCGCGCCAATGAGCGGATTCGGGTCGGAATCACCGGTGTAGACGCGGCGCTGGCGGAGACGGGGACGCTGGTCGTGATGGCCGGGCCGGGGAAGCCACGCCTGGCTTACATGTCCGTGCGTACGCACATTGCGCTGATTCGCATGGAGCAATTGCATCCCTCGCTGGCCGCCTGGCTGGCCGCGTGCCCCGACCTGGCCGATGGGTTGCGCAACCGTAGCGCGCTCACATTCATCAGCGGCCCCAGCCGCACCGCCGACATCGAGATGACGCTCACCGTGGGCGTGCACGGGCCGGCGGAGGTGATTGCGGTGATGATTCGGGATGACGGATGACTGAAGATTGAAGCCTGATGATTGATGGGCAGGCATCGAAACACGCTCAGCATTCGCGTTCATTCGCGCAATTCGATGCTCTCTCACCGTACCCCTTCGAATAAATCTGTCTCTTTCACATCGTCCGTGGCCGGCGGGTAGGCGCGCATAAATGTCTCCGTCCGCTCGAAGCGGCGCAACAGTTGGCGGAGAAGGCCGCGCGGTGGGCCGCCGGCGAGCTGGCTTTTATGCTGCAATGAGGCCGCCTCCTTGCGCGCCAGCGCCGCCGCGCTGATCGGCACGCGCGCGTGAACGGGGAAGTCCTCCAGCAGTTGGGTCAGGTCTATGTCCCGGTTCCGGCCGAAGCGCCTGGGGTCCTGCCCGAAGAGCGGCAGCACGCGCACCGCCAGTTTGAGAAAACCTTTGGGAAAGACGGTGAAATACAACTTCTGCGGCGCGTAGGGCGGCCCGGCTTCGGGGAACTGCGCCGCGTCGCCTGCCGCATGGAAGGCCGCGACCGTCGCGCGGTGAATGGCGATGTGGTCGGGGTGCCGGTAACCGCCGATGGGGTCGAAGGTGATGACGACCTGCGGCTTCACCGTGCGCAGCACCTTGACCACGCGCGCCGTGACTTCGGCGAGCGGGGCGCCGGCCAGCGCTTCGGGGTGGTGGTTATCGGCGGCGCCGGGCATACCTGAATCGCGGTAACCGAGGTAGATGACCTCGGCCAACCCCAACTCTCGTGCCGCTGCGGTCAGCTCCGCCCAGCGCATATCGCCCGGCGTAGCGTGCCCGGCCAGATGTTCGGGGTCTGCCGCGCCTGCCTCGCCGCGCGTGGCGCAGACGTACACCACACGCACGCCGCGCAGCGCATACTCGGCCAGCGCGCCGCCGGGGCCGAA
>JAVQXV010000058.1:0-17035 GCA_033577755.1 Anaerolineales bacterium
TGGTGAAAAGCGGCGAAGCGGCGGCCTTTGTGACGATGGGCAACACCGGCGCGGCTGCCGTCACCGCCTACTTTCGTCTCGGCACCATCCCCGGCGTAGACCGGCCCGCGCTCGCCCCCGTCTTCCCGACTCGAACCGGTACCTGCGTGGTGCTCGATGTGGGCGCAAACCCCGACTGCAAGCCGAACAACCTGCTGGAGTTCGCCGTGATGGGTAGCCTGTATGCCGAGCGCGTGCGCGGCGTGAAGTCCCCGCGCGTCGGCCTGCTCTCAAACGGCGAAGAAGCAGGCAAAGGCAACCAACTCGTCAGGGACGCCTACCCGCTCCTTGAAGCCTCCGGCCTAAACTTCGTCGGCAATATCGAGGGCAAGGAGCTGATGGCCGGTAAGGTAGATGTGGCCGTGACTGACGGCTTTACCGGTAACGTCATGCTCAAGACCGCCGAGGCCGTCGCTCGGCTCATCCTCGAAACGGTGCGCGAGAAAATTCAGACCGGCCCGCTCATCGCCAAACTGGGTGGCCTGCTGGTGCGCCCCACGTTGCACAGCGTGCGCCGCCTACTCGATCCGAGCGAAGAGGGCGCTGCGCCCCTGCTTGGCATCAACGGACTTGTGTTCATCGGTCATGGACGGTCGGACGCCAACGCCGTGAAGAACGCCGTGCGCGTCGCGCTGGCCGCTGTTCGTGCCAATGTGGTGGACGCCATCCATAACGACCTGGCGCAGCGCCTGGCTGCTTCCACCTCTGCTGCAAAGGTCCCTGTATGACACCAGCTTCCGGCAACGGACGGTGGCGGGACGGCGCGCCGATCCGTGTCGTCATCACCGGTCTGGGGGCTATCTCGCCGCTTGGTTTGACCGTGCACGAGTTTTGGGATGGCCTGACGCACGGCCGCTCCGGCATCGGGCGCATCACCCAGTTCGATGCCAGCGGCCTGCCCTGCCAGATCGCCGGTGAGATTCGCGGCTTTGATCCGAGGAAATTCCTAGACCACAAGGACGTGCGACGAATGGCACGCTGCTCGCAGATCGCCGTGGCTACCGCCCATGAAGCACTGACCGATGCCGGCCTGATTGAAGGCTTCGCCGACCCGGAGCGCGTCGGCGTGCTGCTCGGCTCGGCTATTGGCGGGCTAGATCGGCTGGATGAGGGCGCCAGAGTACTCCGCACGCAGGGCGTCTCCCGCGTCAGCCCGTTCTCGGTGCCCGAATCCGTCATCAACATGCCGGCCCACCATGTGAGCAAGGCCTACCGCGCGCTCGGCCCGCTAAACACCTGTGTCACCGCCTGCGCTGCCGGCACGCAAGCCGTGGGCGAAGCGGCAGAGGTCATCCGGCGCGGCGTGGCCGACGTGATGATTACGGGCGGTGTCGAGGCCGCCATCTGCGACCTGACCATCGCCGGCTTCGTCGCCATGCGCGCCATGCCGACCAGCTATAACGACGCGCCCGAACGCTCCTCACGCCCGTTCGACAAGCACCGCGAGGGCTTCGTCTTCTCGGAGGGCTGCGCCATCCTCATTCTGGAGCGGTTGGAGCACGCGCTGGCGCGCGGCGCAAAAATCTATGCTGAGGTTATGGGCTACGCCTCGTCGGCGGACGCTTATCACGTGGCCGTGCCCGATCCGAGCGGGGCCGGCGCCATTCGCGCCATGAAATGGGCATTGAAGTATTCGGGCGTCCGTCCGGAAGAGATCAGCTACATCAACGCCCACGGCTCGTCCACGCCGCTCAACGACGCCAATGAGACCGCTGCCATCAAGCACGTCTTCGGTGAGCAGGCCTACAACATCCCCATTAGTTCCACCAAATCCATGATCGGTCACTCCATGGGCGCCTCCGGCGCGCTGGAGGCCGTCGCTTGTACTCTTAGCCTGTATCACCAGCTACTCCATCCGACTATCAACTACGAGACGCCTGACCCGGACTGCGACTTGGACTACATTCCCAATGTCGCCCGCCCGGCAGTGGTGAACTACACCCTCTCCAACTCCTTCGGCCTCGGTGGGCAAAACGCTTGTTTGATATTGCGAAGGTATCAGGGTTGAAGGTTGAAGGTCGAGGTTCGGCAACCGGTAACTTTCTTATCCCCCATGCGCATCGTCACCGACACGAAAACCATCGCCCGCAACGTCGCCATCGGCAAATACGCTTCTATCGGCGGCATCGTGCTACTGTTTATTGCGCTGCTCATCAACATCTACGCACTGACGCGGCCCGAGGACACACAGCTCATCCTGCTCGTCTTCGCCACCTTTATCATCGGCTTTCTGCTCAGCAACATCGGCGGGCTGTTCAACTTTCGCTGGGGCCGTCGCCCAGACCGTGGCCTGAGCGATGCGCTGCGTGGCCTGGATGAGCGGTACACGCTATATCACTACCGGCTCGGCGCCGCGCACGTGCTGGTTGCGCCAAGTGGCGTGTACACGCTTACGCCCAAGTATCAGCACGGCCTAATCACCTTTGAAGACGGCAAGTGGAAAAACCCCGGCGAGCGGCGCAGCTTCCTAAGCCTGTTTGCACCGCGCGACCTGCTGGGCAACCCCACCCAGGAGGCGCTGGCCGAAGCGGAGGCCCTCAAGAACTTCCTGAAGAAGCAGGCGCCGGAAGTGACCATCGAGCCGAAGCCGTTGGTGGTGTTCATGCACTCACAGGCCGTAGTCGAGGCCGAGAAAGCACCGGTTATTGCTCTGCACGTCAAGCAGCTGAAGGATTACATCCGCCGCCAGCCCAAAGGCCCCACCCTCTCCGCCGCAACACTTGCTGCACTTGAAGAAAAGCTCGGCCTGACCAAAGCTCAGATGGCTTAGCCTGTGCGCCGCCGTGGAACCGACCGAGTATCATCGCCTGGCGCAACTTGCGGCCACGCACTGGTGGTACGTCGGGATGCGGCGCATCGCCCGCGCCCTCGTACGGGAGCTGAACCTGCCGCCCGGCGCGAAAATCCTCGACGCCGGTTGTGGCGTAGGCAGCGACCTGCCCTGGCTGCAGGAGTTCGGCGAGCCGACCGGCTTCGACCGGCACCCTATCGCTGCACATTACGCTGCCGCCGCTTTTCCGCGCGTGGCGCGCGCTTCGGTGCTGGCCGCGCCTTTTCCTTCGCAGACTTTCCATCTGGTTGTCTCTTTCGAGGTGATTTATCACCGCGCCGTGCCGGACGACGTAGCGGCGTTGCGCGAATTCGCCCGCGTGCTCCGGCCTGGCGGCTGGCTGCTGCTGCGCGTCCCGGCACACGACTGGCTGCGCGGCGCGCATGACCGTCATGTTCATACTCAGCGGCGTTACAGCATCCGCGGATTGCGCGAAAAGCTTGCACAGGCCGGGCTGCATGTGCGTCGCTTGACCCCGGTCGGCGCCTGGCTGCTCCCGGTCGCCATCCTGCGCCGTCTGATCCAGCGCAGTTCGACCATTGCCAGCGACGTGACCGCGCCCGCCCCATGGCTGAACGCCCTGCTCACCGAAGTGCTGGCCGCCGAAGTGCTCTGGTTGCGGCGCTGGGACCTACCTTTCGGCCTCAGCCTGCTGGCACTGGCGCAGGCCGGCGGCTGAAGCCCCGGTGCTTGAACAAAAAATTGAGCACCTGATACATCGGTTTTTTATACCGCCCTCACCATTTCAATTCGACCACTACCAACAATCTCTTAGCCGGGCGTTTGCGATACGGCTTACGTCGTGCTACACTGCGAGGGCCTCGGTAAGATAACGCTCGCCGTGATAAGCCGGGCGCATTTTCCGGCGGCGTGCAAAGTGGAATGGCAGAAAAAATCCTCATCGTTGACGACGACCTCGACACGCTCAAACTGGTCGGCCTGATTTTGCAGCGACATGGCTACCAGATCGTGGCGGCGAACGGTGGCGTGAAGGCCTTGGAAAAAGCGGTTGCCGAACAGCCGGACATTATCCTGCTGGACGTGATGATGCCGGACATGGACGGCTACGAGGTGACGCGCCGTCTGCGCGCCAATGCCTCGATCGCGCACATCCCCATCATCATGTTCACGGCCAAAGGGCTGCTGGACGACAAGGTGGCGGGCTTTGAGGCCGGCGCAGATGATTACCTCACCAAACCCACCCATCCGGCGGAGCTGGTAGCGCATGTCAAGGCGCTGCTGGCCCGTTCCCGTGCCGGCAAGGCCAGCCTACCCAGTGAGCGCGCCCACACCATCGCCTTTTTCGGCGCCAAGGGCGGCGTAGGCACCAGCACGGTTGCCATCAACGTCGCCGCCACCTTGGCCCAAAGTGGACAGGACACCATCCTTGCAGACATCCGGCCCGGCAGCGGCTCCACCGGCCTGATGCTCAATCTCGCCCAGTCGCAGGGTCTGGCCAACATCGCCGGCAAGCCGATCGGCGACCTTAACCAGCGCACCGTCAGTGGTCAGCTGGTCTCTCATCCCAGCGGCATTCGCATCCTCGCCGCCTCGCCCTCGCCGCGCGAGGCAGGGCTGGCCACCAACGTCGCCCAGCTTGAAGCCATCGTCAAAATTTTGAGCGGCATGTGTAAGGCGCTTATCCTTGACTTGGGCACCGGCCTGTCGGAGGTCAACCGTCGCCTGACGGCGCTGTGTGACCAGTTCGTCATCGTCACCGACCTGACGCGCGTGGCGCTGCTCCAAACCAAGGCCCTGCTCACCGACCTAACCGGCCTAAACGTAGCCCCGGCGCGCATCGAAGTGGTGGCCGTCAACCGGGTGGCCGCCTCCAACCAAATGTCATGGAGCATCGTCGAGCAAATCCTGGGCCGGCGCGTCTCGCTCGTCATCACCCCCGCCCCCGACCTGGCGTATCAGGCTGCCGATATCGGAACTCCGATTGTGCTGCTGCGACCGGACAGCCTCACCGCCGACCAGTTGCGCAATCTGACCACACAGCTCGTCCAGAAGTTTCGTCAGCCGGCCTAGCCCATGACACTCTCCGGCCTCATCGCACGCGCCGGGCAATTGCTCCACCAAGCTCATGCCGTGGTCGTCCTGTCCGGCGCCGGACTCTCCACCCCCTCCGGCATCCCGGATTTTCGCAGCCCCGGCTCCGGACTCTGGGAAGGGGTTGATCCGTTTGAAGTCGCCTCACTGACTGCTTTTCGTCATCACCCGGAACGTTTCTATCAGTGGGTGCGCCCGCTGGCCGCGCGCATCCTGGCCGCCGAACCGAACGCCGCCCACTACGCGCTTGCGCGGCTGGAGGCCGTTGGCAAGCTGCATGCCGTCATCACGCAGAACATTGACCGGCTGCATCAGCGTGCCGGTCAGCGTGTGGTCTATGAGATTCACGGTACGCTGGATACGGCCACCTGCGGCTGCTGCCACCGCCGATTCGAAGCTGCGGAAATGATGTGGGCCTTCATCCACGAAGGCACGCTGCCACGCTGCTCACACTGTGGCCACATCCTCAAGCCGGATGTGATTTTGATGGAGGAGCAGTTGCCGTACCGCGTCTTTGAGCGTGCACGCGACGCAGCCCGCCGGTGCGACCTGATGCTTGTGGTCGGCTCGTCGTTGGAAGTGATGCCCGCCGCCGGCCTGCCGCTGGAAGCGCTGAACCGAGGAGCGAAGCTCATCCTCGTCAATTACGGTGCAACCTATTTGGATGAGCGTGCCGATGTGTTGATCCGAGCCGATGTGGCCGAGGTCTTGCCACGAATAGTCGAGGCCGCCGACCCAGCCCATGCCTGATGGATACCATCTCCGACTATCCCCGACGGCTGGAGCGGCTGATTGAAATCAGCCGGACCCTGGCCTCCACCCTTGACTATCACCAGCTCCTGCGCAACATCCTCAACGCCGCCATCGAGCTGACCGGCGCAGAAGCCGCCTCAATCATGCTGGCCGACTCGAAGTCAGGCGAACTACGCTTCGAGGCCACCTCCAACATCGACTCGGCCCAGATGGAAGGCTTAGTCATCCCGGTGGAGAGCAGCATCGCCGGCTGGATTTTCACCCACGCTCAGCCGCTGATTGTGCCGGACGTGAGCCGCGACCCGCGCTGGAACCCAAACGTGGACAGCGAAGTGGAATTCGTCACTCGTTCAATCCTCGGCGTGCCCCTCGTCCACCGTAACCAGACCATCGGTGTGCTCGAAGCGCTGAATAAGCGGACCGGCCCTTTCACCGAGGAAGATACGGCTACGTTGCAAACACTGGCCGCACAGGCCGCCATCGCCATCACCAACAGCCGTCTCTTTCAGCAATCCGACCTGATCGCCGAGATCGTCCACGAGCTGCGCACGCCGCTGGGTGCCATCATGGCGACCACCCATCTCCTACAACACGCTCAGCTCTCCGAAGAGAAACGCGCCGAGCTGCTGCGCACCATCCAGCGCGAGACCGAGCGGCTGACCACCATGACCGGCGACTTCTTGGACATGGCCCGGCTGGAGTCCGGACGGATGCGCTTCCGGCGCGAGCCGTTCAACTTGCCGGAGCTGATTGCCGAGTGTCTGGACATCATCCGCCCGCAGGCCGCGGCGCGCGGCGTGACTATCGAGCTGCATCTCGACCCGGCGGCGGCTACCATCAATAGCGATCGTGGCAAGCTCAAGCAGGTGTTGCTTAACCTGTTGACCAACGCCGTCAAGTACAACAAAGAACACGGGCGCATCATCCTCTCCACCCAAGCCAAACTACAGGACATGGTTTGCCGTATCAGCGTGACGGATACCGGCAGAGGCATCCCACCGGACTCGCTGACGCAGGTCTTTCAGAAGTTTTACCGTGTGCCTGATAGCGAGGGCTATGCCACCGGCACCGGCCTAGGTCTCTCTATCGCGCGCAAAATTGTGGAGCTTCTGGGAGGGGAGATGAACGTTGAGTCGCAGGTGGGCGTGGGCAGCACCTTCTGGTTCACACAGCCGCTAAAGTAAGCGGCGCTGAGACCGACATAGAAAGTAAAAAGTAGAAAGTCGGCGTTTTCTCCCTTCTCCCTTCTCCCTTCTCCCTTCTCCCTTCCCTCATCCCTCTCCCTTCAAAATACCCGCCAGCGCCTGTAAGCCCAATAGATAACTGCGCCAGCCGAAGCCGCGGATTGAACCGACGCAGACCGGCGCAATGAGGGATTTATGTCGGAACTCCTCGCGTGCGTCTGTGTTGGTGAGATGCACTTCTACTGTGGGCAGACCGGTCGCCGCAATCGCGTCGCGCAGCGCCACCGAGGTGTGGGTGTAGCCGCCCGGGTTGATCAATACGCCCGAAGCCCAGATGCGTGCATCGTGCAGGGCGTCAATCAGGTGGCCCTCGTGATTGCTCTGGAAGATGTGGACTTCCAGCCCAAGCGCCTGCCCCTCCCGCTTCAGGGCATCGTCAATGTCGGCCAGCGTGGCCGAGCCGTAGATGTGCGGCTCGCGCAGGCCGAGCAGGTTCAAATTAGGGCCATGCAGCACCAGAATTTTGGATTGCGAGACTTGTGACTTTGGATGAGGTGTTTTCGGTGGGCGTTTCGGCATAGTCACTCTTAAGCGCTGCGTTGCACCATACGCAATACGCAATACGCTATACGCAATATACGGTACGCTTCACGGCAAAGTATACACTTCCGCCTCAACATCACTCACCGGCGATGCGCCGGAGCGCTTCGGCAAGTAGTGCTTCGCTAACGACAATGCCCCAGACCACGTCGCCCGGCGCGCGCGGCAGCGCGAACCTGAGCCGGCCGGCGGCCTTTTTCTTGTCTGCGCTCATCGCCGCGCGGATAGCATGCGGGTCAAGGCCGGGCGCGCGTGTCGGCAGGCCATGTTGCGCCAGCACGCGTCCAATGCGCTCTGCCAGCCCACGCTCCGCTATATCCATCTCCTCGGCCAGCCAGGCCTCCGCCCACAGGCCAACCGCCACTGCCTCGCCATGCCGCAGTGCGAAGCCGGAAGCGGCCTCCACGCCGTGGCCGATGGTGTGCCCGAGGTTGAGCGTCGCGCGCCGACCTTCTTCGAACGGATCGGCCTGCACCACCTCCACCTTGACGCGGATGGCACGCTCCAGCTGCTCGAGGCTGCCGAAGGTCGTCCCGCGCTCCAGCGCCTCGAACAACTGCGGGTCGCCGATCAGGCTGTGCTTGATGACCTCGGCCATCCCCGCGCAAAATTCCTCGCGCGGCAGGGTGCGTAGCACGAGCGGGTCGGCGACGACGAGCGCCGGCGGATGAAATGCGCCCACGAGGTTCTTGCCTTGCGGCAGGTCCACGCCGGTCTTGCCGCCCACGCTCGCATCCACCATCGCCAGCAACGTCGTGGGGACATTCACCCAGCGCAGGCCGCGCATGAAGGTCGCCGCCGCGAAGCCGGCCAAGTCGCCGATGACGCCGCCGCCAAAAGCAATGACCACTGACTGACGATCCAGGCCATGCTGCAAGAACGCGTCGTAGAGCCGGCGGACGGTGTCGAGGGTTTTGTATTGTTCGCCGGCGGGGACGACGACAGACGCTAGTCCATTGACCGACATCCACCTTCCGCCGCCGGTTGCCCGCGCAACGTTCTCATCAGTGACCACCAGCGCCGCGCCGTTCAGGTTGCGTTCGGCGAGCAGTTGCGGCAGCTGCGCCAGTAGGCCATAGCCAAGCACAATCTCATGCCGAAAGCCGGGCGTGTCCACGAGCAGCGTGCGCGGCTGCAAGCGCTGCGCAATCTCGTCCGCGACCTGAGACGGCTTTTGCTGCGAGGTATCCAGCTGTTCAGGAAACGAGTCGTACAGCGCACGGCGCGCTCCGAGCAGGGCATGGAGTTTTGCGGCGGGGTCGTCGCCGGCAAGCAGGGGTCGGTTGCCCTCGCGCTGAAGGCGCTCCAGCAAAACGTCCGGCGCAGCGCGCAGGCAGAAGACCACGCCGTTTCGTTCCAGCGCGGCGCGGTTGTCGGCGTTGAGCAGCGCGCCGCCGCCGGGCGCAATCACCAAGCTGTCGCGTGCGCCCAGCTCCGCACACACTTCAGACTCGATCCGTCGGAAGGCAGCTTCGCCGTGCTGTGCGAACAGCTCCGGCACGCTCAGGCCGGTGCGCGCCGCAATCACGGCGTCCACATCCACAAACTCACGCCCCAGCTTCCGCGCCAGCACTTCACCGACGGTGGTCTTGCCCGAGCCAGGGGGGCCGTAGAGAACGATGTTCATGGCGTGGCATGACAGGGTGACGGGATACGCAATACGCAATACGAAATACGGAATACGCAACACGTATCTCGTATTGCGTATTGCGTGTTACGTGTTCTGCTCCTCCGTTCCCCAGAAGACCGTTGGCTCATTACGCATGAGCAAGTCGCTGAGGCGGGCACGGCGCAGCGCCTCGAAACGCGGCTTCATCTCGGCGAGCGAGTCGCCGCCGAGTTTTTCCAGTAGTGCATCCGCCAGTACGAAGCAGACCATCGCCTCGCCGATGACGCCGGCGCGCGGCACGGCGCAGAAGTCCGAGCGCTCGTATTCCACCGGGCGCGGCTCGCCGCTCGCCAAATCCACCGAGTTCAGCGGCGTTAACGTAGTCGCGATGGGCTTCATGGCCACGCGCAGCACGATGGGCTGGCCGGTGGTGATGCCGCCCTCCAGTCCTCCAGCTCGATTGGTAGGGCGCAATAAACGGCCGCCGCCTGCGGTCGAGTCTCCATCATCTGCCAGCAGGATTTCGTCATGCACCTGCGTCCCCGTCTTCTTCGCATTCTCGAACGCATCACCGATTTCGACACCCTTCATAGCATGGATGCTAAGTAGCGCCTGCGCCAGGCGGCCTGAGAGGCGGCGATCCCAATGGACGTGTGAACCGAGGCCGGGCGGCACGCCGAGCGCCACCACCTCAAACACACCGCCGAGCGTATCTTTGGCGCGGATGACGGCCTCAATGCGGGCGCGCATTGCCGCAGCGGCGGCCTCATCCGGGCAGGCGATATCGGACTCGAGCGCGCGCGCGATGCGGTCTTCGAGCGGCATGTCCGTCAGGTCGGCGCGCACCCCGCCGATCTCGACGACGTAGCTGCCGACGCGTACACCGAACTCGGCCAGCAGCTTGCGGCAAATGGCGCCGGCAGCGACGCGCGCCGTGGTCTCGCGAGCGGAGGCGCGTTCCAGGCTCATCCGCAGGTCGCTGTGCGCGTACTTCAGCGCGCCGGTCAGGTCGGCGTGGCCGGGGCGTGGGATGGTCATCGGCGCGATGGCTTTGCCCTTCCACTTTGCGTGGTCGAGGTTCGCCACCTGCACCGCAATCGGCGCGCCGATGGTGACGCCGGCCATCACGCCGCTGAGGATATGCGCGCTGTCGCGTTCGAGCTTCATGCGCGGGCTGGCGCCGGGATAGGGCTTGCCGCCGGCGCTCAGCCCCTGGCGCCGCGCCAGGTCGGGATTGATGTCTTCGGGCGAGAGCGGCAGCCCGGCAGGCATCCCTTCCAAGATGGTGAGGACGGCAGGGCCATGCGATTCGCCGGCAGTGAGAAAACGGAGGGGCATTTTGGATTGCAGATTGCAGATTGCAGATTGCAGATTTGAGATTTGAGATTGGAGATTGAGACCCGGTTACGCAACACGCAATACGCAATACAGAACACGCACTATGCAAAGCGACTATTCAACTCTGCCTCCGCCGCTGCCCGCATCAGCGCGCGCGGGGCAGGACGGCCCGTCCACAGCTCAAAGGCCAGCGCGCCCTGCTCCACCAGCATGCCGAGGCCGGTAGCGGCGCGCAGCCCGGCGGCCCTGGCCTGCCGCGTCAGGCGCGTCTCGGCAGGATTGTAGACCATGTCGTACACAAACGCGCCGGGCGGGAAGGGAACGCCGTCCGGCCAGGGCGAACTATCCACGTTCGGCGCCATCCCCAGCGGCGTGCAGTTGACGATGAGGGCGCAATCGGCAGCGGCGCGACGGAGGTCGGAGGGAGTGTACTCAAAGATTTCGAGATGAGAGATTAGAGATTGAAGACCGGATGACTGCTCGCGACGGCGGGCGATGATGCGGACGGAAGCCCCAACGCTCGCACAACCGGCGACGGCGGCCCGCGCCGCGCCCCCCGCGCCTAGCACCAGCACCGTCCGGCCTGCAATTGTCACGCCGAGCGCGTGCAAATCAGCCAGCCAGCCGGCCGCGTCGGTGTTGTGGCCAATCAACCCCTCACCCCCCGATTCTCTCTCCCCTGTGGGAGAGGGGGCTAGGGGGTGAGGGCGTTTCACGATAGTATTCACCGCGCCGATAGCCTGCGCGACTGGCGTCAGCCCATCGAGGAACAGGATGACGGCCTCCTTGTGCGGCACGGTGACGTTCGCGCCGGCATACTCGCTGCCGCGCAGAGTAGCCACTGCTTCGCCCAGCCGCGTCGGCTCTACCGGCCAGGCCTCGTAGCGCCAGTCGCTCAAGCCAACATGCGCCAGCGCCGCGTTGTGCATTACCGGCGAGAGCGAGTGGGAAAGAGGGTAGCCGAGAAGGGCGAGGCGCATCCTTGGAAATTGCTGAGGCGCTGAAAAATATGGACCGCTGAGTCTAGCATCTCAGCGTTCTCAGAGAGCGTCTTAAAACTCACCCATGAGCCAATCTTCGAGTCATCAGGCGGATCATCGCCACATAGATAAACGCTTCACCGGTTCCGGGCAGGCGCTCGTAGTCGCGGCTCAGGCGACGCCGGCGAGTGAGCCGGCCAAAGGTGCGTTCGACAATCCAGCGCTTGGGCAGCACCTGGAAGCCGATTTGGTCACCCAATTTCTTGACGATCTCCGGCGTCCAGCCGAAGGTCGCTTTGACCCAGTTGATCAACTCGCCACCATAGCCGCCATCGGCCCCAATCTTCTTCAAGCGGCAGCCCACCTTTCGACTGCCGGAAGCGCTCAAACAGCAAGCACAGCACTTCTTTAGCGCCATCCCGGTCTTGCACACTGCCCGCGGTGACGACAACCGGCAAGACCGGCCTCAGCGTGTCCACGACCAAATGCCGTTTGCGTCCGGCAATGTTCTTGCCGGCCTCATCGCCTCGCTCGTCACCGCCTTCGGCCGTCTTCCCGCTCTGGCTATCTATAATGACCGCACTAGGCTGGGGGTCTCGCTTAGCTTGTGACTGCTTCGCGCAGCGCAGCGTTGATTCGCTCCCAGGTGCCCTCCAGGCGCCATTTGCGGAAGTAGGTGTAGACGGCCGGTGGCTTGCGGTTGGGGCAGATGGGGCGCGATGACCTTCCCTTCGGGTGTGCATGCAAAACATGTCAGCCGCACCCTGAGCGGACGCTGAGCGAAGCGAAGCGGCAGTCGAAGGGGTGGCACCTTCCCTGACAACCTTTGCGTGCACACCCCTTCGGCGTCGGTGAGGTCGGTGGGATACACTTTTCGAGTTTTGTTCATGCCACAAGTTTGCCCGACTTTTCAAGTCCGTACTAGGGTTTTAAGACACTCTCTAAGACGACTCCACGCCTACTTCGAGCAACGGCGGATGGAAGACTTGGAATGGCATTGGAACGCAGTCTTGGCAGCTGAAGTTCCGGAGCGGGTCCGGCAATCGGGAGTGGTCGAGTAGTCCGGGTATACTCAGGTTATGCTCAACGTTGTGGAAATCGGTGGCGGTTGTGTGAAGCGCATCGGCGAGGCGAGTTGGCGCCTGAGCCTGCCGCCGCTCGACACGCGGCAGTATGCAGATGCTCAGCTGGATGACTATGGCAGGAGCGCCCGACACAAGTTGCCGGACTCTCCGCCGGTTGCCCTGCGCCTGCGGGCGCGCGCCTCGCATCCCCAACCGATCGGCACGCTGGGCTTCGGCTTCTGGAACAACCCCTTCACCCTCACCGGAGGCGGTGTGCTGGCCGCGCCCAACACAGTCTGGTTCTTCTACGCTTCGCCGCCCTCGGATATGGCGCTGGCCGAAGGCGTGCCGGGCTGCGGCTGGAAGGCGGCGACGCTCAACGCCGGGCACTATCCGTCGCTGCTGCTTGCCCCGGCGGCGGCTGTAGCGGTGGCACTGACCTTTGTGCCGGGGCTGGGCGCGCCGGTGATGGCTGGCGCGCGTCGATTCATCCGGGCACACGAGGCCCTACTCGATGATGTGGCGCTCACCGACTGGCACACTTACGAGATTGACTGGCGCGAAACCGAGGCAGTCCTCCGTGTGGACGGCGCCGAAAGGTTACGCTCCCCCGCTCCGCCGCGCGGCCCGCTTGGACTGGTGATATGGATAGATAACCAGTACGCCATCGCCTCGCGCGCGGGCAAGTTCAGCTTCGGGCTGTGCGCGACGCCGGAAGAGCAGTGGCTAGAAGTCGAGGATGTGCAGCTGATTAAGCCGTATTGAGCCGACAGGGTCAATTCAGCGCTGTTCTCTGCCTCGGGAGGCGACCGGCACCGCGCTCGGCAGACATAAATCTAATAATTCGGCACGCAAGGCGTTAGCGAATTTCTAATATGCTGTGTTAGCGAATTTCTAATATGCTGCGTTTATACGCAAATCGTCGAACATACCCACTCAAAATCCAAGAGAGCGCAGTCCACTGCCGGGTACGCCTGTAAGATGCGCAACTTGGCGTGCTGACTGCCCGATGTCTGTCGCTGCCGGCCTGCGATGGAGCGTGGCCGGCCGCGGCAAAGGAGTATGCGTCTATGCCAAAGTTGAACCTCAAACCACTGAACGACCGCTTGATTGTAGAGCCGATTGAGGCGGAGGATCGGACGCCCGGAGGCGTGCTCTTGCCCGAAACGGCTAAAGAGAAGCCGATGCAGGGTCGGGTGCTCGCCGTCGGGCCGGGGGCGCGCAATGAAAAAGGAGAGCGCATCCCCATCGAGGTCAGCCCGAACGACCGCATCCTATTTGCCAAATATGCCGGTACCGAGATCAAGCAGAACGGCGCGAAGTATCTGATTCTCAGGGAAAGCGACGTGCTGGCGATTGTGACCTGAGCTTCCCGAGTCGGTGCACTCGCCAACGTTCAGCCTATTCATGTTCATGGAGGTTTGTTTATGGCTGCAAAGCAACTCGTCTTTCAGGATGAAGCTCGCCGATATCTCAAGCAAGGAGTAGACATCTTGGCCACAGCGGTGGCGACCACGCTCGGCCCTAAGGGCCGCAACGTTGCACTGGACAAGAAGTTCGGCGCGCCCACCATCACCCATGACGGTGTGACAGTCGCCAAAGAAATTGAACTGGAAGACAAGTATCTAAACATGGGGGCGCAAATGCTTAAGGAGGCCGCTACCAAGACCAACGACGTGGCCGGCGACGGCACAACCACGGCGACGGTGCTCGCCCATCAGATTTTCACCGAGGGCCTGAAGCACATCGTCGCCGGCGCCAACCCGATGCTGATTAAGCGCGGGTTGGAAGCCGGGCAACGGGCCGTCTCGGAGGCGCTGCGCAAAATGGCGCGCAAGGTGGAGGGCAAGGAAGACATGGCCCACATCGCCTCCATCTCCGCCGCCGACGTCGAGATCGGCAACCTGATCGCCGATGTGATGGATAAGGTCGGCAAGGATGGCGTGGTCACGGTGGAGGAGTCCAAGGGTCTGGCCTTCGAGACGGAGTACGTCGAGGGCATGCAGTTCGACCGCGGCTACATCTCGCCGTACTTCATTACCGACCATGAGGCCATGGAGGCCCGGTTGGAAGAGCCGTACATCTTGGTCTATGAAAAGAAAATCAGCGCTGCGGCAGACCTCGTGCCGCTGCTGGAGAAGTTGGTGCAGGCCGGCAAACGTGACCTGGTGATCATTGCCGAGGACGTAGACGGCGAGGCGCTGGCGACGCTGGTGCTCAACAAACTGCGCGGTACGCTCAACGTGCTGGCCGTCAAGGCCCCCGGCTTCGGTGACCGGCGCAAGGCCATGCTGCAGGACATCGCCATCCTAACCGGCGGCGTGTTCATCAGCGAGGAGACCGGCCGTAAACTGGAGTCGGTTACCCTGAGTGACCTCGGCCAGGCGGCCAAAGTGGTGGCCGATAAGGACAACACTACCATCGTCGGCGGCAAGGGTCGAGAGAAGGAAATCAAGGGCCGCATCGAGCAAATCAAGGCCGAAATTGAGAAAACCACCTCGGACTACGACAAGGAGAAGCTGCAGGAGCGGCTGGCCAAGCTCTCCGGCGGCGTGGCCATCCTCCGCGTCGGCGCGGCCACCGAAGTCGAGATGAAGGAGAAGAAGCACCGCGTAGAGGATGCGCTCTCGGCAACCCGCGCGGCAGTGGAAGAGGGCATCGTGCCCGGCGGCGGCGTGGCGCTGCTGAACGCCATCTCGGCGCTGGACAAAGTGGAGCTTGAGGATGAGGAGGCCCGCTACGGCCTGGCCATCCTGCGCCGTGCTCTGGAGGCTCCTGCGCGCAAGATCGCCGAAAACGCCGGCATGGATGGCTCGGTCGTGCTGGCGGAGGTCCGCAAGCGCCAGAAAGAAGAGAAAAACAAGAACATCGGCTTCGACGTGATGACCGGCAACTATGTGGATATGATTCAGGCCGGCATCATTGACCCGGCGAAGGTGACGCGCACGGCGGTCGAGAACGCTGTCTCGATTGCCGGTATGCTGCTCACCACCGAGGCGCTCATCACCGACGCCCCGGAGAAGAAAGGCGCTAAAAACGGGCCGGCGCCTGCGCCGGAGTACTAAGCGGCCCGTGTTCCCTCGTTCCGGCCGGGCGCGGCAGGAGGCGCCGCGCCCGGCCCAGGGCATAACTCACGCACGGAGGAGAAGTCTGCTATGCCTCGCTTCATCCGCATCCTGATCGCACTCTGTCTGAGCCTATCCGCCTTTGGCGCCGCTTACGCCCAGACCGACTCCGGCCAGCTGCTCCTGTTCACCACTTATCCCTCACAGGAGGTGCGCGCCGGAGAAACGCTGAGCATCTCGCTAGACCTGAAGAGCGTCAACCTGCCTTCTGAGACGGTACGGCTCGAAATCCGTGATGTACCCGATGGCTGGCGCGTGGTCTTTCAAGGAGGCGGCCGTGTAGTGCGCTCAGTCTATGTGCCGGAAGGGAGTACCCAGAAGGTGACGCTGAGCGTCGAGCTGCCGGAGGATGTCGCCGATGGCACTTACCGGCTCCAGGTGGTCGCCCGTGGCGGGACGGTGCAGGCCCAGCTGCCGCTGGAGTTCATCGTTGGGAGCAGCCTGCCGCCGCGCCTCACTGCCGATGTTGAACGGCCGCTGCAGCGCGGTTCGCCTAATTCCACATTCACCTACCGGATGCGCATCAAGAATGACTCCGACCAAGAAGCCCTGGTCAGCTTCAACTATCAGGCGCCCGAGAACTTCACCGTCACGTTCAAGTCGGCCGGCCAGGAACTGACCAGCCTGCCCATCCGGGCCGGGCAAACGGAGAACGTGGACGTTGAAGTGCGCCCGGCGCGACAGACGCCCGCCGGCGACTATCCCATCTTGGTACGGGTCGAGAGCGAGCAAATCTCCGACGAGGTCAAACTGACGGCCGCGGTGACGGGCCAGTTCGACCTGACCCTCACGGCGCCGGATGGACGCCTGAGCGGCCGCGCTACCGCCGGCCAGGAGACGCCGCTGGAGCTGATCGTGAGAAACGCGGGGACGGCGCCGGCCAGAGAGATACGCCTGGAGGCCTCGGCGCCTGCCCAGTGGTCGGTCACCTTCGACCCGGAGATCATCCCCGAGCTGGCGCCCGATAGCGAAGTGCAGGTCAAGGCCAACATCAAGCCGCCGGAAAAGGCGATCGCCGGCGACTACATGGTGACGCTCCGCGCCGTGCCGGCCGGCGGCAGCCTCGAATCCAGCGAGTTCCGCATCACGGTCGAGACCTCGACGTGGTGGGGCATCGTCGGCCTGGGCCTGATCGCCGCTGCGCTGGGTGTGGTGGCGTTGGCGGTGGCGCGCTTTGGCAGACGATGACTCCAGGGCAGTAAGCCCCAATCCATCATCGCGAGAGCACGCAGATCCATAAAGGACTCTGCGCTCTCGGCGTACTCTGTAGTGTGTTTTTGTAGCGGACCCAGGCTATGGAAACAGTCATTGAGACAAAGGGACTGAGCAAGCGCTACGGGACGAAGGTCGCCGTCGAGAACCTCAACCTAACCATCCGGCGTGGCGAGGTCTTTGGGCTGCTTGGACCGAACGGCTCCGGCAAGACGACGACCATCCTGATGCTGCTGGGCCTCACCGAGC
>JAVQXV010000377.1:0-1905 GCA_033577755.1 Anaerolineales bacterium
AGAGCGTGTCGCGCTGGTGCAGCCAAAGCGGCTTATTCTGCACGCGCAGATCACGTGCCTCTTCATTGAAGGGATGAATGTGGCGCTCGTCGCGGAGGATGATCTTACGCATGACAACGGCCTCAGCTCCTTTGGAGAAGCCGGCTTGAATTGTATTGTATCCTAACATCGTGCCTGCATGCCCGGCACGACCTATGCGTAAGAAGAGAGTTAGGTAATGGGTTGGGATTGGTGGGGGATGGTTGGGAACGGCGGAGTTCCGTTAGTGGATGGGGGAATGGATGGGAGCGGATAAGCCGGGCGAGGCCGGCGCGGCAGTAACATGGCGGCCTGAGCGATGTGTGGCTGTACGCGCTGACGAATGGAGTAGTGAGCCGCGCCACGCAAAACGCCGACACGCGTTATCCTGTCTTCATCCGTGACCGTTAGCACGACCCGAGGAGATTGCGATGAAGACCCAACACGCCCTGCTGGCCCTGACCCTGTGGCTGAGTGCGTGTGCGCCGGTGACGACCACGGGCTACCCGGCGCCGCCCACCACGGGCTACGCCGCGCCCGCCACGCCGAGTGCTGCGCCGAGTGCGTTGCCCACCACCGCCGCCCCGCCGACGGAGACGCCCGTAAGCGAAGCGACGCCCACGGCAACCGCCGCGCCGGAGGTGTGGGAGATTTGGTTTAGCGGGTTTTCGTGTGAAGGGGGAGCAATTTGCGATAGTGGGCCGGGCATTGAGAGCGCCTATTTCTCCATTAGGAGCGACGGTACGGGTCTGACTCAATTGCAGATATCCGATGCCGACTTCAAATCGGGTGTCTTCGTTCCACCGGACTCCGCACCCCCAACATTTATGATTGGGCGGTCTTTTCCAACCGTATCCCCGGATGGTCTGTACGCAGCTTACTTTGGCAAAGACGGTGGTTTGTACATCATAGAAGTTGTAAGCCAGCAGACGCAGAGAATCTATGTCCCAATGGATAGTGACGGGATTTATTCCTTAGGCCCCTTTTGCTGGTCACAAGATAGCTCGGAGATTGTTTTCATGGAGAGCACCGATATCACGCAGCCTGTGGTCATTAATTTCATAGATAAAGCCGGTCAGAATCTACGCCAGTTGTTCAGCTTGTCCGGCTTACAACGCTTTTGGTTCGGGGCTTGCTCACCTGATGGTCGGCAAATGGTCTTGACAATCAGCAGCGCAATTGAGGGCAAAGACGCCGGTCTATTTCTGATCAATCTTGATAGTGGGGATTATCGCCAGATACTCGCCAACTACAGCGCTTGGCTGGTCAGACCGGCACCATAGCTGTGAGTGATAGGAATGCTCAGCTTTGTCGGTTGACCGAGGAGGAAATGATGGGAAGGGCAGCAATCAGATTGTTGCTTACAGTTTTGTGCGCTGTGGTAGGTTTTGTCCTCTGGCCTTGGCATGCATCGGGTGCAGAGCGACTGATCGACAGACTGCCTCATCTACGTTTGCAATTGGCCGTAACCCCATTTCTGTATCCGCCATATTATGGCAGCGAACAGGTCAACTGCGTGTTCGACCATGAGTATCCTATCTATTTCACCGGCGAGAAGGATTTCGGCGAACCGATCTCATCAACCGTGGTCCATAACGATGGTATCCGGCGACCTATAGGAGGGATCGGAACGCCGGGATGTTACAGCGGGCATGATGGTATTGACTACGGCCTGGTTTATGAGCGTGTTCTGGCAGCGGCAGATGGAACCGTCGGCGATGCTCGTTGGGCGTTTCCACAGAACCATCGGGCGGATTTGGGCATGTTTATGCCCAGGATGGGGCCGATCTCCTTGATGCCGTACTTGAAGGCCACGCGCCCGGCCCGCAGCGCGATGCCGCTGGACGCGCCGGTGAGGAGGGCTTTCGAGCCGGCGATGTTCATCGG
>JAVQXV010000378.1:0-1900 GCA_033577755.1 Anaerolineales bacterium
TGCCCTCCGGCGAAATCAACGGCCTGCCCGTCGGGCTGCAACTCGTCGGACGCTTTGGCGCGGATGAGCAGCTGCTGGCCTGGGCGGCAGAGATAGAAAACGTATTGCGTGTTGCGTATTCCGTACGCACGTAGTGCAGCACGCAATACGCAATACGCTATACGCAATACGCAATACACACCACGACTCTATGACCATCCATAGCGAGATTCGCAAAGGCGCTTACTACGACTCGGTCGTGCTCATGCAACTGCAACGCGCACTGCTCGGCCTGCCCGGTGTGCAGGACGCCGGCGTGGTGATGGCGAACCCGGCCAACAAAGACCTACTGGCCGCGAGCAACCTGCTCACCCCAGAAGCCGACAGCGCCGGCCCGGATGACCTGCTCATCGTCGTCAAGGCCGATGACGAGCCGCACGCCAAAGAAGCGCTGGCACAGGTTGACGCGCTGCTGGCACGCAAACGACCGAGCCGGGAGGGCGACTTCCGCCCGCGCAGCCTGGAGGCCGCCGCCAAGCTCCTGCCCGAAGCGGGCTGGGTGCTTGTCTCCGTGCCGGGGCGCTTTGCGGCGGGCGTGGCCCGCGAGGCGCTCAACCTCGGCAAGTATGTCTTTCTCTACAGCGATAACGTCTCGCTCGAAGACGAGGTCGCCCTCAAACAGACGGCGCGCGAGAAGGGCCTGCTGGTGATGGGGCCGGACTGCGGCACGGCCATCGTCAACGGCGTCGGGCTGGGCTTTGCTAATCGCGTGCGGCGCGGCCACATCGGGATTGTGGCGGCGAGCGGCACCGGCCTGCAGGCGGTCAGCGTTCGCATCCACGCGCTCGGCGGCGGCGTCTCGCAGGCGATCGGCACCGGCGGGCGCGACCTCAGGGCCGAGGTCGGCGCCATCACCGCCCATCAGGCTCTGGATTTGCTGGCGCGCGACCCGGATACGCACGTCATCGTCCTCCTCAGCAAGCCCCCCGCCCCCGAAGTCGCCACGCGCCTGCTCACCCATGCACAGGTCTGCGGCAAGCCGGTCATCGTGGATTTCATCGGCTACCCGCCGCCCGCGCGCACGCTTGGCAACCTGCACTTTGCGACGAGCCTGAGCGAGGCGGCGCAGCTGGCTGTTGAAGTAACGGAGAAAAAAGATGATCCAAGATTGAAGACCGGTGACTCAAGTCATCAGTCTTCAGTCATCGGCTATCTGCGCGGCCTGTTCTCCGGCGGTACGCTGGCCTACGAGGCCATGCTGGTGTTACAAGCCACGCTGTATCCTCTGTTTTCCAATTCTCCAATCTCCAAGCACCAATCTCTCCCCGACCCGCTCAAGAGCCAGGCCCACACCATCCTCGACCTGGGGGGCGACGAGTTCACCGTCGGACGGCTGCACCCGATGCTGGACAACGACCTGCGCCTCCGCCGGCTGAGACAGGAGGCCGCCGACCCCGAAGTGGGCCTCATCCTGATGGACGTGGTGCTGGGCGAGGGCGCCCATCCAGACCCGGCGAGCGAGCTGGCGCCGGTAATCGAGGAAATACTGAAGACGAATCACCGAAGACCGGAGATTGTGGCAATGGTGGTGGGGACGGAGGCCGACCCGCAGAACATGAAGTCGCAGGTTGAGAAGTTACAGAGTGCGGGTTGCAGAGTGTTCACCGATCCAAGCGAGGCGCTGGCCTATGTGAGCGGCCGATTTGCAAACGCGCCGGCCATCGCCGCCCCGCCCATCGCCCTCGACCGCTTTGCCCAACCGCTGGCCGCGCTGAACGTCGGCCTAGAATCTTTCCATGCCAGCCTGCGGGCGCAGGGTGCGCAGTCTGTGCATGTGGATTGGAAGCCGCCCGCCGCCGGCAACGAAAGACTGGCCGCGATACTGGCGAAGATGAAGAGCAAGACGTAGTGCGTATTTCGT
>JAVQXV010000059.1:0-16953 GCA_033577755.1 Anaerolineales bacterium
GCAGATGGCAGATAGCGGATAACGGATAGCAAACTCTGGATTTGTGACCCTCAAGCGAAAATCAGAAATCAGAAATTCCAGATGCCCTCTCTCCGTGACATGCGGCTCCAGATTCGGAGCGTGAAGAACATCTCCCAGGTGACGCGCGCGTTGGAGGCGGTGAGCGCCTCGAAGGTGCGCAAGGCGCAGCAGGCGGTGTTGGCGACGCGCCAGTATGCAGCCAAGGCGCTACAAATCCTGCAACATCTGAGCGAGCAGCCGGGCAACATGGCCTCGCTGCACCCGCTGCTCCAGACGCGCCGCGAGGTCCGCAACGTCACCATCGTGGTGTATACCAGCGACCGCGGCCTGTGCGGCGCGTACAACACCAATGTGCTGCGTCTGGCGCTGAACTTTGCCCGTGACCAGAGTGTGCCCGTCCGCTTCGTCGCCGTCGGGCGCAAGGGACGCGACTTGCTGGTGCGCCGCCGCCAGAACGTCGTCGCCGAGTTCATCGGTCTGCCGAACACGCCATCGTTTAAAGACATCGCTCCGATCGGGCGTTTGCTGATAGACGATTTCTTGAGCGGGCGCACCGATCGCGTGGTGCTGGCCTACACGGATTTCATCAGTATGATTCGGCAGGAACCTCGCATCGGGCAGGTGCTGCCCCTGCAGCCGGAGTCGGAATACGCACGGGAGGCGGCCGGCGAAGCCCGCGTACGCGGCCCGCTGGCGGCGTACATCTATGAGCCGTCTCAGGAGCAGCTCCTTGACATCATCATCCCGCGTTTCACGCAACTGCAGGTCTATCAGGCGTTGCTCGAATCGCAGGCCAGTGAACATGCGGCCCGCATGACGGCCATGCGCAACGCTACTGACAATGCCAAGGACCTGATTGCCAGCTTGCAGTTGCAATACAACAAGGCCCGTCAGCTTGCCATCACCAGCGACATGCTCGATATTGCCGGCGGTGCGGAAGCGTTGGCGAAAGCAGAGCAATCATCACTCTTCAGTCGGCATGATTGAAGACTGAAGACCGAAGACTAAAGACTGAAGACCGGAGATTACTCATGGCCACTTCGACCGGAAAAATTGTGCAAGTGCTTGGCGGTGTAGTGGACTGCGAATTTCCCGAGGACGGTCTGCCCGACCTGTTCGAGGCGATTGAAGTCCCGCGGCCCAATGCCGAGCCGCTCGTCCTTGAAGTGCAGAAGCACCTCGGCAACAACTGGGTGCGCTGCGTGGCAATGGACACCACCGATGGCCTCCAGCGTGGCACCCCGGCCATCGCCACCGGCGGGCCGATAAAGGTGCCCGTCGGCCCGGCAACTCTGGGTCGCATCTTCAACGTGCTCGGCCGCCCGATTGACCAGGCCGGCCCGGTCGTGTCTGAATTCTATCGCCCTATCCATGCCCCCGCGCCCGCCTTCGAGGACCAGGCGACCCGCGTGGAGGTGTTCGAGACCGGCATCAAGGTCATTGACCTGATCGCGCCGTTCACCAAAGGCGGTAAGACGGGTGTCTTCGGCGGCGCGGGCGTAGGCAAGACCGTCATCATCACCGAGCTTATCTCCTCGGTGGCACGCGTGCACAAGGGTAACTCGGTCTTCATCGGCATCGGCGAGCGCACGCGCGAAGGCACCGCCCTGCGCCGCGAGATGATGGAATCCGGCGTGATGAAGGACACGGTGATGGTCTTCGGCCAGATGAACGAGCCGGCGGGCGTGCGGCTGCGCGTCGGCCTCACCGGTCTGACCATGGCCGAATACTTCCGCGACCAGGGTAAGGATGTGCTTGTCTTCATTGACAACATTTTCCGCTACGTGATGAGCGGCTCGGAGGTCTCGGCGCTGCTAGGCCGGCTGCCGAGCGCCGTGGGCTACCAGCCGACGTTGGCCAACGAAATGGGCGAGCTGCAGGAGCGCATCACCTCCACCAAGAACGGCTCCATCACTTCGATGCAGGCCGTGTATGTGCCGGCGGACGATTACTCCGATCCCGCGCCGGTGGCCGTGTTCACGCATCTGGACGCGACACTTGCGCTCGAACGCTCCATCGCCGAGAAGGGCATCTATCCGGCGGTGGATCCGCTGGCTTCCACCAGTCGCATCCTCGATCCCAACATCGTGGGCGAAGAACATTACAACACGGCCCGCGAGGTGCAGCGCGTGCTGCAGCGTTACAAGAACCTGCAAAACATCATCGCCATCCTGGGCGTGGACGAGTTAAGCGAGGACGACAAAATTCTGGTGGCGCGCGCCCGCAAGATTGAGAAGTTCTTCAGTCAGCCGTTTGTCACCGCCGAACAGTTCACCGGCATCAAGGGCGTGTACGTCAAGCTCAAGGACACGGTGGCGTCCTTCCGCGCCATCCTCGACGGCGAGGCTGACGACCTGCCGGAGGAAGCTTTCCGCTACGTCGGCACCATCGAGGACGCGCGGGCCAAGGCGGCCAAGCTGGCCGAAAGCTAAGTAGTCCGATAGTCGGGTAGTCAGGTAGTCCGACTACTCGACCAAAAGACTACTTGACTACTTGACTACTCGACTACTCGACTACTCGACCAACCGACCAACATGCCAATCCGCTGCGAGATCGTTTCTCAGGATCGAAAGGTCTTTGAAGGCGAGGTGGACATCGTCGTTGCGCCGGGGGCCGACGGCGAGATGGGTATCCTGCCGCACCATGCGCCTTTGCTGACCACGCTCAAGACCGGCGTGCTCAAGGTGCGCATGGGCGGGCGCGAGGAATTGTTCGCCATCTCCGGCGGCTTTATGGAAGTGCAGCCCGATCTGGTGACGGTGCTGGCCGACGCCGCTGAGCACTCGGACGAGATTGATATCGCCCGCGCCGAGGAAGCGCGCCGCCGAGCCGAGGAGTCGCTCAAGAATGCACCGCGCGACTCAGAAGCCTTCCTCAAGGCCGAGGCCGCCTTGCGCCGCTCCAACCTGCGCCTCAGCGTTGCGCGCAAACGCCGCGCCCCGGGGCCGATGGGCAGCGGCGACGAGCTGCGCTGAGCGGGTGCCCCCTCGCTATGTCGTTGTTTCGTCGGGAGCTCGGCATTGACCTGGGCACGTTCAACGTGCTCGTGTGTGAAGGCGGGCAGATCGTCCTGCACGAGCCAAGCGTCGTCGCCATCTCCATCCGCGAGCAGAAGGTTCTGGAGATCGGACAGGCGGCCAAGGATATGTACGGCCGTGCGCCGGAGACCATCGAGGTCAGCCGCCCGCTGCGCGACGGCGTCATCGCCGATTACGACGTCACCGTCAGCCTGCTCAAATATGTTATCGAAAAAGTTTGCGGGCCGTTCCGCCTGTTCCGGCCCAAGGTCATCATCACCGTGCCCTACGGGGTGACGAGTGTAGAGAGCCGTGCCGTGCAGGAGGCCGTGCTGGAGGCCGGCGCCGGTGAAGCCTTCCTACTGCCTGAGCCGCTGGCGGCTGCCTACGGGGCCGACCTCTCCGTGCAAACGCCGACCGGAAGCCTGGTGGCCGTGCTTGGCGGTGGCACGACACAGGCGGGCGTAATCTCGATGCACAGCCTGGTGGCGGCCAATGCAGCGCGCCTCGGTGGACGGCGGCTGGATGAGGCCATCGCCGGCTATGTGCGCAAGAAATACGGCCTGATCATCGGCGATACGACCGCCGAAGAAATCAAGCTGAACATCGGTGCCGCGCTGCCGCCGGAAGAGGAAGAAAGCTTTGAGATTCAGGGCCGCGATCAGGTGAGCGGCCTGCCACGCGCCATTACTCTGACGACCGGCGAAGTGACGGAAGCCCTGCACGAACCACTTAGCCTGATGGTGGGAACGGTGAAAGGCGTGCTGGAGAAGACGCCGCCTGAGTTGGCTTCGGACATCATCGAGCGGGGTATGCTACTGTGCGGCGGCACAGCCCAGTTGCGCGGCATTGACCGGCTGATGACCAACGAGACGGGCATCCCTGCCTACGTTGCCGAAAATCCGATGGCCTGCGTAGCTCTGGGCGCAGGCCGTGCCTTCAAGTACCTGGACGTACTGCGGCGCATCCTGCCGCGACCCTAACGACCGAGCGTTCGACAACGGAAAGCCGCCTGCACGGCTGAGCGGCCGATTCCGCCCTTCACTCCCGCGCACGCGGCATTGAGCCGAAGAGCGCCTTGAGCGCGTCTATCGAGTCGTTGTGGACAACCGCGAGCACCTCGTCGCCTTCCTCAAAGGTCATGGTGCCGCGTGGGATCAGCATCTTGCCTTTGCGGATGACGGCGGCGATCACGCACTCATTCGGCAGGGGCAAATCCTTGAGCGGGGCATTGAACATGGGCGATTGCGGCGGGAGTTTTTCCTCAACAATGGAGTATTCGCCGCGCCGCAGCTTGAGCAGCGTCATCATGTCGCCCAGCGACATTTCTTCCTCGATGAGCTTGGCCATCACGTCGGCCTGATTGAGGGCTACGTCAATACCGAAGTCCTGATTGAAGAGCCAGGCGTTGCGCGGGTTGTTGACACGCCCGATGATGCGGCGCACGCCGAACTGAATGCGTCCCAGCGCCGCAATCACCAGATTGTCGGCGTCGTCCGGGGTGACGGCGGCCAGCACGTGCGCTTCGCGAATGCCGGCCTGCTCCAGCACGTTCGGGTCGGTCGGGTCGCCCTCCACGATGACCTCGGTGGGCAACTCGCGGTGCAGGTTGGCAATGGTAGCCGGGCGGTCTTCGACGATACGGACATCGTGGCCCTGCGCAATCAGCAGCTCGGCCAGATGGGAGCCGGTGCGACCGCCGCCGGCAATCATGACACGCATAAGGCCCTCTCGGAGTTAGTGATGATGGTTCAAAGTGATACGCAACGCTTCGGCGGCGGCATCCACAACGCTTACCTGAAGCAGGTCGCGGGTTTGCAGCACGGTGTCCGGCGTCGGCAGAGAGGCGCGCCCGCCGCGCGCCAGCGCCAGCGCCAGCGCGCCCTGCGGCGGCAGCACATCGCGGATGCGTCGCCCGTTCCATTCCGGCGGCACTTCCAGCTCGTACACTTGAACCTCGCCGCTACCCACGCCGTGCAGATGGCGCATGCCCGGGTGCAGGATAAGCTCCTCGATGCGCTGCGCCGCCCAGCTGGATGAAGCAATGGTTTGTAGGCCGAGCTTTTGGTAGACCGGCGCGCGCCGCGGGTTATAGACGCGCGCCACCACGTGCGGCACATTGTAGATTTGCTGCGCCGTGCGGGCCACGACGATGTTGACGCTGTCGGACGAGGTGACGGCGGCCAGCGCGTGCGCCTGATGAATGCCCGCCCGCTTGAGCGCCTCCCGGTCCATGCCGTCGCCCTGGACGGTGCGGCCTGTGAACTCCGGCCCCAGCCGCTGCAGGGCCTGTGCATTGGCATCCATCACCGTCACCCGGTGCTGTTTGCAACAGAGCGAGATCGCCAGTTCCGTGCCCACGCGCCCGCAGCCGACAATGATGATGTTGTGTTGGTCTCGGGTGGTCATAGGGATCGGTAGGAGCAATAGGGGAATGATCGGGGAGCTTTGCTCCCGGTCAACTCTCCGTTTTGCAACCTTGCCGGGCTATTCGTGCTCGATATGATACGGCACTTCGGTGATGACGACATCACGTAAGCCGAGCAGGCCGATTTGCAAGGCAAAGGCGGTCTGCATGTGCAGGAAATTGTGGATGGCGCGCTCCGGCACGAACTGGGGCACCACCACTGTGAGGAGTTCGCCGGGCTGACGCCGACGGGCGACCGAGCGAATGTAATCCAGAAGCGGCTCGATAAGCGCACGATAGGGCGAGGGGATGACGACGAGACGCACGCCGTCGCCCCAGGTCTCCCACTTGGCGCGCACCTTCTGCTCCTCCTCCGGGTCGAGCGCAACGTGCACAGCGGTCACATCCGGCGAGAGGGCGCGGGCGTAGTTGAGCGCGCGCAGGGTGCCGCGATGCACACCGCCGATGGTGAGGATGACGCGGTGCCGGCGCGGGCGCATCGGCGCACCGAAGGCGTCCAGCGAGAGCTGCCGGGCGACGCGCCGATAGTGGCGGTTGATGCCGAGAAACATCACAACGAGGACGGGGATGACGATGACGACGATCCAGGCACCGGCCAGGAACTTGGTAATGGCGAAGATCCACATCACCACGAAGGTGCTGGCGGCGCCGAAACCGTTGACGGCCAGCTTGAGCTTCCAGTGCGGGTCATGCTCCAGACGCGAGGCAATCTGCTCACGGACCTCGCCGGGCTTGAGCTGGCCGCTGCGCCACCAGCGCATGGCCATGCCGGCCTGGGACAGTGTGAACGACATGAAAACGCCAACGGCGTATAGCGGGATGAGAGCGGTGGTGCGCGCCTGAAACACGATAACAAGCAGCGAGGCCGCCGTTGCCAGCGCCAGGATGCCGTAGCTGAACACCAGCCGGCTGCCGCGATACATCAGCTGTTTGGGCAAGAAGCCATCGCGCGCCAGGAAGGCGCTCAGCCGGGGGAAGTCGGCGAAAGCGGTGTTGGCAGCCATAATCAGGATCAGCGTCGCGCCGCCCAGCAGGGCGAGGTGAAGCGGGCTGCCGCTTCCGAACACTGCCATACCCAGCTGCGAGACGATGGTTTGGGTATGCGAGGGCACCGCCTCGATCTCGTGCGCCAGAAACGTCATGCCGAGAAAGATGGTGGACAGGATGGTGCTCATCCAGATCAAGGTGATACCGGCGTTGCGGCTGCGCGGCTGTTTGAAGGCCAGGATGCCGTCGCTGATGGCCTCGATGCCGGTGAGGGCGGCGCAGCCGCTGGAGAAGGCGCGCAGGATGAGGAACAACGTGAGCGCTTCGGTGCTTTCGATTGCCGGATGAATGCCCTCGACGTGCCGCAGCGCACCGGTGAAGTACTGGAAGAAACCGGTGCCCAGCGTCAGGAACATGGTGGCGACAAAGAAGTAGGTTGGGATGGCAAACGTCGTCCCGGACTCTTTGACACCGCGCAGGTTGACCACCGTCATCACCACGATGAAGGCTACCGCCATCGGCACGCGCCAGGGGTCAAGCTGAGGGAAGGCTGAGATAATCTGCGCCACACCGGCGGAGATGGAGACGGCCACAGTCAGAATGTAATCCGTCCACAATGCTGCCCCTGCGGCCAGGGCGGGGCGATCGCCGAGGTTATCACGGGAGACGATGTACGCGCCGCCACCGTTCGGGTAGGCATAGAGCGTTTGCCGATACGAGATGGTAACAATCGCCAGCAGGCCAACGATGGCGAGGGAGATGGGAAGGGAGAGCGAGAAGTAAGCCGTCCCCGCCAGCGCCAACACGACCAAGATTTCTTCAGTTGCATAGGCGGTGGACGAGAGTGCATCCGAAGCGAAGACTGCCAGGCCGACTTTCTTGCTGACGGTTTGATGTGGTGCGGCTTCGGTGGGCAAGGGTCGGCCGATCAGCCAGCTTAGCCAGGAGCGACGTGGCACGTCGGCCTGCGAAGAACGAACCGTAAACTGTGTCATGTTGCCAAAGGATACCAGACCGGACAAAATAAAGCCCGCACCACTACGACCGTCACTGTGGGCGGACGCCGTTGATGCTACTTCCGAAGAGGGAGAGTGTCAAGGCATGGTAGAAAGTAGAGAGTAGAAAGTGAAGAAAGCAGCTATTCAGAGTGTGGCCGCGAACTCCATGATGGCATTGACCAGGGGGGTGTTGGCCTGCCCGAAGACGAGCGGTACACCCTGCGCCACCGCACTCGCCTGACCGGCGTCAAACGGCGTGATCGCATCCACTGCCCGGCCTAATGCTTTCTCCACCGCCGCTCGGGAAACCTGGCCTTCGTGATTGGGATAGTTGAGGATGACCTTCACCTGCTCGTCAAAGACGCTGAGGGAGGGGAGGGTGCGCAGGGTAGCTATGGCCGTCTGTACCGAGCCGATTTCCGGGCTGACCACCAGCACGGCGTACCGACAGACACTCAAGGCAGCGCACGTGGCATCATCCAGTGCCGGTCCACCGTCCACTACAATATCGGCGAAGGAGCTGCGCAACTGGGTCAACAACGCCTGTGTGCCCTCGACGGACAGGCCGCCACGCACAGGCTTAGCCGGCGCGGCAATGAGAAACAGGCCGGTGTCATGGCGCGTCACCACTTGAGCAACAGCCCGCGAATCAACGTTGGCCGGCAGTTCAGCCCAGGTCGCCGGCGTGCGGGTGCGCAGATGAATGGTCACGTGTCCGACGGAAGGGCTTAAGTCCAGCAGACAGACGCGCCGCCCACTGCGATGCAGGGCGCCGGCCAGATTGACCGCCAGCGTGGTCTTCCCCATGCCGCCGCGCAGGCCGAGAAAGACGATCACGCGTCCCGTGGCCGTCGCTGCGGCCACCGGCGCCGAGATAGGCGTAGCGGCCTTGATAGCGGAGTTGGTGGGCAGAGGGCGCTCCGGGCGCGGGCCGGCCAGAATCTCGGTGATGCGGCCGGCCAGCTCCCGATTGTTCACCGGCTTGGTCAAGTAGGCGTCGGCGCCGGCTTCCTTGGCGCTCTCCCGGTCGGCAGGCTGAGTGCGGGCCGTCACCACCAGGATGGGGACATTACGGGTCGCAGCTTCTGCGCGCAGCCGGCGCGTCAGCTCATAGCCGTCCACATCCGGCATCATCAGGTCAAGGATGATCAGGTCGAATTTATTGTTGGTGGCCTGAGTGAAGCCGTCTTCGCCGCGCGCGGCCAGCGACACGGTATGGTTCATCCGCGTCAGCATCAGCTTTAGCATCGAGCGGAAATCGGCGTCGTCGTCAATCAGGAGGATGTTGGCCATCAGGCCTTGCCTTTAGTCAGGACGCCCATACCGGTGACGAAGTCGCGGTTAAAGACCAGGGCGCCCGCCGAGAAGGGGGGCAGATCAGGGTAGGCAGTCACGATGACGGTAACGTTGTACAGCATCGTGTAACGTGCTGCATTCAGGCCCACGCCGCCGATCAGCAACGAGTCCGGGTCAATCCGGCTGGTAAATTCGGTGGTGCCGCGAATCTCGAACATCGTCGTGGTCAGATACACGGGCGCGCTCAGGATGCGGCCAACGCTCGGGCGCAGATAGCTCTGTGGACCGAGGTCTTCGCGGCGGTTGAGCAACGCCAGTGCCAGGTGCGCTTTGACCAGATGAATCTCTTCGAAGTTAGCGACGATCTTGGTCGGCTGCTGCAGGCGCGAGAAGTAGGCGTTGCGCGCCAATAACAGTGAAGAGGTCGTGTCGTTCAGCGTGCCGACTATACCGATAGGCCCAGGCTCAACTTGACAGGTAATGCGGTGTGTATCGGTGAGGAAATCAACGTGGAGAACCGTTCGGGTCGGGCCGCGTTCCGTCATAGTGGCGTGGCAAGTCCGGGCAATTCCCGGGCAGGCCGTATTCTACTGAAAATAACGGACAAGTAAAACCCCGACGAAGTGGACGTGTGCACGCAAAGGTTGTCAGGGAACGTGCCGCCCCTTTGTCCTTCGACGGGCTTCGCGAAGCGAAGCCACGCTCAGGCTGTCCTGCGCGGCGGGCATCCTGAGCGGACGCCGAGCGACGCGAAGCGGCAATCGCCGGACGCCTGCCGCTCTCCTGAGTGCGCTCTATAAGCGCGCTCTATGAGCGCGCTCATAGAGCGAAGCCGAATGGTCAGGATGTGGCTGACATGTTTTGCTTGCACACGATGGTCGGAGTGGTAGGGCCGGCCAATGGGGGTCGAGGAGGATAAGCCGGTAGAGCATAGCATAGAGAGAGTTGAAGCGCGCTTGAGGTGAGCTTAACCCGGCTTGTGTTACAACGCTTGTGGAAGATAAACCGATGTCTGCTTCTCCCGACTTCCTGGAGCGATTGCGGCGCCTCATGCCCGGCGAGGCCGTACACATCGGCCATAGCTTCATCGTGCTGAACGTGGCCGGCGTGCGCCTGGCATTGGACCCGGCCACCGAAAACGGCGAGTGCGCCGCGCCTTTTAGTAACCTAACCCTTACGGCGCGCACCCGCCTGCGCAGCTATCGCCCGCTGGTCGAGCCGGCCCACATTCCCCCTGCCGAGCGGCTGGCCGAGTGTGTGGATGTCGTGCTCTACTCGCACACCCACGCCGACCACTTCAATGCTGCTGTGCTGGCGAAGATGATGGCGGCCAATCCCCGGTTGCGTGTGTTTTGGCCGGCAGGGACACTGCGCCTGTTGTACGCGCCGCGCCGCCGGCTTTCTCGTGTTTGGAGCCGCCTGCTGGCCTGGCTGGACACCTTTACCTGGGCCGACTGCGTGCCTGCGGGCTTGCGTGAATTCAGCGATGCTGCCCCACCGCGCCTGCGACTGGCGAATACGCGCGAGCTGGCCGACGGGCAAATGGTCATGTTGCGTGAGGCGCCGCGCATCGAGCTGCACGCCTTCGAAGTCCGCCACCCACGCCCTTTGCTTTGGGTACGTTCGCCCTTCGAGGCGGCCACACCACCCGTGCTCGGCTACGAAATCGTCTTCGAGGCCGAGGGCGCGCGCCGCCGTTTGTTGCTGGTCGGAGAGACCGGTGCAGACCCCGAAGTGTTACATCGCATCTGGGCAGCAGGTGATGAGCTGGTGGGGTTGTTTCTGCCGGTGGATGAGCGGCTACGCCTGCCCATCATCCGTGCGCTCTACGAGTGGTACTTTCATGCTTCCCCGCACTTCCTCGCGCTGGCCGAGCGTCTCGCCGGCGAGCGCGCCACCATCCACGGCCTGCATCACGGGCTGTGGTTATATGCGCTGAAGGCCGACGACGTAGCGCTGGGACGCCGGCTGTTGCAGCGACTCAGCCGGGCGCCACGCGCCGATGCAGCCGAAGTGGGAGCTCGGCTGGCCGAGAGCCGCGCCGCCCGCAACTTCGGCCTGACTGCGATGCGCCGCCTCGAAAGCTTGATTGACGCGATCAGCCGCTACCCTCAGCGCGCAACCGACAAAGTGCGCCTCAATCCTCTGGGCCAGCCCTTCCGCTTCGGACAGGCCGGCTAAGAACAGACGCGGCGCACTTCCACAGTGCGCCGTGTCTGTCTGCTGCAGTTGGCTCAGAGCAGAAGGTGAGAGTTGCCGGCGCGGCGAGGGCGTCAGCCGAGCGCGAACAACACCCAGCCGTCCGCGAAGCGCACCCAGCCTGCATCTGCTGAGGCGGCCGGCGGCGTAACCGTCCATTTCAGCGCCGCCCTCACCGTCAGTGCGCCGGCGTCGCTCTGGATGACAAACGGCCCGAACGGCTCGGCGCCGCGCACGAAGTTGAAGGCGCGACGGGCAGGCCAATCGGCAGGGATGATGAGGTCGGATGGCGCCGGGCGGGGCGCGTGGCTAACGCCTACGTCCGGTTGAGGCCGGCGCGGTAGCGCGCCTTGCCCGGCCCGGCGCAGCGCATCCACGAGTAGCTCCGCGCCCGCTTGCGCCGTGAGCGCTTCAGCCTCGGCGTAGCGCAGACCGTCGGGGAAGGGCACAGCGGCTTGCGCCACGATGTCGCCGGTGTCGGCGCCCTCATCCATGAAGTGCAGCGTGACGCCGGTGCGCGGCTCGGCGTTGCGAAACTGCCAGAACAGCGGCTCCGGGCCGCGATAGGCCGGAAGCAGCGAAGGGTGCAGGTTGAGGCAGCCCAGGCGGGGCGCGGCCAGCCACATCGCCGGCAACAGGCGCGGGAAGCAGGCCGTCACCAGCAGCACGTCCGGTGCCAGCGTGCGCAGCACGTTCAGCGTCTCCGGTGCCCGCAAGCGGCCCACTTCCCAAACCGGCACGTTCGCTGCGTGGGCCAGAGTCACCGTGTCGGTTGCCAATAACGGCAATGCCGGCGGCTCCACCGGCTGAATGGCGTGGCAGCGTTCACCGGGCAGGGGCGGCGGCGAAGGTATAATCACAACATCCGGTCGAAGGCCGGCCCGAAGCAGCGCCTCCAGCACTGTAGCCGAGAACACGCCGCGCATTCCAAGGAAGATCAATCGCATCTGAAGAGTCCACTGCGAAAAGAATGTTTCACCGCTGAGTCGCAGAGCACGCGGAGAAATAATCCTTGAGGAAGAACTCTGCGGTCTTGGCGTTCTCCGCGGTGTGTTTTTTCAGTGCACTCTCTGAAGAAACCGAGGTCTGAAGCCCAAATCTATTTTCGCTCAATTCGTGCAATTCGATGCCGATGAAAGTGAGGCCTTTATGAGCGTCCGCATAGTTAAGTGTGTGAAGTTGGGGCGTGAGCTGCCCGGCTTGCCCAAGCCGCCGTTCCCCGGTGACCTCGGCAAGCGCATCTTTGAGAACGTCTCGCGGCAGGCCTGGCAGATGTGGCAGCAACAGTCCACTATCCTGATCAACCACTACGGCCTGAACATGGCCGATAAGCGTGCCCAGCAGTTTTTGCGCGAGCAGATGGAGGACTTCTTCTTCGGCC
The DNA here is from genome assembly GCA_033577755.1 of Anaerolineales bacterium. Classification (GTDB taxonomy): domain Bacteria; phylum Chloroflexota; class Anaerolineae; order Anaerolineales; family UBA6663; genus JANWXR01. The sequence continues at coordinate 12,328 of JAVQXV010000059.1, forward strand.
CCGGCGCGCAGATGCCCGAAGGGTGGATCCCCGAAGACCAGGCGCCCACTGCGCCGACCAAAGGAATGCCCGGCCCCCAAAAGAAGTGACCACGGCGCCTTGCGTATCCTGCTGATTGCCTGTTACGAGTTGGGACATCAACCGCTCAGCCTGGCCTGGCCGCTGGCCTTCCTAAAGCGCGCCGGGTTTGAAGCCGAGGCTCTTGATCTCTCCGTCCAGACGCTCGACGAGGCTGTGTTGCGGCAGGCCGACTTTATCGGCGTTGCCGCGCCGATGCATACCGCGCTGCGCCTAGGTGCACGGATCGCCGAGCGTGTCCGCGCCCTCAACCCGCACGCGCACCTGTGCTTCTACGGCCTGTACGCGCAGCTTAATGCACAACTACTGTTCGACCGCAAGCTGGCTGATAGCGTAATCGCCGGCGAGGCAGAAGCGGCACTGGTGGAGCTGGTGCGCGCCCTAAGCGCGGGCGAGGATTGGAGGCGCATCAGAGGCGTGATGACCGCCGGGGCTGCGCCTGCGCCCGTGCTGACTCGTCTCTCTTTCCCCACACCTGAGCGAGCCTCGTTGCCGCCGCTTACGCGGTATGCGCGGTATGTCTCGGATTCCCTCACCCCGGCCCTCTCCCACGGGGAGAGGGAGTGGAGGGTGAGGGAAGAACTCGCCGGCTACGTTGAGGCCTCGCGCGGTTGCCTGCACACCTGCACGCACTGCCCTATCGTCCCCATTTACAACGGGCGCTTCTTCGTCGTCCCGGCGGAGGTGGTGCTGGCCGACATCGAACAGCAGGTGGCAGCCGGCGCACGGCACATCACCTTTGGCGATCCGGACTTTTTGAACGGGCCGAAGCATGCGCTGCGGCTGGCGCGCGAGCTGCACGCACGTTGGCCGGCCCTGACCTTCGACTTCACCACAAAGGTCGAGCACATCCTGCAGCATCGCGCGCTGTTCCCCGAATTCGCGCAGCTGGGTGCCACCTTCGTCGTCTCGGCCATCGAGTCCGTCAGCGACCACGTGCTGCAACGCCTGCGCAAGGGCCATACCGCCGCCGACATCGAGGCCGCGCTTGAAATCCTCGATGACGCCGGTCTAGCGCTGCAACCCACGTTTGTTGCCTTTACTCCATGGACGACGCTCGAAGACTATCTGGCACAGCTTGAGTTCATCCGCAAGCACGGACTGATTCAGCACGTCCCGCCGGTGCAGTTCGCTATCCGGCTGCTGTTGCCGCCCGGCTCGCCGCTGGTTCATGCGCCGGATGCCGCTGCATGGCTCGGCGAGCTGGACGCCGAAGCCTTCGGCTATCGCTGGTCGCATCCTGACCCGCGTATGGATGCGCTGTATGTACAGGTCGCCGCGCGCGTGGCCGAAGCTCAGGCGTGCAACGAACCTTTTGCCGCAACCTTCGAAGCGGTGTGCCGGCTGGCTTACCGTATGGCCGGACGGACGCCCCCTTCGGATGTTCCTTCAGCGCAGCGCCCCTCACCGCCGCGCCTCACCGAAGACTGGTTTTGCTGAGCGGAGCCAACCGCCGGTCAGGTTGATCGGTTGACGGCAATGCTCTGAAGGAGCGTTTCCGGCTCTCCCGGCCATAGCGGGGGTGATACACGGAGGAGTCCACTGTAAAAAGGACCGTTTCACCGCTGAGGTCGCCGAGCACGCGGAGAGATAGTTATAGAAGAACTCCGCGCTCCGCGTTCTCTACGGTGCGTTTTTTCAGTGCACTCATGGATGGCACGGATGAGCACGGATAGCGCAGAGCTTGCCTGCAAGAGTCCGTGTCCATTTGTCCCATCGGTGCGCGCCTTTGTTGCCGAACCCGACAGAGCCGCGTTTCTTTGCGCCGGTGCGCTGTGACGCGAGTTAAGATCAGGTGTTTGCCGGGGTCAGGGCAAATTCGGGGACGAGGGTGAAGCGCAGGCAGCGGTGCGCCTCGCGAAGCGCAGTCACGACCGCCTCGGGCGTCTCGCCGCGTGCGAAGATGAAGCCGGGGTAGCCATCGCCGCCCTCCGGCAGGGGTGTGAGGGGGTTGTCCAGCGGCGCGGTGATTTCGACTTCTTCGATGAGCGGCACACGCCGCGCCTCCTCCACGCCGGCCACGGCCTTGAGCAGGCCTGCGCCGGGGACGGGGATCATCATCACGCCGCCGGCTTGGTCGGTGCGCAGCGGGGGCAGGGGCAGGCCACAGGCCTGACGTAGGATAAGCTCCTCGAGTGTCATCTCCTTGCTTTGCGCGAAGCGCAGCACGCGCGAGCACAGCCCGCCGATCGAGCGCGCGGCAACTTCCACGACCATGACGCTCCCGCGCTCAAACGGAGCGGGGAGAGAGGCGGCAGGGTCGCCCACGCGCAACTCGGCATGTATCGGCCCCTCGCACAGGCCGAGCGCCGCGCAGGCCTGCTCCGCTGTGCGGATGATGCTCTGCTGAGTCGCAGCCGGCAGGCGCGAGGGTGTGACGTAGATGGTCTCCTCGAAGAAGGGGCCGTCAAGCGGGTCGGGTTTATCGAAGAGCGCCAGCACGTGCAGCCGGCCGCCGTCCAGCAGGCCCTCCAGCGCGACCTCGGCGCCGGGGAAGAAGGTCTCGACGATGAACTCGTCGCAGCCCGCTTTGGCGCAGATGGCTTGCAGCCGGCGGAAGCGCTCAACAAACTGTTGCGGGTCGTCGGCGCGCATCACGCCCTTGCTGGCCGAGAGCCGCGTGGGCTTGAGCACGCAGGGGAAGCCGATGCCCTTTTCGCCGATTTGCTCAAGCACGTCTTCCGGGTCGGCGATGAGGGAAGAGACGTGGAAGCGCGGCGAGGGCACGCCGGCAGCGGCGAAGCGTTGGCGCATCCGGCCCTTGTCGGCGGCGGCCTCGGCGGCGTCCGGCGCGTTGTGCGGCAGGCCGAGCGCGGCGGCAGCGCGCGCCGCCAGCACCACGCCCGAGTCGTCCATGCCCAGGACGGCGCGCAACGGGTGCTGCGCGGCGTATCTCTCGATGGCCTTCAGCGCGCGGTTGTGGTCGCGGTAATCGAGCGCCAGGCAATCGCACATCCGCGGCAAGAACGGCGGCGGTACGTCCAGCCCCAGCACCACTTCCAAACCGAGCTTTTGTGCCGCGTCGCTGAAGGCCTGATAGCGGTAGCTTCGGGCGGAAGCCAGTAAGAGTAATCGCTTGCTCATTCGCGCCCGGCTATTTTTGGGTCACAACGATGCTGACCAGAGTCCGTTTGTCCGTCGGGTTGACGCTGATGCTTACAACGGCATCGCGATCGGCTCGGGTAAAGTTCAGCACTGCCAGCTCACCCATTTCCAGTGAAGCATCCTTTTGGAATTCCCAGCCGTTGTCCGGCATGGCTTTCTTGTAATACGCGACCACTTCGGCGAAGCTCAGCGACGTGGAATACGAGAGGATGCCTTCCATCGCAAACACGTCTTTGGTCTCGCCCTCCACCAGTGGGATGTCGGGCGGGGGCGTGCCCAGGCCGCCGAAGGCTTGGGTGGCCATCGCCTGTGCAGTGGCGGCGACATCGTCGAGGTTTGCATCGGTGGCGATGGCCTGCGCGGTGGCGGCGACATCGTCGAGGTTTGCATCGGTGGCGACGGCCTGCGCGGTGCCGAGCAACTCCCCGACCTCAGCAGCGCCGGTGGCGACGGCCTGTGCCGTGGCAACGGTTGGGTTCTGTGAGATGGCATCGGTGAGGGCATTGCAGGCCAGTGTCGCCAGCAACAGGGCGGCAATGGCGAGCGCAGCGAAGCGGCGACGGTGAGAAGGTGACATGATAGTTCTCCTCTCAAGTGAAAAGTAACACTGTGGCTCTATTGAGCAAAGCTCATCTGAACCGCAAAGATGCCAAGAAAATACGGGCGAAGCCTTCGCGCTCTTCACCGCGCTTTTTGCCGCTTGGCGGTGAGAACATGGTTTTTGCAGTGGAGTCATGTGTTGGAAGTGGTCATTTTTGTCCAACCGGTCGTGGGCTTGTCGTACAGGCGAAAGTCACATAGCAGATAGGCCTGCCCATCCGTCCAGACCAACGTGATCAAGTTGATCCCGGCCACCACCCGCTGATGCTTCCCCGACCTATGGCGCGTCACCAACTTCATCGTCCGACTATAGAAGACTATACGGCTTATCCAACGTCGAGGCATCGGCCAACAACAGCCCACGCCGGCGATACACACAACCTTCAACTTCTGTCCAGAGCTCCTGACTGCCGGGAGGATGGCAGTGCAGCAGACGCGTGTAGGCATCCTGCGCCGGACGCGCTTCTTCCGGGCGGGGATCACAGCGGGCGGCTTCGGTGGTGCTGTAAACTCGTTGGGCCGCAATCAAGAAGTTGATGTAGTCAAGTGCGTTGCATTTGGCAGGGTTCATACCCACTAGTTTATAACACTTATGAGTGCCCTGAAAAAACAAGGATTTTAGCCGGCGAAATGAAGGCAGAGCGAAGGTCGAAAAGCGTCCAGCAAGCGTCGCCAGGCGCGGACACAGCTTCCACCGCCTGCTCCGGCAAGCCCCTGGGTTCGCTTGGTGCTGCTTTCTGTTCAACTTCCGGCCGGATTTTCGTGAGCAGGTAACGGTGTATCCGCCACACGTTGATGACGGCGGCAGACGCAATCCGCAGACAGGCCACCCGGAAGCGTCCG
>JAVQXV010000379.1:0-1887 GCA_033577755.1 Anaerolineales bacterium
TATCGCCTTTTTGGAAAGTTTGAATCAGTTCGACCGTTTGTCAGCGCACTCTTCGGTGGCAACTGTGAGTCTGTAAATCAAGAATGCCTCAGCCGTTGCACTCCAAAGTTCTCCTGCTTATCTATAACCCGCGCTTCCCCCTCGAAGGCAACTGTAAGCTCTCGGAGGTCATGCGCTGGAACGACCCGGACGTACTGGCGCAACAGTATATCGCCGATGTCCGTGAGTGCAGTTACGGCCTGGCGAACTTTGAGATCGTCGAGCGCATCGAGGTGGATGGCTTTCCGGTGAAGGCCGATGGCTTCGCTTATACCCCCGAGGACTACCTGCGCTGCTGGCGCGCGCGTGCCGGATTCCATCAGCCGGACGCAGTGGACTATCACCGCCTGCTCGACGAGTTTGCCATCGTACCGCGTATCAACAGCGGCGCAGTGGATGAGGTCTGGTTGTTCGGCTTCCCCTATGCGGGCTATTACGAGTCCATCATGGTCGGGCCGGGCGCAGTGTGGTGCAATGCCCCGCCGCTGGCACGCAGTGATGCCAAGCGGCGTTTCATCATTATGGGCTTCAATTACGAGCGCGGCGTGGGCGAGATGCTGGAGAGTTTGGGGCACCGCGCCGAGTCTGTGCTTGGATATGTCTATCGGCATACGCATGGTGAGGCCAATTTGTGGGAGCGCTTTACTCGTTACGACAAGACCCATCCGGGTCGAGCAGAGTGCGGCAACGTTCACTTTGCGCCTAACAGCGAACGCGATTACGACTGGGGCAATCCGCGGTTCGTCGTCAGCCGCTGCCATGCCTGGCTCAATTTTCCCGATCTCGACGCCACCGCCCGCAGAGTCAACTGTGCCGAGTGGGGCGGTGGCGACATCCGCCTGCATCATCTATGGTGGCTGCGACATTTCCCGCACGTGGACGGCGCAAGCGATGGCGTGGACTGGAACTGGTGGCGCTACGTTATAGCCCCTGACCAAATATCTACGGAGGCGACCTAAGACCATGTGGTAGAATGAACGTCGGCGGTTTACGTAGTGTCGGGTGGCCATGTCGCTCAGCCAAATTCACAACGGCCTCGCCAACGCTTGCACAATCTTCAGCCTGATTATCTTTGGTTACGGACTGTGGGCCTTTTTTCGCAACCAGGGCGTGAGTGGCTCGTATCTCGGTGTTCTCGTTGTTGGCGAGTTATTGTTTCTGGCGCAATCGGCGGTGGGTGTTGCGCTGGTGCTGCAGGGTGCAGTTGCAGCTCGTGCCTGGATCCACTATCTGTACGGCGTTGTGCTCGTCATCTCGCTTCCCGGTCTGTATGCCTTTTTGCGCGGGCGCGACTCGCGGCGGGAAACGCTGGTGTATGCGCTCATGGGCCTGTTTCTGGCCGGCATCTCCCTGCGCAGCATCACCACCGGAACCCAGGCTCTTCCTTTTTGAAAGCTTGCTTGAATCACTGAGATTACCACGCAACCCTCCAAGCGCCGAGTTATCCGCAGAGTCACTTTATCAGGAGAAGACCTATGAGAACTCACAAGCTTTACCCCGCCCTGGCCGTGCCGCTGGTGCTGGCCATCGCCGCGCTGGCCTGCGGTGGGCCGGGCACCTCTCCCGCCAATACACCGGAGTCCCGTCCCACCATCACGCCTGCATCCGCCTCCGGCGCGGTCAACTCTCTCGAAGATGTAAAGTCTGCGGTTATCCAAATTGAAGCGCAAGGTACCTTTGTGGATCCACAGGTCGGAACGGTGTACAACGCTGCCGGGCGCGGCTCCGGTTTCATCATTGACCCATCCGGCCTTGCGGTGACGAACAACCACGTGGTCACCGGCGCGGCGCTCATCAAGGTCTGGATAGGCGGCGAGAGAGAAGCCCGTAATGCACGCATCCTGGGCG
>JAVQXV010000060.1:0-16752 GCA_033577755.1 Anaerolineales bacterium
CCAGAGCGCCAGCCACAGGATGAGGAAAGGTGCAATTCGGTTGAGGCGAAGCATGCTTATATAACCAATGGTGCTAGTTTGATTTGAGTCATATGAGGAAAGGTGCAATTCGGTTGAGGCGAAGCATGAACGGCGCTGATTTTACTCGACGGGTGCACGCAAAGGTTGTCAGGGAACGTGCTGCCCCTTCGCCATTCGGCGGGCTTCGCTCGGCGAAGCCACGCTCAGGATGGCCTGCGCGGCGGGCATCCTGAGCGGACGCTGAGCGAAGCCGAAGCGGCAGTCAAAGGACGCCCGCCGCTCCCCTGAGCGCGCTCAGCGGAGCGAAGCCGAAGGGTCAGGGTGCGGCTGACAGGTTTTGCGTGCACACTTTACTCAATCCCCGATTGACTCATTCTCGCGGCAGTGGTACAACGCAGCTCATCCCATACCGACTTGCGAGGGCAACATGAAACGTCTTGGCCGCATTTTAGGGGTGCTTGGCCTCCTGCTTCTGGTCGTCGTGATTCTGGCGGGCCTGTTTGCCGGCTATACCGTCACGCGCAGCTGGCCGCAGACCACCGGCACGATTCGGGCCGCCGGGCTGCGCGGTACGGTTGAGATTATCCGTGATGCCAACGGCATCCCTCACATCTACGCCGATAACGCCCACGACCTGTTCTTCGCCCAAGGCTTCGTTCACGCGCAAGACCGCTTCTGGCAGATGGACTTCTGGCGGCACACCACGGCGGGCCGCCTCTCCGAGCTGCTAGGCGCGAGCACGTTGGAGACCGATAAGTTCCTGCGCACCATCGGCTGGCGGCGCGTGGCCGAGCGGGAGTACGCTCAGGCCGACGCGGAGACGAAGGCCGTGCTAGACGCCTACGCTGCCGGCGTCAACGCCTATATCGGCTCGCGCACCTACGCCGACCTCGGGCTGGAGTACTCGCTGCTGGCGCTCAACGGGTTCGATCCCAACCGCAAACCGGAGCCGTGGTCGCCGGCGGACTCGCTGGCCTGGGCCAAAGCGATGGCCTGGGATTTGGGCGGCAACATGGACGATGAGATTTACCGCGCCAAACTCTACCAGCTGCTGAGCGCGGAGATGGCCGAAGAGTTCCTGGTAACTCCGCCGAGCGACCACCCGGTCATTCTGCCCTCGTCCGCCATCGGCGGCCTGAGGCTGGACAGGCTGCGCGCCCGCATCGCCGAGGCCCGCGCGCTCTTCGGTTCCGGCTTCGGCGAGGCGCGGCGCGGCACCGGCTCGAACAACTGGGTGATCGGCGGCGCGCGCAGCGAGACCGGTATGCCGCTGCTCGCCAACGACCCGCACCTCGGCATCCAGATGCCGGCCATCTGGTACCTCGTGGGCCTGCACTGCCGGACGGTTACGCCGGACTGTCCTTACAACGTGGCCGGCTACTCGCTGGCCGGCGATCCCGGCATCATCATCGGCCACAACGACCGCATCGCCTGGGGTGTGACCAATGTCAACCCCGACGTGCAAGACCTGTTCATCGAGAAGCTCAACCCGGCCAATCCCAACCAGTACGAGGTCAACGGCCGGTGGGTGGATATGACGCTGGTGAACGAGACCATCAACGTGCTCAACGGCGAGCCGGTGGCCATCACCGTGCGCTACACGCGCAACGGCCCGATCCTCGACGACGTGTATGACTCCGGCGACCTGATTGCCGACAACGTCACCGTGAACGACGTGCGCCTCGACCGTAACTACGCCCTCAGTCTGCGCTGGACGGCGCTTGAGCCGGGGTTGGTCTTCCGCTCAGTCCTCCGCCTGAACCGCGCCCGCAACTGGGACGAGTTCCGCGAGGCGCTGCGCGACTGGACCGTGCCTTCGCAGAACTTCGTCTACGCAGACGTGGATGGCAACATCGGCTACCAGATGCCGAGCAACGTGCCCATCCGCAAACGGGGCGACGGCGCGTTGCCTGTGCCCGGTTGGACGGACGATTACCAGTGGACGGGCTACATCCCCTTCGAGGACTTGCCCTTCGCCTTCAACCCGCCGCAGGGCTACATCGCCACTGCCAACCAGCCGGTGGTCGGGCCGGAGTATCCGTACCTGATTACGGCGACCGGCTTCGACATGGGCTATCGTGGCAAGCGCATCGTCGAGCTGATCGAGGCCGACCCCCAAATCTCTCTCGAGGACATGGCGCGCATTCAGGGCGACAACAAGAACCTGGGTGCGACGGAGATTTTGCCCTTCCTCTTCAACCTGAGCTTCGACGACCCGGAGCTGGCGCAGGCGCAGGCGGCGCTGCGTGGCTGGGACTTCCAGATGGCGCTGGACTCGCAGCCGGCAGCGATCTATGCCGCCTTCCACGCCGCGCTGACGCGCAACACCTTCTACGATGAACTGCCCGAGGACCTCCGGCCCGGCGCCGGCGATGACACCTGGGTGCGCCTGCGCAACCTGGTGGCCGACAGGCAGAACGCCTGGTGGGATGACGTTTCCACCCCCACAGTCGAGACCCGTGACGACATTCTGCGCAAGTCGCTGGCGGACGGCGTAGCGTATCTCAAGGAGCGGCTGGGTGAGTCGCCGAGCGGATGGACGTGGGGGCGGCTGCACACCTCCACTTTCAACAACCGCGTCTTCGGCAGCCCGGCGTGGCCCGCGCCCATCCGCGCGCTGTTCAATCGCGGCCCGTTCGAGACCGCCGGCGGCACGTCCATCGTCAATGCCACCGGCTACAACATCCAGCGCCCTGACCCGTTCGCCGTCACCTCCCTACCGTCCATGCGCCTGATCGTGGACGTGACCGACTTCGACCGGACGCGCGTGATTCACACCACCGGCCAGTCCGGCCACCCGTATCACGCGCACTATATTGACTTTGCCGAGAAGTGGCGCAGGATTGAGTTCGTGTCCCTGCCGTTCAGCGAGGCCGCCGTGCGCGCCGCCGCGCGCGAGACGCTGACGCTGAGGCCGTAGTAAAAAGGTGACTGTCACCGGGCAGAAACGTCTCGGGTGCTTTCAGTTATCGTCTGCCCGGTGACAGTCACCTATGCCGACACCTGTACCTTATGCCCAGAGCACGCAAGGATGAAATCCGCTGGCAGCCGGGCGGTTATTACCACCTGTACAATCGCGGCGCGCGGCGGCTGTCCATCTTCCGCGAGTCGGAGAATTACGTTTTCCTGTTGCGCCGCCTCAAACGCATCCTGCCCGGTCTGGAAGTGAGCATCATTGCTTATTGCCTACTGCCAAACCATTATCACTTTCTTGTCCGACAGGATGGGGTGGTTCCTGCTGGCTTGCTCATCCAGCGTGTTTTCAACAGTTACACCAAAGCTTACAATCGGCGCTATGCCCACAGTGGCACACTATTCGAGCGGCGCTATCTGGCAAAGGCGGTTACTGATGACAGCCACTTGCTGCACCTGTGCCGCTACATTCACGCCAACCCTGTAAAGGATGGTCTGGTTGCGTCTCCGGCAGATTGGCCTTACTCCAACTACCTCGAATGGATCGGTCAGCGCGGGGGTACACTGCTGGATAGGGGATTCGTTGCAGCTCATTTTTCCATCCCCCAACACTACGTGGCTTTCGTCTCCGACTATTTGCGCACGCGTCAATTGCCGGAGGCTCTCAGTCACTACTTGGATTAAGGCGCCTACTAGTGACAGTCACCTGTCTCTTCAATACCCCGCCTCCACATCCACCCGGTTCGGCAGCGGCTCGCCGCGCGCTGCACCGTTGAGGGCGCGCGCCAGCTCGTCCACCAGCCGCGCCTCGTGCTCGCGCACCAGATCAATGTTGTGCGGCGTCATCACTACGTTCTCCAGCTCGTGGAACGGAAAGCGCGACGGCGGCGTGTGCGCATATTCGGACGGGTCCCTCGGATAGGCATACCACACGTCGAGGCCGGCGGCGGTCAATGTACCGTCCTTCAGTGCATGGTACAGCGCGGCTTCGTCAATCACCGGCCCGCGCCCCACGTTCACCAGAAAGGCAGGCTGTGCCAGCAGCTTCAATTCCTCCGCACCGATCAGGCCGCGCGTCTCCGGTGTGAGCGGCAACGTGCAGATCAGGATGCCGGCGCGCGGCAGCACGTTCCTGAGTTCGCTCACCGGGAACACTTCGGCGGGATAGGCAACGTTCGCCGGGCCGGCGGTGCGTTTGACGCCGAGGATGTGCATCCCCAGCGCATGACACATCTGGCCGACCAGCCTCCCGATTGCGCCGAAGCCCAGTACCAGCACCGTCTTGCCGTGCAACAGAATTGAGGGGCTGGGCCGGTAGCGCCGCTCCCAGTTGTGCCGCCGCAGGTCGCGGTCTGCCGGCAAGACGAACTTGGTCGCGGCCAGCAGCAGCGCCAGCGCGCCTTCGGCGGTGGGGATGGTGGGCCAGCGGCTGTTGTGCAGCGCCACGTGCGGGAACTCCAGCATGACCTCGCGCAGTTTGGGCGCGATGCCGGTGTACGGCACGATGACGGCGCGCAGCTGCGGACTGGCGCTGAGGTGCGCCCGCTCCGCCGAGCCGGCCACCAGCAGGTGCGTATCCGGCGGGACCTCCGCGCCGTCGGTCAGCCGGATGTCCGGGCTGAGCTGCGCGCGCAGGGCCTCGATGACGGTTGGTTCAAAAGCTTCGAGGAGGTGGACGTTAAGGGTCATGCGACTATTGAACCGCAAGGCGGGCCGGAATGCAACACACCCCCACGGCGGATGTGCACGCAGAGGTTGTTAGGGAACGTGCCCGCCCTTTCGATCGCCGCTTCGGTTTCGCTCAGCGTCCGCTCAGGGTGCGGCTGACATGTTTTGCGTGCACCCTCACGGCGGGAAAATCGGGCAGGTAAAATCAATCCGTCATGGCCGATCCAAAATCCCAAATCCAAAATCCAAAATCACAACACTCCAATCGCAAATCTCCAACCCTCACTAATCCTCGCAACCCGGACATCAAACAGGCGCGCCGGTTGCAGCAGCGCAAGGTGCGCGATGAGACCGGGCTGTTCCTCGTCGAGGGCATTCGGCATGTGGGCGAGGCGGTGGCCGCCGGCGCGCACATCGCCTACTTCTGCTACGCGCCCGATCTGCTCAAGAGCGAGTTCGCCTATGACCTGCTGGAGAAGCAGCGCCGCGCCGGCGCGCGCGTCTATGCCCTGGCGGCCGATGTCTTCTGTTCCATCGCCGATAAGGAGAACCCGCAGGGCATCCTGGCCGTTGTCAAACGTCACCAACTTCAGCTTGCCGACCTGCAACCTGCCACACACCCCTGGCTCGTTGCGCTCGTTTCGCCGCAGGACCCCGGCAACATCGGCGCGGTAATGCGGACGATTGACGCCGTAGGTGCAAGCGGCCTGATTCTGCTCGACGGCGGCGCAGACCCCGGTCACCCGAACGCCGTGCGCGCTTCCCTCGGCGCGCTGTTCTGGATGCCGGTAGTAGCAGCAACATTTGCCGAGTTCGTGCCCTGGGCTAAGGCCGCCGGCTATCGCCTCGTCGGTACCTCGGAGAAGGCGGCGGTGGATTATCGCGCCGCCGACTACCAACGCCCGCTCATCCTGCTGATGGGCAGCGAACGCGAGGGCCTGACTCCCGAACAGGAGGCAGCCTGCGACGTGATGGTGCGCCTGCCGATGGTGGGCCGAGTCACCTCGCTCAACTTAGCGGTGGCAACGGGCGTGATGTTGTATGCGATGTGGGAGGGGGAGGGTAGAAAGTAGAGAGTAGAGAGTAGAGAGTAGAGAGTTGTGCGCGCACGTCTGAGTCTGTTTCTCCTCTCCGCGGCCACGCTCGTCTTCGAGATCAACCTCACCCGCCTGTTCGCCGTCGCCCAGTTCTATCACTTCGCCTTCATGATCGTCAGCCTGGCCCTGCTCGGCTTCGGCGCGAGCGGCACGCTGCTGGCGCTCGTCCCGGCCTGGGCGCAGCGGCAGCAGCCCGGCCCGACCCTGAGCAGGCTGGGGCCGGCCTGCGGCCTGTGCATGTTGGGGTCGTATCTGCTCATCAACGGGCTGCCGTTCGATTCGTTCAGCATCACCTGGGACGCGCGGCAGGTCGCCATCCTCGTTGTGCACTACCTTGCCCTCGCCTCGCCCTTCTTCTTCAGCGGCCTCGCCGTCGGCATCCTGCTGACGGCCTCGCCGCAGGACGCAGGCCGGACGTACGGCGTCAACCTGCTCGGCTCGGCGGCGGGGTGCGCGCTCGCGCTGGCAGCGCCCGCGTGGCTCGGCGGCGAGGGCGTGGTGACGCTGAGCGCCGCGCTGGCGGCCTCGGCAGGGTTGATGGGATACGCAGGCCTGAAAGGTCTTGTAGGGCCTGTCAGGTCTGTCCCCGCCCTCGGCCTGCTCCTGTTCTGCCTCTACGACCTCGGCGCGCGCCTGGCCGGCTGGCCGACCGCTCCGGCGATGGAGCTGCGCCTCTCGCCGTACAAGGGCCTCTCCTACGCCCTGCAATATCCCGACGCCGCCATCATCTTTCAGGAGTGGAATGCCTTCTCGCGCGTGGACGTGGTGCAGAGCCGAGGCGTCCGCTCATTGCCCGGCCTGAGTTACCGCTATCTGCAACCGCCCCCGCCCCAGCACGGCCTGCTGGTGGATGCCGACGAACTCAGCCCCATCGTCCTGCCCGGGGCCGATCCGGCGTTCGCCGGCTACCTTCCTGCGGCCATCGCCTTTCAGCTGCGGCCTGAGGCCGAGGCCCTGATCCTCGAGCCGCGCGGCGGGCTAGACGTGACGACCGCCCTCCTTCTCGGCGCAGGCCGGGTGACGGCGGTGGAGGCCAATCCCCTCATCGTGCAGGCCGCCCGGCATGTGTATGCAGACCCGCGCGTGCGCACCGTGATCGAGTCCGACCGCAGCTACCTGCGGCGTGCGACCGAGCAGTACGACGTGGTGATGCTCTCGCTCGCCAGCTCCTATCATCCCATCCGCTCCGGCGCGTACAGCCTCGCCGAGGACTATCGCTACACCGTCGAGGCGTTCCGGGATGCGCTGTTACACCTGAAGCCGGAGGGCCTGTTCGTCGTCACCCGCTGGCTGCAAAGCCCGCCCAGCGAGGAACTGCGCGCGTTCGCGCTGGCGGTGACCGCGCTGGAGCAGAACGGCCTCGACCCGACAACGCGCCTTGTCGCCTTTCGCGGTTACAACACCGCCACCCTGCTCGTCAAAACCCGGCCCTTCAGCGCCGCCGAGCTGGAGGCCATCCGCGACTTTGCCGCCGGGCGCGCCTTCGACCTCATCTATGCGCCCGGCCTGCGCGCCGAGGAGTCCAATCGCTACAACATCCAGCCCGAACCGATTTACTTTCAGACGTTCACGGCTTTGCTTGCTGCCAAGCCGCGCGAGGCGTGGTATGCGGCCTACCCCTTCGAGGTCGCCCCACCCACCGACGACCGCCCGTTCTTCGGACACTTCTTCAAGTGGTCACAGGCCGGGCAGGTGCTGGCCGAGCTGGGCCGGACGTGGCAGCCGTTCGGCGGCGCGGGCTACTTCGTGCTGCTGGCGCTGCTGTTGCTGGCGCTCGTGCTGGCCGCGGGGCTGATGCTCTTGCCGGCGGTAAGATTGCGGCGCGGGCCTTCATCCGGCGGTGCTTCTCCAATCCCCGCGCTGATTTACTTCGGCCTCATCGGCCTGGCGTTCCTGCTGGTGGAGATTCCGCTTATCCAGCAATTCATCCTCTATCTCGGCCAGCCGGCCTACGCGGTGACGGCGGTGCTGTTCACGCTGTTGTTCTTTTCGGGGATCGGCAGCCGGCTCTCGGCGCGCCTCCCGCACCGGCCCGCGCTGGGGGTTTTGGTCGCGCTCGCCTTCGGCCTGCCGTTCCTCCTGCCGCGCATCTTCGAGCTGACCCTCGGGCTTTCTTTTCCGCTGCGGCTCGGTTTGAGCGTGGCGCTCCTCGCGCCGCTGGGGGTGTGCATGGGCCTGCCGTTCCCGAAGGGGATTGCGTGGATGCTGGCGCGCGAGGGGGAGGGACGCCCGCCCAACGGGGCCTCGGCAGCGGTGCCGTGGGCGTGGGCGGCCAACGGCGCGGCCTCGGTCGTGTCGTCGGTCGTCGCCGCGCTGCTGGCGCTGTCGTTCGGATTCAGCTTCGTACTGTTCGCCGGTGCGTCCTGTTACGCCGGCGCCTGGCTCACGGTCGTCGCTTGCCCGGCTCGATCCCCGTCCCCTCGCCCGTGAGTGGCACGAAGGCCACGCCCCCGAGGTCATACGCCTTCAGTTCCCCGCCCTCGTTCACGAACTTCCACAAACTCTGGTAGCCGCCCGGCGGCCCGATGGGGATGACGAGGCGCCCGCCCTCGGCGAGCTGCGCGGCCAGCGGCGCGGGCAGATGGTCGGGCGCAGCGGTGACGATGATGGCGTCGAACGGCGCCTGCTCCGGCCAGCCGTAGTAGCCGTCGCCTTGCTTCACCTTAACCTGCGTGTAGCCCAGCGCCTGCAAGCGCGCGGCGGCGCTCTCGGCCAGTTCGGGGATGATCTCGATGCTGTACACGTCCACGTAGCCGAGCTGGGCGAGCACGGCGGCCTGATAGCCGGAGCCGGTGCCGATCTCCAGCACCTTGTCGCCGGCTTTCAGGTCGAGCAGCTCGGTCATCCAGGCGACGATGTACGGCTGCGAGATTGTCTGCCCGTAACCGATGGGTAGGGGATGGTCGGCGTAGGCCATGCCGAGATACTCTTCGGGGACGAAGGCGTGGCGCGGCACGTCGCGCATCGCGCCGAGCACATCGGGGTTGGTGACGCCGCGTGCCTCGATGGTCCTGGCGACCATGAGGAAGCGTTCCTCGGCGTACGGGTCATCGGTCGGCGCAAGCGTAGCGCCCGTGGTCGCTGGTGCCGGCGGGGAGGGGACGGTGGGCGTGACGGTCGGGGTCGGCGGCGCGGCGCAGGCGGCCAACAGCAGGACGAGGCAGAGCGTCCACAGGCTGCGAAGCGCCATCGTTGCGCTACCTTCGCTGATAGGTCCCCATCAACTGCCCTTCGGCGAGGATGTGGCCGCGCATGGCGCGCTCGACATCCTGCTTAGTGGCTCGCGCCGGGAGGTCGAGCATTGTGTCGAGCGCGTACAGCTTGAAGAAGTAGCGATGCGGCTTGCCGCGCGGCGGGCAGGGGCCTCCGTAGCCGAGGCGACCGAAGTCGTTGCGGCCCTGTCGTCCGCCACCGGCCACAGACTCGGTGGGCGGTATGCCTTCAGGCAATTCGATTGTGTTAGCGGGGAGGTTGTAAAGCACCCAGTGCACCCACGTCCCGGCAGGGGCATCGGGGTCGTCGGCGATGAGGGCGAAACTGCGCACGCCCTCCGGCGCGCCGCTCCACCTCAGCGGCGGAGAGACGTCCCGACCGTCGCAGGTGTACTGGGCGGGAATGGGTGAACCCTCTGTGAAGGCGGCGCTGGTGAGTTGCAGCGGCATATCGGCCTCCTTTCACGCGACGCTTTGATTGTACTGCGGACGGGGACGGGGAGGAACAGGGAGCAGCTAAGATTCTGAGTCCACGAAGGAACACGAATGGGGGAACACGAATGAGCACGAATGAGGGCGAATGGACATGAATCGTATTTCCTGGTTTCCTTCGTGCTAATTCGCGAAATTCGATGCTGGAGTTTTCGGCATCGAATTGCGCGAATGAGGGCGCTGAAAAAATGCACCGTGGAGAACGCCGAGAGCGCAGAGTTCTTCCTAAGATTATTTTCTCCGCGCACTCTGCGCGCTCAGCGGTGAAACCCTTTGCGCTCTTCGTCGCGCTCTCCGCCGCGCTCTCCGCCGCTTCGCAGTGAGAGCAGGCGCGTGGAGTTAAGCCAACTGTCCGCGCACACCGGATTTTCCCCATTGACTCCCGGCTAAAACCATCATATACTGACCGTCGGTCATATACTGACTGAAAGTCATAAAATAATGCGTCATAACCAGACCCTCAGCCGGCGACAGAGGGAACGAGCAGACCGCGAGAAAGCGATCCTGGCTGCTGCGCGGGAGGTTTTCTTTCAGGAAGGCATTCATCACGCTACGGTGGACGCCATCGCTGCCAAAGCCGAAGTCGCCAAAGGCACCGTCTATCTCTACTTCCCCAGCAAAGAGACCCTGCTCGCCCATTTGGTGCTAGAGGGCCTGGACTCGATTTACTCCCGACTGGAGCGCGCTTACGACGAGGGCGCTGCACATAGCGCCGAGACACGACTGCGCCGGTTGGCCACCGCCTACTTCGACTTTTACGTGGAAGAGCCGGACTACTTCCGCCTGCTAATGGCCTTCGACCGCGGGCATTTCCGCGAGTCGATCGGTGCCGAACTGTATCAGACAATCCTGCATCGCAGCCTGGCGGGCCTGCACTGGTTGGTGCGCGTCATCGAACAGGGCATCGCGGCGCGCGAGCTGGCGCCCGGCGACCCGCGCCGGTTGGCCGGCGCAACGTGGGCAGCACTCAACGGTGTGCTGGTGCTCACCAGCCACCCGCTGCGCCGCGAAATCCTGGCGCAGGACGTGCGCGCCTTGTATGACGAGGTGATGGAAATCTTGCTGCGAGGGATGAAGAATAACGGGAAATAGCAAAGGAAGAAAAAGGTTACCCCACTTTATTTTCCCATGTTGAAGGAGCAAGAATCATGCGCGATGTTGTTATCGTAGATGCGGTGCGGACCCCGGTAGGCAACCACGGCGGCGTGTTCCGGGACGTGCCGGCTAAAGACTTGGCGGTCGCCGTTATCAAAGGCCTGCTGGAGCGCACGAAGATAGACCCGGCCTCCATCAGCGAGGTCATCTTTGGCTGCATCGCCCAGCCCTCTGATGCGCCTAACATCGCGCGCGTCGCTGCGTTGTTGGCCGGCATCCCCAAAGAAGTGCCCGCCTACACCGTCGCCCGCAACTGCGATTCGGGCATGGATGCCATTGTGCAGGCCTGGCGCCATATCCAGGTCGGTGATGGTGAGATTTATCTGGTAGGCGGCGTTGAGTCCATGAGCAATATCCCCTACATCATCAAGGGCGCGCGCTGGGGCCTCAGGCTCCGCCATAGTGAACTGACCGACGCGATGTGGGAAGGCCTGACCGACCCCATCTGCAACCAGCTGATGGGCCGCACCGGCGAGAACCTGGCAGAGGAGTTCGAGATCACACGCCAGCAGCAGGACGAGTATGCGGTGCAGTCACACAAGAAGGCGTTCATGGCCCAGCGCATGGGCAAATTCAACGATGAGATCGTGCCGGTCGAGGTGACCAAGAAGGCCGCCGGCCAGGAGGTCGTCAAAGAGAAAATCATTCAGGACGAGACCATCAACCCCGGCCTGACGGTGCAGAAGGCGGCGCTCTATCCCACCATCTTCAAGCGTGAGGGCGGTACGGTGACGCCGGCCAACTCCTGCGGCATCAGCGATGGCGCGAGCGCCATGCTGATCATGTCGGCGGAGAAGGCAAAGGAACTCGGTTACACGCCGCTGGCCCGCATTGTCTCTTACGGCTATGCCGGCGTGGAGCCGCATCGCATGGGCATTGCCCCGGCCGGCGCCGTCCCCAAGGCACTGGAAAAGGCCGGCCTCAAGCTCGAGCAGATTGACCTCATCGAGATCAACGAGGCCTTCGCCGCGCAGGTGCTGGCAGTGGGCCGCGTGCTCGGCTGGGACTGGAACAAGGTCAACGTCAACGGCGGCGCGATTGCCCTCGGCCATCCGGTCGGCTCTTCCGGCTGTCGCATCGTGGTGACGCTGGTGCATGAGATGAAACGCCGCAACCGGGAGGGCAAGACCCCGGCCCGGTACGGCCTGGCGACGCTGTGCGCCGCCGGCGGCCAGGGCGCTGCCCTGGTGGTGGAGGCCCTGAACAGCATATGAGGGATGAACCGTGATACGTGAAGCGGATCAGACGGAGCGCTCGCTTCTATCCTTTGACGTTTCGCCTCTGACCGATATGACTCGCCGCCCATCGCGGATTGACCCTGACGATGTCCGCGTGTTCAGCGGCTCTTCGCACCCGGAGCTGGCGGCGGGCATCGCCGCCTATCTGGGCGTGCCGCTCGAGGACACCCTCATCCACCACTTCAGCAACGACAACCTGTACATCCAGCTCGGGGTCACGGTGCGGGCGCGGGCGGTGTTCATCGTCCAATCGCTGACGCCGCCGGCGAGCGACCATGTGCTGGAGCTTCTGATGATGCTGGATGCGGCGCGCGGCGCGGCGGCGCGCGAGGTCCACGCCATCATCCCATACTTTTCATTTGCCCGTTCGGACAAGAAAGATGCGCCGCGCATCTCCATCACCGCCCGGCTGATCGCCGACCTGCTGGAGACGGCCGGGGCCACGCACGTGATGACGATGAACCTGCACTCGCCGCAGGTGCACGGCTTCTTTCGCCTGCCCACCGACCCGTTGACGGCGCGCAAGCTGTTCGTCCAGCACCTGCAACAGCGCGACCTGAGCGAGTGCGTGGTGGTGGCGCCGGATGCCGGCATCGCCAAGTCAGCGGCGCGCTTCGCCGGCCAGCTCGGCCTGCCCTCCGTCTCGGCGGACAAGATGCGCAAGTCGGACACGTTGGTGCTGGTGGATGAATTGCTCGGCAAGCAGGTCCAGGGTTTCCGCCGGGCCATCATCTACGACGATGAAATTGTGACGGGCGGCACGGTCGTAGCGACGGCGCAATTACTGGTGCGCCACGGCGTCGAAAAAATCACGGTGATTTGCACGCACGGCCTGTTCGCCGGCGAGGCGCTCAAGCGCCTAAGCAGCGTGCCGGAGATCGAGGAAATCGTAACCACCGACACCGTCCCCATCCCGCGTGAGAAGCGCCTGCCCAACCTGACGGTGCTCTCGGTCGCCCCCATCTTCGGTGAGGCGATCCGGCGCAATTACTGTAAGGAGTCGATCGGCGACCTGTTCGCCTTTGGATGAGGAGTGTCAAGTGTCATGTGTCAAGTGCCAAGTGATACGTGATACGTAATACGCAATACTCGATACGTGACACGTGACACATGGCCCATGACACCTAATACATTGGAGGCAGCATGTATATCTTCAAAGCCGGCGTCATCGGCGCGGGCACGATGGGCGCCGAGATCGCGCAAGTGATTTCGTTCTCAGGCCTGCCCGTGGTCCTCAAGGACGTCAACCAAGAGATGCTCGACAAGGGAATGGAGCGCATCCGCAGCATCTACCAGCGGCGGGTGGACAAGGGCAAGATGACGGCGAGCGAGATGGAGAACAAGGTCGCGCTCATCACCCCCACCCTCGACTACGCCGACTTCGGCGACGTGGACATCGTCATCGAAGCCGTGCCCGAAAAGATGAGCGTGAAGCGCGCCGTTCTCGGTGAGCTGGCCCAGGTGCTGCCGGAGCACACCATCGTCGCCTCGAACACCTCGGCGCTGTCCATCTCGGAGATGGGCGCGGCGCTGGGCCGCCCGCAGAAGATGATCGGCATGCACTTCTTCAACCCGGCCAGCGTGATGAAGCTGGTGGAGATCATCCCCGGCCTGGATACCTCACAGGAGACGATTGATGACACGGTCGCCTTTGCCGAGTCGCTGCGCAAACTGCCGGTGGTGGTCAAGGAGTGCCCCGGCTTCCTGGTCAACCGCCTGCTCATGCCGTACCTGAACGAGGCGGTGCTGGCGCTGGAGGAGGGCGCAGCGGAGGCCAGCGAGATTGACCGGCGCATGCAGGCCTGGGGCTGGCCGATGGGGCCGTTCCTATTGATGGACATGCTCGGCCTGGATGTGTGCGCCGATGTCGGCGCGTACCTGGAGAGCGAGTACGGCGAACGAATGAAGGGCGCGCAGCTCTTCCCGCTCCTGATCCAGGCCGGCCGGCTGGGCGAAAAGAGCGGTGCCGGCTTCTACGGCTACGCGGGCAACAGCGACGAGCCGGTCAAACAGATGGTGGCCGAGTTGCAGGCTTCCGGCAAAGTCAAGCCCAACCCCGGCTCGTTCACCGAGGACCGGCTGATTATGCCGCTCATCAACGAGGCCGCGTTGTGCCTGCAGGAGGGCATCGCTTCGGCGGGTGATATTGACCTGGCGATGATCGCCGGCGCCGGCATGACCTATCAGGGCGAACGCATGGGGCCGTTGGCCATCGCCGACGTAATCGGTTTGGACGTGGTGCTGGGCAAACTGGAGGATTTCCAGAAGCAATACGGCGAGCGCTTCCGCCCTGCTCGGCTGCTGCGCACCAAGGTCCGCGCCGGGCACCTGGGCCGCAAGAGCGGGCGCGGTTTCCACGAATATTCGAGCTAATGAGTCACGCAGGTCGCAGGTTGAACGCTGAAAAGCCAACGCGCGCCAATCCATCACCCTTCGAGCTGCAACGCCGAACGGAGAGAACCATGACCGACCGACAATTCGTGAAGCTTTCAGTGGAGGATCGCGTCGCGATCATCACCATTGACCATCCACCCGTCAACGCTCTCAACGTCCAGACCATGCTGGAGCTGGAGTCGGCGGTGGACGAAGTCATTGCCGACCCGAACGTGAAGGTGGCGATCATCACCGGCGGCGGCCAGCTCGCCTTCGTTGCCGGCGCCGACATCAACGAGTTTACCAAAATCACTACGGCCGCTGAGGCCAAGGAGCTGATTAATCACGGTCAGCGCACCTTTTCCAAAATTGCCACCGGCGTCAAGCCCTTCATCGCCGCCATCAACGGCATCGCCCTGGGCGGCGGCATGGAGCTGGCCATGGCCTGCCACATGCGCATCATCGGTGACCGCGCCAAGATGGGCCAGCCGGAGATCAACCTCGGCATCATCCCCGGCTGGGGCGGCACGCAGCGCCTCTCCCGCATTGTGGGCCAGGCCAAGACGATTGAGCTGGTGTTGACCGGCGACCAGATCACGGCGCAGGAAGCCTTCCGGCTCAACCTGGTCAACAAGGTGGTGCCGAGCGGTGAGGTGCTCAAGACCGCCAAAGACCTGGCAAGGAAGATTGCCGGCAAAGGCGGCGTCGCCATCCGCGCCGCGATGGAAGCCATCATGAAGGGCCTGCACATGCCGCTGAGCGATGGCCTAGCCTACGAAGCCGACCAGCTCTCCATGCTTATCGGCACCGAGGACGCACGTGAGGGCATCAGTGCCTTCCTGCAAAAGCGGCAGCCGGTGTTCAAGGATAGGTGATCAGTCTTCAGTCATCCAATCATGACCACCGACTAAAGACTGAAGACCAAAGCATACGCATGAACTGGTCCAACACCTTTTTTCTCACCCTCGCCTTGCTCTCCTGCGTGTTCGTCATGGTGCGCATCGAGCGCAAGTGGTGGTTTATGGGCGCGCTGTTTTACGTGCTGCCCGTGTTGCTGCTGATGGCACTGTGGGCAGGGGTCACCGCCTCCTGGCCAGAGGTCGGGCTGGCCGCCATCCTCGCCGCAGTGCTGGGTGGGCTGTGGTGGCTGGTCTGGGGCCGCTATGTCAAACCCGCCGATAGCAGCGGCATCCGCGTCTGGGGTCAAGACGCCGTTCCCAAACCGAAAGCCGCCTTACAGGCCGAGATTGAACGGCTCAAGGAAGAGAAGGCGAGGCTGGAAGAAGAGTTGCGCAAGTTGCGGAGCGGCAAGTCGGAATGATGAAGTGAGTGTTGCGTATTGCGTGTTGCGTATTGCGTAGTTCGTGACGAGGATACGCTCTGCGAAATGCAAACCTCGAAGGAGCGCTGATATGGATTTCTCGTTGTCCGAAGAACAGGTGATGTTCCGCGACCTGTTTCGGGATTTTGCGACGAAGGAGATCGCGCGAGTTGCCGAGCACACCGATAAACAAGAAGAGCCGCCGCGCGCTCTGCTGCGTAAGGCCGCTGCGCAGGGCTTCCTCGGCGGGCCACTCCCCGAACAATACGGCGGCGCGGCGATGGACACGCTCACCTACTGCCTGATGCTGGAGGAGTTCGCCAAACAATGCCAGTCCACCGCCGTCACCATCGCCATACATACTTCGCTGGCCGCCCAAACTGTCCTGGAGGCGGGCACGGAGGAGCAGAAACAGGAGTATCTGCCGATAATGGCGAGTGGCGAGCTGGGCGCGTTCGCCCTCACCGAGCCGGACGCCGGCTCCGACATCTCCAACCTACAGACGCGCGCGACCTTTGCCGAGGGCGCCTGGCACCTCGACGGCGTGAAGAGCTGGGTGAGTAACGGCGGACTGGCGCGCGCCTTCATCGTCTTCGCCAAAACCGAAGGTGGCCTGAGCGCCTTCCTGGTGGACTCGGACCATCCCGGCGTGCTGCTCGGCAGCCGCGAGCCAACGCTCGGCCTGCGCGGGCTGGACGTGCGCACCGTGTACTTCGAGGGCCTGCGCCTGCCGGAGAACAGCCTGCTCGGCCCGCGCGACGGCGGCGCGGCCATCGCGGCCCGTGCTTACGATCGGCTCAAGGTCGCGCTGGCCGCCGTTGCGCTCGGCGCAGCAGAAACCGCCCTGCAGCTCGGCGTCAGCTTCGCCGTCGAGCGCAAGCAATTCGGCATCGCCATCGCCCACAAGCAGGCCATGCAGAACTACATCGCCGATGTGCACGCCGACATCGAAGCGCTGCGGCACACGCTCTACTACGCCGCCTGGCTGGTAGACACAGGCCGGGACTTTAGCCATGCTGCCGCTCTGGCCAAGTACCTGGGCGCGCGCGTGGCCAAGGACGCGGCCAATAAGATGCTCCAGGTGCACGGCGGCTATGGCTTCAGCGACGAGTACACCATCAGCCGCGTCTATCGGGACGTGCGCGCCCTGCGCATCCTCGGCGGCACCGACGAAGTGCAGCGCGTACAGATCGCGGGCGAGGTGCTTAGGCAGGCGGGGGTGCAGATCGGGATGTAGCGTATTGCATATTGCGTATTGCGTA
>JAVQXV010000380.1:0-1855 GCA_033577755.1 Anaerolineales bacterium
GTTGTTTTCGTCATGACCTACCCTGGAATACCGATGATCATTATGCCATAGGCCCGGCGAATCACCGGCAACACTTCTCAAGCGAATAAGCGCAGCACAATATCCCACAGCCAGGCATTACTTTCTGCCGCTTGAATAATATCGTCCCACAGACGGGGCGGCGCTTGAATGAGCGTATCGTGAGCAATGATGTCCAGCCAATCGAGTTGCAGCGGGTCCGCCCCCGCCACGCCTGCCGCCTGCATCGCCGCCAAAAACACCTCCGCAATCATACCGTAACCAATAGTGGTGGGATGGATGTTATCCAAGCTGAACAGGCCTCCTTGCAAACGGGTGGCATTACTCGTCTCAAAACGCAAGACACTAGGGATTGGTTGTAGCTTGAGCAGGGGGTGCTCTGGCTGACCGCGACGGCGGTAATACTCAAGAAGGCGCAACCCTGGACTATCTGAACTGCGGTTCCGTTTCACAGCCAATTCATCCAGGATAGCGCCCACCTCTACGACATGCCAGCGAGAGCCCTGTTGACTGACAACTGAGCGAATCACCTGGTTAAACCCGTCAACCCGCTGGTCAATCGCCATCACCTGCGCCTTGGTCAAATGCCGTTGCCGGGGCGGATGACCAAAGTTTCGGGCATTGGCAAAAAAAGACCCGTAGTACTCAAAATATGTCCCGTCAAACGCGCCGATGCCCTGCGTGATTGGGGGAATTGTCACATGGGGCACTGTACCCACAAACACCTGGGTCGTCGCGGGAATGATTTGGGTAATGGACGTCACCAGGGTTGTAAAGTCTTGCTCAAATAAACTCAAGTGAGTCAGGTTCCACTGGCGCCGCGCTACAGGATCATTGACCAAGCCATCACGGCACAATTGCTGCACATCGGCGTCTGTCATATCCCTAATTTGCAAATCCACCACTGTTCCTAGGCAGTCATTTGCCCCTAGCCAGACAATTAACGCCTCTACTTGCCCGTCCTTTTCCACGATGGCCCGCAGGTGGTCCAGTTGGGTCCAATGGGCTTTGTGGGGGTGAAAATTGGGGTTTAGCACACGCTTGGCGGTTCGATACATGGATGCCGCTGGCAAACCCAGAAAGTCATCCTCCAACCATCCCTCTGCTCGTTGGATGACCTGGTCACAGTAGGCGGAATTGACCGTAAAACTATCCACAACCCGGAAACCCCATACCGCCAGATTGTGATAGCTACCGCCGTAGGAAACCGGTCGGGAACCAGCCCCCCGTTCATAAAGGTCTTCCACCCCGTCCGCGTATTGATGGAGTAACACCGGGAAACGCACCACCCATTCCCAGGTGTCTATTTCCTGGCCCAAATGTCGCTCCATAAAACGCAAGGCCTCTTCCAGATTGAGCGGCAACCCACTACCAGGAAACGTGGGAATTGGGAATGCTGCTGGCACTTGTAAACCCAGGGATTTGGCAATCAGGGTGGGATAGGCCAAATCGGTCCGCACAATGGCGCCGCTTTGAAACCCTTGGGTGAGACTATCGCCAATTGCCACCAATTTCGCCATCGAGGCTTTGCTCCTGAAACGCTAGCTATACTCGTTGCATCGCTGGCGCCACCCATTGACCTGAATAGACGGCCCCCTCCATCGTATCCCTATCCCTGCTAGTAACCTCCCTCAAGTTCTCCAGCAATGCTCCATCTAGTGTCTGTCCCCGTAGATCACTGGCGTAACTCCCCAGCGCCCCTGTTCCTACCCCCAGGCCATCCGATTTTCAGGGGTCACAGCCAGCATACCTGTATGTACTTGTGCAGGACAGCCAATTCCACCGCTGCACTTTTTGCCTTTCCCCTATTGTTAAGAAGTGTAAAAAGCATTAATGT
>JAVQXV010000381.1:0-1850 GCA_033577755.1 Anaerolineales bacterium
CGGCGCGCGGTCAGCGCGGAACCAGGCTCAACAAAAACTTAAAGCTCTCCGAAAACAACCAGTCGAAGAACCCCAGGAAAATTGAGCCGGCCACAATCACCGCCAGAACGATTATCGTGAGGTTGCGCGCCTCCGGCCAGGTAGGCCAGACAACTTTGCGCAGCTCCCCCATCGTCTCACGGTAGTACCGGACGATGAAGTTCGGCTCCTTAACTGCCGGTTGTGCTTTCGGCATAACTATTCTTCCTTCGAGACAGCTAAGACACCGCCGATCGCCGGCGGTGTCTCACTCAACAGGCCAGGAGGGACTCGAACCCCCAACCCCCGCTTTTGGAGAGCGGTGCTCTGCCAATTGAGCTACTGGCCTACGACTTTGTCCCACAGTCGTCCGCTCATCTGGTCGGAGGGTCTATCACTTGCGCTTCGACAACTCGCCGGCCGACTAAGCGACTATTTGACTTAATGACCACCAGACTACTTCGCCTCGCGATGCAAGGTGTGCTTGCGGCAGCGCGGACAAAACTTCTTCAGCTCTAGTCGGTTCGGATCATTCCGACGGTTCTTCTCGGTAGTGTAGTTACGCTCCTTGCACTCGGTGCAGGCGAGGGTGATGACCGGTCGAATATCTTTCTTTGCCATATTCTCTTAATCGTACACCTTGGTGATGACGCCGGCGCCGACGGTCAGGCCGCCTTCCCGAATGGCAAAACGGCTCCCCGCCTCCAGCGCCACCGGCGTAATCAGCTCCACGCTCATGTTCACATTGTCCCCAGGCATCACCATCTCCACCCCTGCCGGCAGCTGAATCGTCCCCGTCACATCCATCGTCCGAATGTAAAACTGCGGCCGGTACCCACCAAAAAACGCCTTGTGCCGTCCCCCCTCCTCCTTCTTCAGCACGTACACCTCCGCCTCAAACTTCTTGTGCGGCCGAATGCTCCCGGGCTTCGCCAGCACCATCCCACGCTGCACCTGATCCCGCTCAATCCCCCGCAGCAGCACCCCCACATTGTCCCCCGCCTCCCCCTGATCCAGCACCTTGTGGAACATCTCCACCCCGGTGCACACCGTCGTCAGCTTCTCTTCCCGCAGCCCGATAATCTCCAACGGGTCCCCCACCTTCACCGTCCCACGCTCGATCCGCCCCGTCACCACCGTCCCACGCCCCTTGATCGAAAACACATCCTCCACCGGCATCAAAAACGGCTTGTCCTTCTCCCGCACCGGCTGCGGAATGTACTCATCCAGCACCTTCAACAGCTCCCAGATGCAGGCATACTCCGGCGCGTTCGGGTCTTGCGACGGACTCTCCAGCGCCTTCAGCGCGCTCCCACGCACAATCGGCGTCGTGTCCCCGGGAAACTTGTACTTGTTCAACAGCTCCCGCAGCTCCATCTCCACCAACTCCAGCAGCTCCGGGTCATCCATCATGTCCACCTTGTTCAAAAACACCACCATCGCCGGCACTTCCACCTGCCGCGCCAGCAGCACGTGCTCCCGCGTCTGCGGCATCGGCCCTTCCGGCGCCGCCACCACCAAAATCGCCCCGTCCATCTGCGCCGCACCCGTGATCATGTTCTTGATGTAATCCCGGTGCCCGGGACAGTCCACGTGCGCGTAGTGCCGCTTGTCCGTCTGGTACTCCACGTGCGCAATGTTGATGGTGATCCCGCGCGCCTTCTCTTCCGGTGCACTGTCAATCTGGTCGTATGCCCGGTATTCCGCCAGCTTCTTCAGCGCCAGCACCTTCGTAATCGCCGCCGTTAGGGTGGTCTTCCCATGATCAATATGACCGATCGTCCCCACGTTCAGATGCGGCTTGCTCCGATCAAATTTCTCCTTGGACATGC
>JAVQXV010000382.1:0-1841 GCA_033577755.1 Anaerolineales bacterium
GCCAATTTGCCGCAGCAGTTGTCGCCGGGCGGGGGATGCGGAAGCTAGGATGAACTGAGGTGGACTAGCCATCGATTGGGGATAGTAGCTGGTTGACCGATAGCACTGGAACTAGGGTAGTAGATGCAAGTAGCCTTTCGTCACGAGATACGATGACATCTATAGCTGAAAACAGTCAGTTTGTCGCGGTTAGGCAGGAATCAAGGCTGCAAACACAAGGATTCCAGCCATCACTCATGTCAAACATTCTGTGCTTTGCTATAATAGTTTTTATCGCCTGGAATAGCACCTTGGCATCTTCTGTAGCTAAGTCATCTACGCTTATCACCTTCTAGGTCACAGGGCACAGCCCCGTTGCTGGTTCTTTTCCCGACGAACTAAGGTGGTTTGGCTATAGAAAGCTTATCCTTTTCAATAACAAATCCAGAACGATGTTTGCGTCTACTATAGCTGGGTCATCTATAGTTGGCAGCTCTTGGGTTGCAGGGTGTAGCCCCACCTTTGGTTTTTCTCTCATCTCTCTGACAAACTGAAGCAGCTTGGCTATAAAACCTTCCTCACTACCGATATTTTTCTATAGCTAAAAACATTTAGTCTGACGTAGAATAAGGCTAATAAGTTACGGAGTGATGTCTATGCCTTACAGCACAGACTTACGTCAGAAAGCCATTGAAGCGGTCTTGGGGGGTGCAACACTCGTCGAAGTGAGCCAGATGTTCCACATCGGGTATCGCACGTTACAACGCTGGCTCAAGCAATGGTCTGAAACCGGCGACTGCGCACCGAAGACCGGTTACCAAAAGGGGCATAGTCATAAGATTAAAGACTTGGATGAATTTCGCAAGTTTGTCGAGGCAAACCCCAGTTTGACCCAAAAGGAAATGGCAGCGGTCTGGGGTGTGAGTAGTATGACGATTTGTAGGGCGCTTAAAAAGATAGGCTACACCCGCAAAAAAAAAAACTTTCTCCTACCAAGAGCAAGACGAGCAAGAGCGGCAAGCATATCTCGAGAAAATGAAGGATGTGAAGTCGGAAGAAGTCGTTTACATAGACCAATCCGGCATTGACCAGCGAGCAGTTTATGAGTATGGCTGGGGGAAGAAAGGTGAAAGGGTTTATGGGAAAAAAGCAGGTGGGAGACGTGAAAGAGTAAGTATGATGGGTGGTGATTATCTCGGGAGATTAATCGAGCCATTAACCTGGATAGGGAGCTGCAATTTACAGGTAGTTTTGACTTGGTTGCGTGAGTGGTTATTACCGGCGATTGGTTCTGGCAAAAAGATGGTGATGGACAATGCTAGTTTTCACCGGTCGGCGGCGGTTAGGCAAGTGGTGGAAGCAGCTGGGTGCGAGCTGATATATTTGCCCAGATATTCACCAGATTTGAACCCAATCGAACAGGTGTGGTATCGGATTAAGCAAAAGGTGCATAAGCTACAGGTAAATGCAATCGAAAATCTGCAATCTTTGGTCAATGAA
The DNA here is from genome assembly GCA_033577755.1 of Anaerolineales bacterium. Taxonomy (GTDB): domain Bacteria; phylum Chloroflexota; class Anaerolineae; order Anaerolineales; family UBA6663; genus JANWXR01. The sequence continues at coordinate 1,480 of JAVQXV010000382.1, forward strand.
ACTATCCGTGGCTTATGTCAAGTTTTGTGATTTTAGCTATAGTAGCCACTCTTCGCGCATTTTTTCCACTTCGGTATCAGTAGGGGCAGATTTATCTGTTTTTAAGAATCCACGCATCCGTTGTACGGGGTCAACTTGCTTTTGTGACCGACTTTTATCGTGATGCGACAGTTGCAGGAGTTCTGATTGAGAAGGTGCATCGCCTACCCTTTGCACTCGAATCTCTCCAGCTTTTCCTCTTAGAATTTGGTTGGATGCCCTCTAGGGGTTTGCTTTCCGACTGGGATGCCTGCCGTCGCTCTCTCGGTTTTTTCTTCGGACGAGCCGCCATGGTCAGGTGAGTGCCTAGTCAGATATTGTCA
>JAVQXV010000061.1:0-16378 GCA_033577755.1 Anaerolineales bacterium
CAGGATGGTGTGGTGCATGCCGTCAACGGCGTCTCGTTCGAAGTCAACGAGGGCGAGACGTTGGCGATTGTGGGCGAGAGCGGGTGCGGCAAGAGCGTGACGATGATGTCGCTGCTGCGGCTGTCTTCGGGCCGCATCGTTAGCGGCTCGGCCATCTTCAACGATGGTTACAGCCAGACCGACCTGCTCAAACTCTCCGAGCCGGAGCTGCGCCAGATTCGGGGCGGGCGCATCGGGTTTGTTTTTCAAGATCCCCTTTCCTCACTCAACCCTGTGCTCACCATTGGCGAGCAAATCGCCGAGTCGCTGCGCGAGCATCTAGGCATGAGCGACGCAGCCGCTCGGCAACGCACTATCGAGCTGCTGGCGCATGTCGGCATCCCGGATGCGGCGGCGCGATACAACCAGTACCCGCACCAGTTCTCCGGCGGCATGCGCCAGCGCGTGATGATCGCCATCGCCATCGCCTGCGGCCCGAAACTGCTCATTGCCGACGAGCCGACCACCGCCCTCGATGTCACCATTCAGGCGCAGATTGTAGACCTGGTGCTACGGCTGCAAAAAGAGCTGGGCATGGCCGTCATCTGGATCACGCACGACCTCGGCATCGTCGCCGGCATGGCCGACCGGGTGGTGGTAATGTACGCCGGGCGTGTGGTCGAGACGGCGCCGCTGGACGAGCTGTACGAACGGCCACAGCACCCCTATACCATCGGTCTGCTCGGCGCGCTGCCGCGCCTGGACGAGCGCAAGACCACGCGGCTGGCCAACATCCCTGGCGCGCCGCCCGACCTGCGCATGGAGCCAAGGTACTGCCAGTTCGCCTTCCGCTGCAACTACGCCTTCGACCGCTGCTGGGCCGAACACCCTCCGTTACTGCCAGTCGGCCGGGGACATTACGCCGCCTGTTTCTTCGATGTCGCCAAGGGAGTACCCCGCAATGGAAGCTAACGGCGACGTGCTCGTCCGCGTCGTGGACCTCAAGAAGTACTTTCCCATCCCCGGCAACTGGTTGCTGGGCCGAAAACCGGGCATGGTGCGGTCGGTGGACGGGGTCTCGTTTGAGATCCGCCGCGGTGAGACGCTAGGGTTGGTGGGTGAGAGCGGCTGCGGCAAATCCACCACCGGCCGTGCCATCCTGCAACTGCACAAGCCGACAAGCGGGCAGGTGTACTTCGAAGGGCGCGATTTGACCAAGCTCAACGCAGAAGAGCTGCGCCGCCTGCGGCCCAAGATGCAGATGATTTTTCAGGACTCATATTCATCGCTCAACCCGCGTCACTCGGTCGGCAAGATCGTCACCGAGCCGCAGCTTCTTCATGGCCTGCTCAAGCCGGCCCAGGCCAAAGACCGCGCTGCCGAGCTGCTGGAGATGGTCGGCCTCAACCCGGCCTTCGCCACACGCTTCCCGCACGAGTTCTCCGGTGGGCAGCGCCAACGCATTAACATCGCCCGTGCGCTCTCCCTCAATCCGAGCTTCGTGGTCTGTGACGAGCCGATCTCGGCGCTGGATGTCTCTATTCAGGCGCAAATCATCAACCTGTTGCAGGACCTGCAGGAGCGGCTCGGGCTGACCTATCTCTTCATCGCCCATGACCTGAATATGGTGCGCTATTTGAGCACGCGCATCGCGGTGATGTACCTCGGCAAGGTGGTGGAGCTGGCCGACCGCGAGCGGCTGTTCATCCACCCGTATCATCCCTACACACAATCGCTCATTTCGGCGGTGCCGGTGCCCTCGCCCAAGGTCGAACGCGGGCGCAAGCGCATCCTGCTGCAGGGCGAGGTGCCCAGCCCGGCGAACCCGCCGCAGGGCTGCGTGTTCAACACGCGCTGCCCGCTGGCCCAGCGCATTTGCTTCGAGGAAACGCCGGCCTATCGCGAAGTCGAGCCGGGCCACTTCGCTGCCTGCCACCTGATTGACGACAAAGGCAGCCACAAAATCCCGATGGCAGCCGGCAGATAACGGCGGCGATTCGCTGAGCACGCACATACGCTCCGCGCTCCCTGTGTTCTTAGCGGTGACGACCTATGCGCTGGTGGCGTGTGCTGACCCGCGACCAACGATTGCTCCTGATCAACAGCACGGTCACCGGCTTCGCGGTATCGTTGTTCGTTCACCTGCAACCTCTGTACATCGAGAAGGACCTCGGGGCCTCGCCCGAACAGATTGGGCTGACCTTGGGCCTCAGCGGTCTCATCGTCACCCTGCTCTACATCCCGCTGGGGATGTGGGCCGACCGGCGTGGGCGCAAACCCATGATCGTCGCCGGCTGGCTGTTGAGCGCAGTGATGGCTCTGGCTATGGCCCTCGTCCCCGACTGGCGCTGGTTCATCCCCGCGTACACGCTGTACCTGCTCTCGAACTTTGCCGTGCCCGCCCTGCAAGGCTACACCGCCGCCACCACCCACCCGCGCAAGGTCGGGCAGCTCTTTGGGCTGATCGCTCTGGGCGGCTCCGCCGGCAGCATTATCGCCCCGGCCATCGGCGGTTGGATCGGCCAGACCTACGGGCTGCGCGCCGTGTATGGCACGGCGGCCTTCCTCTTCGCCGCCGATGCGCTGCTGAACCTCGCGCGGCTCACGCCACAGGCCGCCGCCCCTTCGCGCTCGCCACATACTGAGTCGAAAGCAGTGCTGGGCAACCGCTGCTTCTGGCTCGAAATCGCCTTCATCCTGCTGATGTTCATCGCCACCGACATCGGCACGGTGCTCGTCCCGAATTTCCTGCAGGACGTGCGTGGCCTGAACGTGGCGCAGATCGGCGCGCTAAGCTCGCTCGGCACGCTGGGCATCGCCCTGCTGACCTTCTTCGTCAGCCGCCTGCCGACCGAGCGGCGTCTGCCGTTATTCATCGTTCAAACAGCTGCCGGCGCAGCACTCTTGATTTGGCTGCTCGCGCCCGGCCCGGTCTGGATCGGCCTTGCCTTTCTCATTCACGGCGGCAACCGCGCCTTCCGCCCGGTCACCGCCGGCCGGCTGGCGAACATATTGACGCCGGAGACGATGAGCTTCGGGTTCGGCTTTTACCAAACCGCCCAGCAACTAGGCCTGACGGTTTCACCGTTAGCTGCCGGGCTGCTCTATGCACACGATCCGCACTGGCCGCTCTGGGCCGGGGTCGTCGGGTTGGCCGCGGCCATGGCCTTCGCCACGATGCTGCCCGGCAAATCAAAGTGACTGTCACCGGGCCGCAGGAAGTCTTCGGACGCGGATAGAGGCGGCTGAACAGGAGTCTCTTTCGGAAACAAGGTTTAGCGACGGCAATGTCGTCGCCCCGCCCCGGAAAGAGAATGAAAACCGACGGAATACGAAATACGCACTACGTTCATCGTCAAGACCTGACGCCACTGCTCGACCCGCGCTCCATCGCCATCGTCGGCATCAGCACCCCGCCGCGCTTCGGCGGGCGCGTCTATCAGAATCTGCGCGACTTCGGCTACCCCGGCGAAGTCTTCGGCGTCAACCCGCGCTACGAGCGGCTACACGATCAGCCCTGCTACTCCTCGCTGCGCGACCTCCCCTGCGCCCCCGACCTCGCCATCCTCGCTGTGTCGAACAACCGCCTGCTCGCCGCCATGCGCGATGCGGCAGCGATCGGAGTCCGCGCCGTGGTCACCTCGTCGAGCGCCCAGCTCCCGCACGCAGAAGGCGAGCCGACGTTGCAGGCTCAGCTCGCCGAGGTGGCGCGCGCTCACGGCATGGTGATGTGCGGGCCGAACGGCATGGGCTTCATCGCCTTTGCCCGGCGCGCGGCGGCCTGGGGCTATCCGCTCGTCCCGCTGCCCGCCGGGCCGATTACCTTCATCTCGCACAGCGGCACGCTGGCCGACGCGATGTGGCAGAACCGGCGCGGCCTGCGCTTCAACTACATCATCTCGCCCGGCAACGAAATCGTTACGACCCTGGCCGATTACATGCAGCATGCGCTGGCCGATGAGAGCACCCGCGTCATCGGGCTGTTCCTCGAGACCGTGCGCGACCCGGAGACCTTCTGCGCGGCGCTGGCGGAAGCGGCCGAGCGCGATGTGCCCGTCGTGGCGCTGAAGGTGGGCCGCAGCGAGCGCGGTGCTCAACTGGCGCTGGCGCACAGCGGCGCGCTGGCCGGCGAGGACGCAGTGTACGATGCGCTCTTCGACCACTACGGCGTGCGGCGCGTACGCACGCCCGACGAGATGCTCGACACCCTCGAACTGTTCGCGGCCAAATTGCGCCCGCGCACGCGCGCCATCACCGCCATGCACGACTCGGGCGGCGAGCGCGGCCTGCTGGTGGATTTGGCCGAGGCCGAGGGCGTGGAGTTCGCCGCCATCACCGCCGAGACGACGGAAAAGTTGGCCGCCGTGCTCGACCCCGCCCTGCCGCCGGTGAACCCGGTGGATGCTTGGGGAACGGGCCACGACTTCGCGCAGGTCTATCGCCAATGCCTGCTCGCCCTCGACGCCGACCCCAACGCCGGGCTGACCGTGTGGGCGGCGGACATGTACGCGGCGGGCGACCTCACCGAGAGCTACGTCCGCACCGCCATCGAGCTGAAGTCGCAGCTGCGCAACCCGCTGGTCTTCCTCACCAACCTCGCCGGCGCAGCGGACGAGGCGTTGTGCAACTTCGCCCGCGCGCACGGCTTCCCGGTTCTGCTCGGCACGGAAAGCGGCCTGCGCGCCATCCGGCACGTCATCGAATACACCGAGCACCGGCGGGAGGCTCCAATCCCCCCACCCCTTTCTCTATCGCGTAATCCCTGCCCGCCCGATGATGGGAAGCCGCTCGATGAATACGACTCGCTGCAACTGCTCGCGCGCTACGGAATCACCGTGGCCGAGTCGCGGATTGCAACCTCGCTCGCCGAAGCGCAGTGCGCGGCGCGCGAACTGGGCTACCCGGTCGCGCTGAAGACGGCCACCGGCGCAGCGCACAAAACGGACGCCGACGGCGTGCGGTTGAACCTGTCTGATGAGGCCGCCGTCGAGGCCGCCTACCGCAGCCTGAGCGAGCGGCTCGGCGCGCGCGTGCTCGTGCAGCGCATGGCCACGCCGGGCGTGGAACTGCTCCTCGGGCTGACACGCGACCCGCAGTTCGGCCTGCTGCTTACCCTCGGACTGGGCGGGATTTTTGTGGAAGTGCTGCGCGACACGCGCCTGCTGATGCTGCCCCTCCGCCCCGAGGCCGTGCGGCGCGCCCTTCGCAGCCTGCGCGGCGCAGCAGTGCTCGCCGGCGCACGCGGCCGACCACCGGTAGACCTCGAAGCTATCGTGCAGACCGCGCTGCGCCTCAACGACCTGGCCGCCGACCTCGGCGAACGACTCATCGCCCTCGATATCAACCCGCTCATCGCTTCACCGCACGGCGCGGTTGCGGTGGATGCGCTGACCGTCCTCTGCCCCAAAGGAATGTAACCATGAACTTTGCCCTTACCGAAGAACAAAAACTGATTGTTCAGACCACGCGGGCCTTCGTCGAGAAGGAACTGATGCCGCACGAAAACGAAGTCGAGCAGCTCGACGAGGTGCGGCCTGAACTCAGGCAGGAGCTGATTCGCAAGGCGCGCGACCTCGGCCTGTATGCGGCCAACATGCCGGAGGAGTTCGGCGGCGCGGGGCTGGACGCCGTCTCGCTGACGCTGATGGAGCGCGAACTCGGGCGCACGAGCTACGCGCTGGGCGCGTGCGTGGCGCGGCCCAGCAATATCCTGCGCGCCTGTCGCGGCGAGCAGGTCGAGCGCTACATGCTGCCCACCGTGCGCGGCGAGCGCACCGAGTGCCTGGCCATGACCGAGCCGAACGCCGGCTCCGACCTGCGGTCAATGGAGACGCGGGCCGAAGCGCGCGGCGGCGATTTCGTCCTCACCGGCACCAAGCACTTCATCAGCCACGCCGATGTGGCCGATTACGCGATCGTGTTCGCCGTCAGCGGAGTGGAGACGACGCCGCGCGGGCCGCGCAAACAAATCACCTGCTTTCTGGTAGATAAGGGCACGCCGGGATTCACCGTTAAGCGCGGCTATCAGGTTGTCTCGCATCGCGGCTACCACAATTCCATCCTGGAATTCGACGAGTGCCGCGTCCCCGCCTCCGCCATCCTCGGCGAGCTGCATCGCGGCTTCGAGCTGGCCAATGAGTGGCTCGGCTCCACACGCCTCTCGGTGGCGGCGACGTGCGTGGGCCGGGCGCAGCGCACACTTGAGCTGTGCACGCAATGGGCAGCTACGCGCAAACAGTTCGGCCAGACCATCGGCCGCTTTCAGGGCGTATCGTTCAAGCTCGCCGACATGGCCGTGCAGATTCAGGCCGCCGAGCTGCTTACGCTGCACACTGCCTGGAAGCTGGCGCAAGGCACAGCACGCGATGAAGACTTTGCCGCCGCCAAGCTGTACGCCAGCGAGATGCTCGGCCTTGTGACCGACCATGCCGTGCAAATCTTCGGCGGGATGGGGCTGGCGGAGGAGAACGTTATCGCCCGCTTCTGGCGCGATGCCCGCGTCGAGCGCATCTGGGACGGCACCAGCGAAATCCAGCGCCACATTATCTCCCGCGCAATGTTGAGACCCCTCGAACAGTAATCGGTCTTCAGCCTTCAGTCTTCAACACATCCGCCATAAGCTATTAGCCATCCGCCGACAGCCATCCGCCACCATGTCCTCTCCTCTCACCGTCCTCCGCAACGGCCCGATCCTCGAAGTCACCCTTGACCGCCCGAAGGCGAACGCTATTGACGCCGCCACCAGTCGGGCGATGGGCGCGCTGTTCGTCGAGTTCCGCGATGACCCGGCGCTGCGCGTCGCCATCCTCACCGGCGCGGGCGAGCGGTTCTTCTCGGCGGGGTGGGATTTGAAGGCGGCGGCGGAGGGCGAGGCCATCGAGAGCGATTACGGGCCGGGCGGCTTCGGCGGGCTGACCGAGCTGCACGACCTGCACAAGCCCGTCATCGCGGCGGTCAACGGGCTGGCGGTGGGCGGCGGATTCGAGCTGGCGCTGGCCTGCGACTTGATCGTCGCTGCCGAGAATGCGCAGTTCGCGCTGCCGGAGGTGCTGGTGGGCCTGCTGGCCGACGCCGGCTCGTTCCGGCTGCCGCGCCGGCTGCCGCGCGCCATTGCCATGGAGATGCTGCTCACCGGCCGGCGGATGGATGCAGCCGAGGCGCTGCGCTGGGGGCTGGTTAACGCCGTGGTGCCGCAGGCCGAGTTGATGGCGAAAGCGCGCGAGTACGCGGAGATGATCCTCAAAGCCGCGCCGCTGGCCGTGGCCGCCGTGAAGGAAGTGACCGCCGCGACCGAGTCGCTCAGCCTGCCCGAATGCTACGCGCTGCTGCGCAGCCGAACGCTCAAGGCTTATGAAGCCATGCTCAATTCGGAGGACGCCCGCGAAGGCCCGCGCGCTTTCGCCGAGAAACGCACCCCCGTTTGGAAAGGAAGATGAGCTGCGAACGCCGCCAGGAGAATTGCAGAAAACTTCGCGTTCTTCGCGGCTTAGCGGTTTACCTCACACCCCACTATGCCATTGCCTTTATCTCTGAACACCGTTCTCAACCCTCAACCCGGCTGGTATCGCGGCGATTTCCACTGCCATACCCGCCACAGCGACGGCGTCCTCTCGCCGCCCGAACTGGTCGAAGTGGCCCGGCGCGAAGGCCTCGATTTCTTCGCCATCACCGACCACAATACGGTCGGCGCGTACGGCGAGTTCGGCGAGGCCGGCCTGCTCGTCATCCCCGGCATCGAAGCGACGTACGACCGCGGGCACTGGAACATCTTCGGCCTGACCGAGGACGGCGACTGGCTGCGGCAAATCTGTGAAATTGACAGCGATGCGCCGCGCGCCGGCGACCCCTATCCCACCGTCAACGACCTGCTCAGGCAGACAGACGCGCTTGGCCTGCTCAACTCCATCAACCATCCGCTGCTCGCGCCGTGGGCGTGGGAGTTCCCGGAGACCGAGCTGCGTTACGTGCACTGTCTGGAAATCTGGAACGACCCGAGCTGGCCCGACAACGAGCGTGACAACCCGCGCGCGCTGGCCCTGTGGACGCGGCTGCTCAACGCCGGCCGGCGCCTCACCGCGCTGGGCGGCAGCGATTACCACCGCCCGCACCCGCCTCCCGGAGAGAACAAACCCGACGAGCGTCTGGGAGTTCCGAGCACCTACGTGTATGCAAAGAATCTTTCGGGCGCAGCCATCCTCGCGGCGGTGCGTGCGCACCGTGCCTATGTGAGCATGGGGCCGCGACTCACATTCACCGCGCAGCTCGACGGCGCAACCTATCCTATCGGCGCAGACCTTGGGGAGGTGAGCGGACAGCTGGCCTTGAGCGCTACAGTGACGGACTGCGCGGTTCCGGCACGAGCGCAGCTGCTGCGCAACGGCGAACCGCTGGCCGAGGTCGAAGTGGTGAACGGCAACGCTGCTTTGAGCGCCAGCGTGCCCGCACATGCCGGCGAACGCGCCTGGCTCCGCTTCGACGTGTACGACCGCGCCGGGCGGATGCTGGCCGTCACCAACCCTATCTTCTTCGGCCCGCCTGTTCAGGCGGCGCCGGCCACGTTCGGCGAATTTCTGGCCGGGATTTGAGCGCGGCCGTCTTCTGCAACGGTTCGCGCTCGCGGGAGCCGCAGTGCTATACTTCGAGCGATGCTGCCCGATTTCCGCGTGCGCCAGCGCGACTACCTGCTGGAAATCTCACGCGCTATCACTCAGGAGCTGGACTTTGCCACCGTCCTGCGCCGTATCCTGCAAAGCGCCGCCGAGCTGCTGGCCGGGCAGGCCGGGCTGATTGCGCTGCGCGAAGACGGCGCAGGCGCGGCTGTCCGCTGGCACGTCCGCGCCTACTACGGCATCCCGGACGCTTACATCGCCTACTTCGACGAACTGCTGGCCGACGTGCCCGAGCACGGCGACCCGCAACGCTTCGCCCTGCCGGAGATCAATCGCCGCCTGCAGGCCATCGCCGAGGTCACCACGCTCGGCCTGCTGCAGGGCGTCGGCCTGCCGATGATTGTGCGCAACGAAGTCGTCGGCCTCATCTTCATCTTCCGCAGCTACGCCAGCGCCTTCACCGCCAACGACCGCGCCCTGCTCTCGTCCTTCGCCATCCAGGCCGCCATCGCCGTTCAGAACGCTAAGCTCTACCAGCAGGTCTCGTGGGAAAAACGCCGCCTGGACGCCGTGCTCGACGGCTACGCCAACGGCATCCTGCTGCTCACGCCCTCACACCGCATCGAGCGCTTCAACCGCGCCATGATCAAGCTCACCGGCTGGACGCCGGCGGAGGCTATTGGCCGCGACCACGACGAGGTCATCCGCTGGGCGCGGCGCGAGCCGGGGCCGACGCTGGCCGAGGCCGAGGCCAACGGCTGGCCGCTCGACGAGCACAGCGCGCCGCTGTATGTGGAGGGCGACCTGCTGCGCCGCGACGGCGGCCTGACCCCGGCAGGCGTCAGCTACGCACCCATCTTCGACCGCGAAGGGCGGCTGGTCAATATCATCGTGGACGTGCATGACATCACCAAATTCCGTGAGGCCGAGGAACTCAAGAGCACCTTCATCAGCATCATCAGCCACGAGCTGAAGACGCCGGTGGCGCTGATCAAGGGCTACGCCGAGACGCTGCAGCGCGAGGACGCCAAGTGGGACGCCGCCACCGTGCAGGAAAGCCTGGCCGTGATCACCGAGGAGGCCGACCGTCTGGCCGACCTGATCGAAAAATTGCTGGACGCCTCGCGCCTGCAGGCCGGCGCGCTGAAGCTGAACCGCAGCGAGGTGGCACTGGATGCGCTGGCCGCCCGGCTGGTGGAGAAGTTCAAGACGCAGACCACGAAACACACGCTCTCGGTCGAGTTCCCGCACAACTTCCCGACCGTGCTCGGCGACGAAGAACGGCTGACGCAAGTGCTAAGCAACCTGCTCTCCAACGCCATCAAGTACGCGCCGGGCGGTGGGGCGGTCACCGTGCGCGGACGAGTCGAGCCGGAGCAGGTCATCATTAGCGTCAGCGACGAAGGGCCGGGCATCGCCGCCGCCGACCTGCCGCGCGTCTTCGACCGCTTCTATCGCGGCGACTCCGAGCTGACCAAGCGCGTCAAGGGCACCGGCCTGGGGCTGTTCCTCGCGAAGGCCGTCGTCGAGGCGCATGGCGGGCGCATCTGGGTGGAGAGCAAGCCCGGCAAAGGCACGACCTTCTTCTTCTCGCTTCCACGATAAAATTGGCCGGAGGCGGATAGCCGATAGCAGATGGCAGATAGTTAACGGCGGATAGCTGATAGCTCGAACCAAAAGCCCCAAACCACCGGAAGACACCAATCTCAAATCTCAAATCAAAAATCCACAATCCAAAATCCGAAAGGCCCCTTCATGCCCCCCGTCAAGACCATCGTCTCCTGCCCGCAGTGCCGCCAGCCGGTGACCGTCATGCTCGAACAGCTTTTTGATGTGACGCAGGACCCGGACGCCAAGCGGCGCTTTCTCAACGGGCAGTTCAATCTCATCAATTGCCCTGCCTGCCGCTTTCAGGGTCAGGCCGCCACCATCCTGGTGTACCACGATGCGGACAAGGAAATCCTGATGAGCTATGTGCCTATGGCGCTCGGCTTGCCGCAGGCGGAGCAGGAGCGCGTCATCGGCAAGCTGGTCAACGAAGTCATCAACAAGCTGCCGCAGGAGAAGCGCAAGGGTTATCTGCTCAACCCGCGCCAGGCGCTCACCCTGCAGGGCATCGTGGACCGCGTGCTCGAGGCCGACGGCATCACCCGCGAGATGCTGGACGCTCAACGCGCCAAGGCGCAGCTCATCCAAACCCTGCTGACCACGCCGGACGAGCAGCTGCCGACGCTCATCAAAGAGAAGGACGCCGAGATTGACGAGACCCTCTTCCAGATTCTTTCGGCCTCCATCCAGGCGACGGCGGCCAACGGAAGCCCGGCGGCGGCGCGGCGGATGATAGACCTTCAAAACAAGCTGATCGAGCATAGCACCGTCGGGCAGAAGCTGCTGGCGCGCCAACAAAAGGTACAGGATGCGGTGCGCGAGCTGCAGCAGCTCGGCGACCGGCTGACGCCTGACAAACTGTTGGAGCTGGTGCTCAAGGCCGACTCCGACGATGTGCTGGCCGCCTACGTCTCGCTGGCCCGCCCGCTGATAGACTACGCCTTCTTCGAGTCGCTCACCCGCCGCATTGACCGCGCGCCTGCGGAGGCGAAGGCCGCCCTCACCCACAAGCGCGACCTCATCCTGCAAATGACGCAGGAGATTGACGAAGCGGCCAAGGCCCGCATCGCCGAGGCAGCGCAGACGCTGAAGAAGCTGTTGGATGCGCCCGACATCCACAAGGCGCTGGAACAGGAACAAGGTGTGATTGACGACACCTTCATGGCCGTGCTGGCCGAGAACATCAACGCCGCGCGCAGGGCCAACCGCCTGGATGTGCTCGCCAAGCTCAACCGTGTGCAGGAGGCCATCAACAAAATGGTGGAGGCCTCCGCCCCGCCCGAAATCAAATTCATCAATCAGCTGCTGGACATGAAGACCGACGCCGAGGCCGAAGCCGAGCTGAAGCGCCGCAGCGCCGAAATCACCCCTGAGCTGATCCAGTCCCTCAGCTACCTGGCCGAGAATATGCGTCAGGCGGGCCGCAACGACCTGGCCGACCGGCTGGAGAAGCTCTACGGCGTCGCCGTAGGCGAGCGAATGGCGGCGAACTGGCGGAAGTAGAGAGATAACTGCTCAGCTAATGGCTTCCATCCGTGCGTCCGCTGCAAAAAGGATGTTTCACCGGTGTGCACGCAAAGGTTGTCAGAGAACGTGCCGCTCCTTCGACTACCGCTTCGTTCAGCGCCCGCACAGGGTGCGGCTGACATGTTTTGCGTGCGCACTTTCACTGCTAAGCGCGCCGAGCGCCTGGAGAAATATTCAAGCAAGAAAGAGACTCTGCGCTCCACAGTGCTTTTTTGCAGTGCACTCACCCCTTGCTCATAACTCGATAGGCTTCTTTAGCGTCTCCACCAATAGTTTGACGCAGGCCTGTACGTCACGTAGGTCTACCATCTCCGAGGGAGTGTGCAGATGACGAGTAGGGATGGACACGCAGCCGGCAGGCAGGCCGCTGCGCGAGATCTGCATCGCGGCGGCGTCTGTCGTGCCGGCTTCGAGGATTTCAAGCTGATAGGGAATGCCGGCTTCGCGCGCGCGCCGCACCAGCAGGTCCTTGATGCGCGGGTCGGCCAGCATGCCGCTGTCACGTACCTTAATGGCCGCGCCCGCGCCGAGCGCCACCGCCATCTTTGGGCCGTTGGGCGTATCGCCCGTGCGGGTCACGTCTACGGCGATGCCGATCTCCGCTTCCACGCCGAAGCTCGCCGTGGCCGCACCGCGCAGCCCGACTTCCTCCTGTACGCTGAAGACGAAGGTCACCTCGTGCGGCGAGTTCTTCAACGCCCGCATCACTTCAATCAAAATCGCTACGCCGATGCGGTCATCCATGCTCTTGGCAACGAGGCGATGTTCGCCTAGTTCCTCCAAGGGCCGGTAGAAGCCGCCGGCATCGCCCACCTGCACCGGACAATCGGCTTTGCTTGTCGCACCGAAGTCGAGGAACAGCTCGGAGAACGCGGGCGGCTTGTTGGGGTCTTCGCGCCGCGCGTCCAGGCCGATGACGCCGATGGCGCCGTTGGCGAAGCGTACGCGCCCGCCCAGACAGGTGAGCGGGTTGACGCCGCCGAGATTGAGGAAGCGCGCGAAGCCGCGCTCGTCCACATGCGAAACGATGACGCCGATCTCATCCATGTGAGCCGAGAGCATGACGCGCTTGCCGCTCTTGCTCTTCGTCTTGACGATGGCGATGAGATTGCCGAGCGCGTCCACGCTCACCACGTCAGGCAGGTTGCCGATCTCGGCGCGCACCAGGTCGCGCACCTGCGCTTCGTGCCCGGGCGGGCCGTAGGCTTCGACGAGTTTCTTGATAAGTGCTTTCATGACGACTCCTCTGCGATAGCCGCCATCGTTCAGGGCGACAGACGCGACATAGCCCAGCCTTCGACGGTGCGCGTGTACAGTAGCCGGTCGTGCAGGCGGGCGACGCGGCCCTGCCAGAACTCGAACTCGGTGGGGACGAGGCGATAGCCGCCCCAGAACGGGGGCCGGGGCGGCTCGCGCCCGGCGTATTCCTTCTGCACGCGCTCGAACTGCGCTTCCAGCGCGGCGCGGCTCTCCAGCCGCTCGCTCTGACGCGAGGCCCACGCGCTCAGCCGCGCCTCACGCGGGCGCGAGCGGAAGTAGGCGTCGGACTCTTCGGCGCTGACCCGCTCCACGCGCCCGGAGATGCGCACCTGCCGATAGAACGGCTGCCAGAAGAACACCGCCGCCGCGCGCGGATTGGCCTCCAGCTCGCGGCCCTTACGACTGGCATAGTTGGTATAGAAGGTCAGGCCGCGCGCGTCGAAATCTTTCATCAACACCATCCGCACCGAGGGCGCGCCGTCCGGCGTCGCCGTCGCCAGCGCCATGGCGTTGGCCTCCTGAATGCCGCCATCCACCGCTTCCCTGAACCAGCGCTCGAACAGCGCAAACGGGTCGGGGCCGGCCTCGGCTTCGCTCAGGCCGCCACGCAGGTACTCGATGCGCAACATGTTGACGACAGTTTTCAACATAGGACTATGCCAACACTTTTGCCGACCAGCCGGCCAGCGCGGCCTGAATCAACGCAACGGTGTTGCGCCAATCGGCCAGGCGGGCGAGCGCGGCGGGCGTATGCAGGTAACGGGCCGGCACCGAGACGCTGACGCTGGGGATGCCCGCGCGCGCGAGGTGGATGGCGCCGGCGTCCGTGCTGCCGCCGCCCGGCTGTCGAATCTGATACGGCAGGCCGGCCTTTTGCGCCGTCGCTTCCAGATAGCGGATGAGCCGCCGGTCGTGCAGTGTGCTGGGGTCCGCGACGTAGATGGCCGGGCCGAGGCCGAGCCGCGTGTTGTAGTGGATGTTCTCCCGTTCCTCGAGCGAGGGCGGTAGGTCGCGGGCCGGTGTGCAATCGAGGACGAAGGCGGCCGCCGGGTTTACTGCATAGCCGATAACGCGCGCGCCGCGCAGGCCTACTTCCTCCTGCACGGTGAAGGCGGCGTGCAGCTCACACGGGTACGGCCCGTTCTGCAACAGCTCTACCAGCGTCGCGCAGCCGAGCCGGTTGTCGAGCGCCTTGCCGCACAGCGACTGCTCCGCGCCTTCGCCCAGTGTCCGAAACTCGGTGGCAAACGTGCCCCGGTCGCCGGCCTTTACCAGCTTCTTCGCAGCCTCAGCATTCTCTACGCCCAAATCAATCCGCAACGCCTTCACTTTCACTACGCTGTTGCGCTGTTCACTGTTGAGCAGATGAATCGGGGCTACGCCGATGACGCCCCGCAACAGGCCGCTTTCGGCGCGCACCAGCACCGGCTTGCCGGGCAGGATGCGCTCATCCACGCCGCCCACTACATCGAACTTGAGCGAGCCGTCGGAGTCATGCCCGGTAACCATGAAGCCGATCTCGTCCATATGCGCGGCCACAAGCATACGTTGGGCATTGCGGCTCCGGCTGCGTTTGACGGCCAGCACATTGCCGAGCGCGTCCACCTTCATCTCGTCCACGTGCGGGCGGATGACGTCGAGGATCAGCTTGCGCACCGCACTCTCATCGCCGGAGACTGCAACTGCGTTGGAGAGCCGGGCGACGAAGTCGAGGTCGGGTGATGAAGCGGGCGGTTTGCTTTGAGTGCCGGTTTTTTGGGCAATGGGTCTGGGCATCGAATTGCGCGAATGAGTCGAAGGCGGGTCAGTCGAGTTGCAGGCTGTCCATGAATTTCGAATCGAGGCCGGCGATGAACTCGGCCAGCAGGCGGCCGGCGCGCTGCACATCTTTGACTGCGATGACTTCGACCGGTGTATGCATGTTGCGCAGCGGCAGGCCGATGACGGCGGTCGGTACGCCGGCGCGCGCGATCTGCATCCCGAAGGCGTCGGTGCCGGAGTGTGCGGCCATCGGCTCCAGCTTGTAGCTTATTTCCAGACGGTCGGCAACGGCCTTGAGCGCAGCGTGCAGTTGGGGGTGAACGTTCGGGCCGAATCCAAGGGTTGGGCCTTCACCGAGGTCGAACACCTTGTCGGCGTAGTCGCGCGTGCCGGGGCCGCTGCCCCAGGTCACATCAATGGCGATGGCCAGCTGCGGTTGAAGCTCGAAGGCCGAGGTGATGGCGCCGAGCAGGCGCGTCTCCTCCTGCACGGTGGCAACAGCGGTCACGTCCCAAAAGTGGGGGCGCGTTTGCAGCTCGTTCAGGCAGACGGTGACGGCGGCGACCGAGGCGCGGTTATCCAGCCGGTTGGCGGCCAGCAGGCCGTTCTGCAATTCAATAGGCGTCTGCGCAAAAGAAATCACATCGCCCACTTGCACCAGCTCGGCCAGCTGCGCGGCGGGCAGGCCGCAATCCACCAACAACTCACTGACGGGGACCACGCCCTCGCGATGCGCTTTGGGCAGGAGAAAGTCGTCAGGCTGCACCACCAGGCCGGACAGGTCGCGCCGTCCGTGCACGGTCACCGGCTGGCCGGGCATCACGCGCGCATCAATCCCGCCGATGCTCACCACGCGCAGGAACTCGCCTTCGATCATCGTCACCATCAGGCCGATGGTGTCCATATGCGCGGCCAGCATGAGGCGAGGGCGCGGCGCGGGGCCGTGGCCGGGCCGGATGGCCCAGAGCGAGCCAAGCCGGTCGGCGCGCACTTCGGCTGTTAGCGGCTTCCAGGCTTTGGCGATGACTTCGCGCACGCGGCCTTCGTAGCCGGAGACGCCGGGAGCAGCGCAGAGTTCTTTGAGGTGGGCGAAGAGGTCCATTACGGAGTGGCCGATGGCGTCGGCGTTTCGGTCGGTGTGGCCGTGAGCGTCTCGGTGGCGGTGGGCGGCGCAATGGTGGCCGTTGCGGTCGGCGTGGCCGTTGGCAGCGGAGCCGTCGGTGTCTGGGTCGCTGTGGCCGAGGCGGTGGGCGTGCCGGTGACGGTGATTGTCAGCGAGGGGGTGGGCGTCACCGTGGCGCTCGGCGTCCAGGTCGGCGTGAGGGTGTAGGTGTTGGTCGGCGTAGAAGTGGGCGTGCGGCTGGGTGGGATGAACTGGGTGGGGGTGGCCGGCAGTGGCCCGGTGGGGAACGCCGGGATGAGTGTGAAGGTGGGTGGAATGGAGGCGGTGAGAGTGGCCGTAACGGCGGGCAGGAGAGTGGCCGTCAGGGTCGGTGTGGGCAATGCTTGCTCGCGTCGGGGGGCAAGCGCCAGCGCGATGAAACCCACACAATAGAACGGCAAAGTGAGCAGGATAATGCCCGCCAGGATGGTGTAGAGGCGCTGGCGGGCGGCTTGGTCACGGCGCATGGGGT
>JAVQXV010000383.1:0-1830 GCA_033577755.1 Anaerolineales bacterium
GCGCCCGCCCGGCATCGGTCAGCGAGACCTTCTTGCCAATCCGGTCGAACAACATAACCCCCAGTTCCTGCTCGAGGGCGCGAATCTGCTGACTGATGGCCGGCTGGGCAACGTGCAACTCGTCCGCCGCCCGCGAGAAGTTCAATGTCTCCGCAACTGCCACAAAAGCGGTGAGATGCCGAAAATTCATGGCGCTTCTCCTGATAACGGGCAAGAGGATGTTCACAATAACTCTTAGGAAAGTCTAATTCTGTTTCCGGCAAGGCTGTGGTAACACGATACCCAGCAGCGCGTTGAAAAGATGCCCGATTTTTCGCGTTCTTTAGCAATCGGTTGGCAAATAATCGGTTTTCCTTATCGTCATAAAGTATATCATTTACCATCCTTTTTGTTCGCAGCATTGTACAACACCTATACATTTCCGACGTTTAATGGCTAAATTGTGCAAAAGGAAACAATCTTGAAGGTAGGTTAATTATGGTTATCTCCTCTAATCCCCTGACAAATATTCTCGGTGGCCGTGACCCGCTACCGTTGCTGACCCACGACGAAGAGATCAAGTTCGCCCGGCGGATTGCAGCCGGACGTGCAGCCCGTAAGAAGCTGGCGCAAAAGGGCCTCACCGCTCAGGAGCGGCGTGAGCTGAAGCGAAAGGTGGCCGAGGCCGAGGCCGCCCGCGAAGCGCTGGTGCTTCATAACATGCCCCTTGTGCTCAGCGTTGCCGGGCGTTTCCGCCATTCCGAGCTAGACTATGAGGACCTCATCCAGGAAGGTGTGCTCGGCCTGATCAAGGCTGCCGAACGTTACGACCCGAAGCGCGGCACCCGCTTCGGCACGTTGGCTGTCTGGTGGATCCGCCAGGCCATTGGCCGCGCCATTGCCAACACGGGCCGCACCGTGCGCCTGCCCGTTAACCGAGGCTGGAAGATCGGTCAGCTGCGCCGGATTGCTGCCGAACTCGCGCAGGAAAGCGGTGAAGAGCCGTCGTTGGACGAGGTGGCGCGGCGCGCGGGTGTCTCCCCTAGCGCTGCGCAGGAGCTGCTGCGTGATGGTCAGCCCACCATCTCTCTGGACGCCCCGCCCGCCGACCCCGAAGACCGCTCGCTGCTCGACCGCGTGGCCGACGAGACGGCCCAGGACCCCGAGACGGTAGTGATTGACGCCGGCCTGCAGCAGGTGATTGCGGACGCGCTGGCCCGGCTCGATGAGCGCGAGGCCGAAATCCTGAAGATGCGCTTCGGCATTGGCGGTGGTGAGGCTAAGCCGCTGCGCGCCATCGCCTCCGAGTGGAACATGAGCCCGGAGGGCGTACGCCAGATCAGTCAGCGCGCCATGAACCACCTGCGCGCCATGCCGCGCGTGCGCGAGCTGGAAGTGTATTTGGAAGACTGATGACCGAAGATTATCGGAGTTGAAGGACGGAGGTGAAAAGAGCTCCGTCCTTTTTGATTTTTGGGGATGGGTTATCAACGGATAGGGAACGGGTATCCGCTCGCCCTCACCCTCGGCCCCTCTCCCGCTGAGCGAGGGGAGCATGCCATCCGTTACATCCGTTACATCCGTGTTACATCCGCTACCTCATCCGCTGCTCATCTGTTGCCCACCCGCTAATCTTCCTCCGATTCTTCGCTAACAAACCTCTGACAGCTCCTACCTACAATCGCGCCTAGCTATAGAGAGAAATTCTGGAGGCAACTATGGGAAAGATTGTGGGCATTGACCTCGGCACGACCAACAGCGTTGTGGCCGTGATGGAAGGCGGCGCCCCGACCGTCATTACTTCGGCGGAGGGTTCGCGCCTGGTGCCGTCCGTCGTCGCGTTCACCAAGA
>JAVQXV010000384.1:0-1818 GCA_033577755.1 Anaerolineales bacterium
GGCTCGCCTTCATTTTTTTCCGCCGAGCGCGCCGAGCATGCGGAGATGTAACCGATGAAGAACCTTGCTCCATTTTGGCCGGGCCGCAGGTCGACTCATTCACCTTCATTCGTGCCCCTTCGTGTTCTCCCGTTCACAGTTCATTCGCGCACTTCGATGCATCCGGCGGCGCGACATCGGTGAATCCATTGCGAAAAGAATGTTTCACCACCGAGTCGCAGAGCACACGGAGAAAGAAAGAACTCTGCGGTCTCGGCGTCCTCCGCGGTGCGTTCTTTCAGTGCACTCTGGGTGATTTCGAGGAAGACGGCTTTGGTGACTCTTCGTCCCGGCCTGAGTTATACTCCTGCCCACATACGGGCGCCCACATACGGGAGAGGGCTTATGGCCGACAGCGCAGACGACAAAATCGAAGTCGGCGACATCTCCGATTCAAAGGCGATTGCGATCGGCGCGGGTGCGATCGCCATCTACAACGAAGCCGCCGTGCAGGGCGTGGTGGGCCTGCACCAGCTCCCGCCGCCTCCGCCGGACTTCACCGGCCGCGACATTGAACTGGCGCAATTGTTGGAGGATGTGGAGACCGGCGGCGTGACCATCCTTGGCGTGCGCGGGCAGGGCGGCGTCGGTAAGACGGCGCTGGCCCTCAAGCTGGCCGAACGCCTGCTGCCCCGCTACCCGGACGCGCAGTTCTTCCTCGACCTGCGCGGTGTGAGCGATAGCCCTCTGACGCCCGCCGAGGCGCTGGCCCACGTCCTCCGCGCTTACCACCCCACCGCCAAACTGCCCGAATCCGAAACCGAGTTGCGCGCGGCCTACCTCTCCGTGCTGCACGGCCGGCGCGCGCTGTTGCTGCTGGACAACGCCCGCGACGCCGAGCAAGTGAGGCCGCTGCTGCCGCCGGCCGGCTGCCTGCTGCTGGTCACCTCGCGCAGCCGCTTTACGCTGCCGGGCCTGCGCGCCTGCGACCTGGACGAACTGCCGCCCGCCGATGCCGCCGCGCTGGTGCGTAAGATTGCGCCGCGCGCCGGCGAGCGGGCCGGCGACCTTGCTGCGTTGTGCGGCTATCTCCCCCTTGCACTGCGCCTGACCGCCGGCCTGCTGGCCGAGCGCGCCGACCTGAGCGCCGACGACGTGCTGCGCCGCCTGCGCGACACCCAGAAGCGCCTGGCCCTGACCGGCGTCGCCGCCTCGCTGCGTTTGAGCTACGACCTGTTGAACGCCGAGTTGCAACGGCGCTGGCGGGCGCTGGCCGTCTTCCCCGCAACCTTTGACCGGGCGGCGGCGCGCGCGGTATGGGGGATGGAAGACGACGAGGCGGCGCAGGACGCGCTGGGCGAGCTGGTGAGGGTTTCGATGCTCGACTTCCGCGCCGGCCGCTACGGGCTGCACGACCTGAGCCGCGACTTTGCCCGTGCGCAGTGCAGCGCCGAAGAAATGGCGCAGGCCCAACTGCGCCACGCCGAACACTACAAAGGCGTGCTGAGCGCCGCTGATGAGTTGTACCTGCAAGGTAATGAGAACGTTCTGCGCGGGCTGGCGCTCTTCGACCTTGAGCGCGCGCACATCGAAGCGGGGCAAAAGTGGGCGGCGAGTCCAGACCTGCGGGGTCTTGGGCAAAGCGAAGCGTTGCACGACCCTACAGGTCTCAGCGAAGCCGCTGCGCATTTGTGCAACGACTACCCGGACGCCGGCGCATACGTGCTGGCCCTGCGCCTGCACCCGCATGAGCGCATCCGCTGGCTGGAAGATGGGCTGAAGGCAGCGCGGCAGTTGAAGAACCGCAGCATGGAAGGCAACCACCTCGGCAATCTCGGC
>JAVQXV010000062.1:0-16205 GCA_033577755.1 Anaerolineales bacterium
AGGGTGCGGCTGACATGTCTTGCGTGCACACTTCGCGGCAGGTGCATTTCTATTTTTTGGCCGGGCCTTACCCTGAGCGGAGGCCTGCTGCTTTTGCGGGCCGTAGTCGAAGGGGCGGCCAATAATCTGAAATGCACCCTTCGCGGCAACGCCGCCGGCATCTGTAGCCGCGCCTGCCTGATTGCGCTTTCGCTATATTCTTCAGACCACTTCAAGTCCAGGTCAAGAATGTGACAAGAACTTTTGAATGAACTGCTCCTTTACGCCGCAGGACGCGGATTGTTGCGATGCGGCACCCTGCGACCCCGCCCGCCGTCAAATACCGTCCCTAACGCTATAATTCCTCCGAACTAACCCAGAAGCGATTTTACCGACAGCATGAGCAAACCCGTTCCCCCTGCCTCTTCGCGCCAGACACGCAAAGCCGCCGTGCAGGCCCGGCAAGCGAGCGCTCTGCCCACGCCGGCGCTCGTCGTCATTGCTATCCTGGTCGGCCTCGCGCTCATCGTCGGCTTGGCCGTCTTCTTCACTATTCAAGACCGTCAGGCTGCGACCGCGCCGATCGAGGGCGTCCAGCAGTTTCCCGGCCAGGAGCGCGGCCATGTTCCTGAAGGCGTCACCATCACGTATGACCCGCTCCCGCCGGTGGGCGGCCGGCACTATGCCACCTGGCAGAACTGCGGCATTTACACCGAGCCGATCCGGAACGAATACGCCGTCCACTCGCTGGAACACGGCGCTGTCTGGATAACTTACCATCCTGACTTGCCCGCCGACCAGGTCGCTGTGTTGCAATCTAAAGTGCGCGGACGCGAATACGCCCTGCTCTCACCCTTCCCCGGCCTTACCTCGCCGGTCGTGGCCTCCGCCTGGGGTCTGCAGCTCCGGCTGGACGACGCCAATGATCCCCGTCTAGACCGCTTCCTGCGCCGTTACCTGCAAGGGCCGCAGACCCCCGAGCCGGGCGCGGCCTGCTTCGGCGGCGTGGGCGATCCGCAATGACCACCGTACGCAATACGCAATACGCAATACGCAATACGCCACACATATTTCGTATTGCGTATTCCGTAGTACGTAATGCGTCACTCAGGAATGAACACTGCCTCCGAGACTCAAACCCAGACTCTGCCGCGTTGGTTCTGGCCCCTGCTTGTCGCACTCATGCTGATTGTCGTCGCCGGGTTGGGCTGGTTGTGGTGGAGCGTGCGCCCGCCGGCGGAGGGCGACCCGGCGGTGACCTTCGCCCGCGACATGAGTGCCCACCACAAACAGGCGGTGGAGATGGCGCTCATCATCCGTGACCGCACCGAGGACGCCGAACTGCGGCAACTGCTGACTGATATGATTTTGACGCAGCAAGGCCAGATCGGCCAGATGCAGGGTTGGCTGCAAGCGTGGGGCCTGCCCGCCGCCGGCCTGCAACCGCCTATGACGGGGCAGATGGTGCACAACGGTCAGCTGATGACGATGACGCCGGAGATGATGGGCATGCAGCCGCAGGCCAAAGTAAACGAGCTGCGCACGCTGGAGCCGACGCAGGCAGAAATCCAGTTCCTGAGGATGATGATTGACCACCATCGGGGCGGCGTGCTCATGGCCGAGGCCGTGCTGGCGCAGACGCAACGGCCCGAAGTGCGCCGGCTAGCCGAGTCCATCATCACAGCGCAGACCGGCGAGATTCGCTACATGCAAGAATTGCTGCGCCGGCGCGGCGTAACGCCGTAATAAATAACAAGAAGAGACTTCCAGAGCCGGAGGGTTGCCCGACCCTCAGGTTTTATGGCGGAGAGAGAACATGGCACAGACAACAAATACTACAACCGGTCCGACGACGGCGCGCCGCTGGCAGATTTTTGGCCTGGCCTTCCTCGGCGGCCTGCTCCTGATCGGCGGTCTGGCGCTCGCCACGTGGCTGTTGGCCCCGCGGCAGATCCAATTCCACGGCACGGTAGTGGACTCTACGCGCCCGGCGGCGGACTTCACCCTCACCACTGCCGGCGGGCGACGCGTCTCGCTCGGCGACTTTCGCGGCAAGGTGGTGCTGCTCTTCTTCGGCTTCCGCTTCTGCCCGGACATCTGCCCGACGACGCTGTTTGAGATGAAGCAGATGATGCAGGTGTTAGGCCCGGATGCCGACCGCGTGCAGGTACTGATGGTGACCATTGACCCGGAACGCGACACGCCCGATCTGATGCAGGAGCACGTCAGCCGCTATGACCCGCGCTTCATCGGCTTGAGCGGAACGCCGGAGGAGATCGCCGCCGTCGCTACCCCCTACGGCATTTACTATGCGCGTGAGCCTGGCTCGGCCAACACCGGCTATCTGATGACGCACACCGCCAGTATCACCGTAGTGGACAAGAAGGGCTATGTGCGCGTCATCTTCCCCTTCGGCATAAGCAGCGCCGACATGGCTGCCGACGTGAAGGCGTTGCTCGACGAATGACCGTGCAATGACCGCGCACACTTCCGCCGTCTCGCTCGACCGCTGGGTCTTCGCCACCGCCGGCTTCTCTGCGCTGAGCGGCCTGCTGTACGTGGCTGCGCCGGAACAGCTCGGCGGGCTGATTGCCCTGTGCGCGCAATCGGTGGCCGGCCTGCTCACCCTGCCCGACGGCTTCGAGCAGCAGATCGTTGTGTTCGGCTTCTTCTTCCTGGCCTCGGCGTGGCAGTGGCTGCTGGCGATTATGCTGGTGGCGTACCGTCACCGGTTGAGCCACGAGCTGTTGTGGACGGCGCTGATCTGGACGGCGACGGTTGTTGCTACGTGGGTCATCCTGAAACTTGTGGCGCTGTTCGGCGGCGCACGGCCCGTCAGTCTGGTGGACCTGGTCGTTCAGGTATTGCAGGTGGCCACCTTCAGCGGCTTGTTGGTACTGCTGCTCGAAAGTCGAACAAGCCGAAAACAATCGGCGTAATCTGTGGATGGCTCTACTAAAAATCCCTCTGTGTGCACGCAAAAGATGTTAGCTGCTCCTTCGTCCTTTGGCAGGCTTCGCTGAGCGAAGCCACGCTCAGGATGTCCTGCGCGGCGGGCATCCTGAGCAGACGCTGAGCGAAGCCGAAGCGGTAATCGCCGGACACCGCCGCTCCCCTGAGTGCGCTCTATGAGCGAAGCCGAAGGGTCAGGAGGCGGCTGCCACTGACAACCTTTGCGTGCACACATCCCTTTGAACGGCGAAGCGCAAAGCTTAGCCGCTAAGGTAGCTTAGAGCACTTTCTGCTTTGCTGATGGTTTGGATATGGCGCAATGGTGTGAAGAGGTCGCTTTGGCATCCCGACGCGAAACGCCCGCTCCGGCGCCCTTAGCGGCGCTCCCGTCTGATTTATCTGTAGATGACGCAGCTTTTCGCAGAGAAATTCTGTGACCATCTGTGGATTCTCTTCAACAGCAGGAAGCTGTTGCCTGAGCAGTTGCCACACAGCACGGTCTGCCGCAAAAAATGACGCGCTCATCGTGAGGTCACAAAGAAAACAGGGGACTTGCCCTCGCGTTTCTTCGCGCTCTTGGCGGCTTTGCGATTCAAACAGGCTTTTTGCAGGAAGGTCATCTTAGGACAACCGTTCCAGTTCATCAATCATCCCGCTAATCACATCGAAGCCGCCCTGCCAGAATTGCGCGGAGGCGATGTTGATACCGGCCTCTTTGAGGATGCGCGTCGGCGACTCGGACCCGCCGTACTCAAGAATTTTCAGATACCTGGGCTTAAAGGCTTCGCCCTCGCGCTTGTAGCGCTGGTAGAGCGCCAGCACCAGCAACTGACCGAAGGAGTAGGCGTACACGTAGAACGGCGTGCCGTAGAAGTGCGGGATGGTAACCCATTCCCACTTGAAGTCGTCGCTGATTTCAATTGAGTCGCCGAACTGCTCGTGCAAAGTCTCGAGGTAGCGCTCGGCAATCTCATCGGTTGTCTTGCCTTGGCGGATCAGCTCATGTGCTTCCTTCTCCCAGAGCGCGAAGAAGCCCTGCCGGCCTACGGTGGCATAGGCGTCATCAATGGCGCCGGCCAGGATGTCGCGGCGCACGGCGGGGTTCGGCTCGTTGGCCAGCAGCTTCTCGGTCAGTATCATCTCGGAGAAGACGGAGGCCGTCTCGGCCATGGGTAGTGTAGAGTGAAAGGTGAGCGGCGAGTGGTGGGCGGCCAGCAGCGCATGGATGGCGTGACCCATCTCGTGGGCGATGGTGGCCACGTCGCGCACCTTGCCGGTGTAGTTGAGCAGCACCCAGGGCGAGAGGCCCGGCAGCACGCTGTAGCAGAAGGCGCCACCGCGTTTGCCGGGGCGGACCTCGGCGTCCACGTGGCCGTCGTCGAACACCTGCCGCGCCAGCTGGCCAACGCGCGGCGAGAACTCGGTGAAGGCGTCGAGCACCATCTTCACGCCCTCGTCGTAGGGGATGGTCTTATCGGTGGGCGCAAGCGGCGCGTAGATGTCGTAGCGACGCAGTTTAGGCACGTTGAGCCACTTGGCCTTGAGCTTGAAGTAGCGCTGGAAGACGCCGGCGTTCTGCTTGATGACGTCCAGCAGCGTCTCGACCACCTTGTCCGGCACGTCGTTGCTCAGGTTGCGCACGGCGATGGGCGACTTGAAGCCGCGCAGCTGCACGTTCTCGTTGCGCCAGTCCGTCATCATGTTGCGGTAAATCTGGGCCAGCACCGGCGCGTTCTGGCCGTAAACGCGCAGCAGTTCCTGGTAGGCGGCGGCGCGCAGCTCGGCTTTGGGGCTGCGTGTGTATACGGACAGGGCATCGCGCGTGAGCGTGTGTCTCTGGCCGTCAATCTCCAGGGTGAAGGTGTAGTTGCTGGTCAGCTGGTCGTACAAGTTGTGGAGCGCGCTGAAGCCGGTCACGTTCTTGAGGTTGATGATTTTCTCCTCGGCCTCGGAGAGCGTGTAGGGCTTCATCTGCCGGATGGTCTCCAGCCAGTAGCGCAGGTCGCCGGCGGCCCGCATCAGGCGCGCGGCGCGTGCCTCGTCCAGCGCCTTCCACCAGAGCGAGAAGAACAGGGTGCGGTTCTGCGCCTGAGCCACACGTTCCTGCATCTGCGTGAACTGGGCCAGCGCCGTTGCGTCGTTGGTGTCGGCGTAAAAGCGCAGCGCGGTATAGGCGTACAGACGCTGGCCGTCGGCGCTCATCGCCTCGTAATCGCGCAGCAGTGCCAGAAAGTCCCTGACGCTGATGGTGGCCTTGAGCTTCCTGCGCCATCTTTCGACCTTTCGGACTTTCTTCTCCAGAGCGGCCACGGCTTTGTCCAGCGCAGCCGGGTCTTGTTCGGGCAGCAGAGCGTCGAGCTTCCAGCGGGTGGCGGTGTAGGGCATGGGAGTTCCTTTCAGGTATCTGGGGTCAGAGTTTCGGTGATAAAAGTGCTTTCAGGTGGGCGTCGGGGAGCTTGATTACTTCTTCGCCGGCGGGCTGAAGCGTATGTTGAGAATATCACCGTCGCGCACGACGTAGTCTTTGCCCTCCAGCCGGAACTTACCATGGGCGCGCAGCTCGGCCACGCTGCCCAGGGCCATCAGGTCGTCGTAGCTGAAGACTTCGGCGCGGATGAAGCCCTCGCGCATGTCGGTGTGGATTTCGCCGGCGGCCTCCGGGGCGGTCGCGCCGCGCGCCGTCGTCCAGGCGCGCACTTCGTCCTCGCCTACTGTGAAAAATGATTGCAGGCCAAGCAGGTCGTACGAGAGTCGGATGATGCGGTTCAGGCCCAGCTCCTGAATGCCGTACTCCCGCATGAAAAGTTCGGCGTCCTCCGGCGGCAGCTGCGCCAGTTCCATCTCCAGTTTGCACTTGAGCTTGACGCACCGGGCGGCGGGGACCTGTTCCGGCGTGGGGATGGTGTCCTCGTCGCCGATGTTGAAGACCACCAGCATCGGCTTGCGCGTGAGCAGCTGGTAGCTGGAGAGCAGCTTCTCCTCGGGGTGCGAGAGCGTCAGCGCGCGCAACGGCGTCTCGGCGGCCAGCGATTCTTTGAGCCGGGTGAACAGCGCCAGCTCCTGTCCGTGCAGCCCCTTGTCCCTGACGACGCCCTTGCGCGCCTCCTCGCTCAGGCGCTCCAGCTTGCGCTCCACCGCCAGCAAATCGTTGAGCAGCAGCTCGCCCTCCACCGTCGCCAGGTCGCGCGCCGGGTTCACCGAGCCGGCAGGGTGCGGCACGATCGGGTTCTCGAAGGCGCGCACCACGTGCAGAAAGCCATCCATCGCGGAGAGGGCGTTGAGCAGCGGGGCGGAGAAGCCGGACTTTTCCTTGCCGGGGTCGCTGCCCTCCAGGCCGGCGATGTCGGCATAAGTGACCTGGGCGTAGATGGTTTTGCGCGGCTTGTAGAGGGCGGAGAGCGCATCCACGCGCGCGTCGGGCACGGGCACCACGGCGGTATGCACCTCGAAGCGCCCGCCCCCCACCTGGCGCGCGCCGCCCACCGGCTTGTTGCCGCGCGTCAGGGCGTTGAAGAGGGTGGTCTTGCCGGACCGGGGAAGCCCGATGATCCCAAGTTTCATCGACTCGGTGTAACTGCCTGACTAAGCTGATCTATCCACAGATGACACAGATTTTCACAGAGTATTCGCAGATCACAAAATGTCATTCTGAGGCACGGAAAGCGTTCGTGTGGCGCAGTGGCGCTCGGTGAACTCAGTGCTTTCAGTGGTTTACTGACCCCGACGGTAAACGCTTACTTCGCAAAGAAGCACCTGCCGGGAATCGGCGAAATCTGTGGACTCTTGGCCTGCCGGCCACTATCGCCTGAGCAGTTGTGACTCGGTTATAATTCCAGCCTGGCGCCGAGGTGGCGGAATGGCAGACGCGGCGGTCTCAAAAACCGCTGCCCTCACGGGCGTGAGGGTTCAACTCCCTCCCTCGGCACACCCGACTCAGACGAACGCGACGGCAGCCCCGTCGCGTTTTCGTTGCGGCATTATATCATTCCGGCCATAATGGCCTCGATGCGCTCCTTCCTCCTCTTCCTGATCATGCTGGCGCTCGGCGCGGCGCTCGGCCTGTTCGTGGGCTGGGTGGCGCTGCCCGTGCAGTATGTGGACACGGCGCCCGACACCCTGCGTCAGGCGGACCGCGATGAAGTGATTCTGATGATTGCTGCGGCCTACACCGGCGACGCGAACATCGAACGTGCGCGTGCCCGCTTCCGTCGCCTCGGTCTGGCCGACCCCGGCCCGGCCATCGTGCAGACCGCGCAGCGCGCCCTCGCCAACGGCGCGCCCGAGTCCGATCTGCGCGCCCTCGCCCGGCTGGCGGCGGCCTTCAACACCTTCTCTCCCCTGCTCGACCCGTATCGCCCATGAGAGCCTTCGTGGCGTTGTTCGGATTAATCCTCGGCCTGGGGCTGGGATTGTTCTATGCCTATGTGGTTGATCCTGTAGATGTGGCCGATACCACGCTGGCCTCGCTGCGCGTGGAGTACAAGGCGGAGATGACGCAGCTGATTGCGGACGCTTACGCGGCGGACGGCGACCTGGAGCGTGCCCGGGCGCGGCTGACCGCACTGGCGCAGGGCGACCCGGCGAAATCGGTTGCGGCGCTCGCGCAGCAGCTGGCGGCCTCCGGCGCGGAGCCGTCCCGCGTGCAGGCGCTGGCACAACTGGCGCTGGCCCTTGGCGCGCCGCCCGCCCTCCTGCCCTCAACCGGCAGCCCGACCGCGCTGCCCTCCTCTACGCCGACTCCCACCCTCGAACCTACGCCCACCGCCATCCCAACCGCAACACCCATCCCGCTGCCCACGCGCCCGCCCAGCCCCACACCGCCGGGGCTGTTCCAGCTGGCAACTACGGAGACGTTCTGCCTGACCGCGCCGCAGCCGCTGCTGCAAGTGATTGCGCAGGACGCGATGGGCAACGGCGTGCCCGGCGTGGAGGTGATTGTCGAATGGCCGGGCGGGCAAGACCGTTTCTTCACCGGCCTCAAGCCGGAGCTGGGATTGGGCTATGGCGACTTCGCGATGGAGCCGAACCTCGATTACACCGTGCGCCTGACTTCCGATCCTGCTGCCGAGTACCCCGTCCGCCCCGAACCGTGCACCGACCCGAACGGGCGACAGACCACGACCACCGTCCGGTTGATTTTCCGGCAGCCGTAATTGGCGAAATAGCGGGAGTTGGTACACGGATGGCACGGATGAGCACGGATGGCGTAGAGCTTTCCTGAAAGAGTCTGTGTCCGTTCGTCCTATCGGTGCGCGCCTTTCCCGCCGAACCCGGCAGAGCCATCCGTTGCCATCCGCTAATCCGTTACCCATCCGTTGCCAGCCCCATCCGTTATCCATCCGCTGCCATCCGCTCATCCGCTACCCATCCGTTGACAGCCCCATCCGCTGCCAATCCGCTAATCCGTTACTCATCCGTTGACAGACCCATCCGTTGCCCTGTCCGGCTCCACCTCGTACCCCATCGCCAGATAGTAGGCCACGTAATCGCCGTAATGTGCCAGCGTCAGCAGCTGTGCCAGACGAGATTGGCCAACGGCGGTGATGAAGTCAGTGCCGAAGCCGCTGGTCAGGAAGTGCATGCGCACAGCGTCCGAGTCCGGCGACGGCTGTGAGCGGCGCAGGAAGAGCGTGAGAGTCCTATCGGCCATCGCCTCCGGGAAGAGCGTGCCGGCCTGTGCGTGGCCGGCCTCACTCAGGGGCAGACACTGCGCCCACGCCTTCGCAAACTGGTTGATTTTCGACTGCCAGTAGCGGCCTGCCGGCGCTAAGTCGTCGGTGACGAACAGCACGGCGTTGCGGTCCAGTAACTGGCCGGCCATGCGCTTGGCCGGGTTGCGTATCACCGGGCTTTCGGCGCGCAGGCTCTCCTGTTGCATGCGCAGCGCGCTCACCGCTTCGGCCACGTCGGCGGTCTTGTCTTCCACACAGCCCAGCTTTGCCAACACGGCCAGCGTCAGCAGGGAGAGCCAGCCGAGCGTGGTGCGCGAGTCGCCTTCGGCGGGGAAGGCCCAAACCGTTGCGCCGGGCAGGGCCGCCAATCGCCCGCCGGTGGTGATGGCCAGCACGGGCGCGCCGCGCGTCAGCGCCGCCTCGGCCAGCGCAACGGTCTCGCGCGTCTCGCCGGAGAATGAGATTGCGATGACGAGCGTTTGCGCGTTGACCCAGGCCGGCAAATCACCCGTCTGCCAAGGGATGATGGGCAGGCGCGATTCGGGCAAAGCGACCGTCCGCGCGAAATCGCCGGCGATGGCCGAATCGCCGCGCCCGGCGATGAGCACGTGCGCGGCGCCGCGGGATGTCTCGGGCAGGCGGAGCGATTGGCCAAGCGCCCAGGCCGCCTCGACCTGCGCAGGCAGGGCGTCAATGCGCCCAAGCAGATTGGCAGGGTCAAGCCGCCGGAAGTGTTCGAGATCGTCGAGGTTCATCAGGCCACATCATATCATTTTTGACCACACTTTCCTTGACTTCCCCTCCTCCGCCGCCTACAATCCCTCGCGTCGCTCTTTCTTCTCATCACCTTCACTTTGGGAGCCTTCATGTCCGATTACCTGTTTCGCGGCTCGTTGCGCGACCTCGACCCCGACGTTTATGAGCTGGCTCAACTCGAAGCCGAACGCCAGTACCGCAAGCTCATCCTCATCCCCTCCGAATCCACCGCGCCCAACGCCGTGCTCGAAGCGCTCGGCACGCGCTTCCACAACCTGTACGCCGAGGGCTATCCCGACGAAGACACGCGCTGGATGAGCGAGGCCGAAATCCTGGACTACGAGGCGCGGCTCACCCACTTCCGCCGTTACAGCGACCCGCGTTACTACAAAGGCACTGAATACGCCAACCTCATCGAAGCGCTGGCCCGCCGGCGTTGCGCCGAAGTCTTCGCCGCCAACGGCCTCACCGCCGACCAGCTCTACGTCAACGTGCAGGCGCTCTCCGGCGCGCCGGCCAACAACGCCGTGTACAACGCGCTGGTCAACCCCGGCGACACCATCATGGGCATGAACCTGTTGTACGGCGGCCACCTCACCCATGGCGCGCCGGCCAACCGCTCCGGCAAATACTACAAAGTCGTCGCCTACACCTACGACCCGCAGACGGGCCGGATTGACATGGACGAAGTGGCGCGGCTGGCTCAGGAGCACCGGCCCAAGATGATCATCGTCGGCTACAGCTCCTACCCGTGGGCGGCGGACTTCAAGCGCTTCCGCGAGATTGCCGACTCGGTGGGCGCTTACCTGCTGGCGGATATGGCCCACGTCGCCGGACTGATTGCGGCGGGCGCCTATCCCTCGCCGGTCGGCATCGCGCACGTCGTCACCTTCACCACCCACAAAACCCTCAACGGCCCACGCGGCGCCATCATCCTCACCCATGACCCCGCGCTCGCCCGCAAGCTCGACCGCGCCGTGTTCCCCGGCGAGCAGGGCGGCCCGCACGTCAACGTCTTCGCCGCGCTGGCCACCACCTTCAAGATTGCCAAGACCCCAGAGTTCCGCGCGTTGCAGCACCAGACCGTGAAGAACGCCGTGCGCCTGACCGAGCGGCTGAAGAGTCATGGGCTGACCATCGCCTTCGGCGGCACCGAGAGCCACCTGCTGAACGTGGACTGCAAGTCGGTGGTGGGGCCGGACGGCACGCCTCTGATGGGCGACATGGCGGCGCGCGTCCTCGACCTCGCCGGCATCGTCTGCAACCGCAACACCATCCCCGGCGACAAATCGGCGGCACTGCCTTCGGGCATCCGCCTGGGCACGCCCTGGGTGACGCAACGCGGCTTCCGCGAGCCGGAGATAGACGCGCTCGGCGACGTGATTGCGCAGGTGCTCAAGGCTTGCAGGCCGTACAAGTATCCGGGCCGCAAGGGCGACCTGTATCGCGTCAAGATTGACTTCGAGTCCCTCAACGATGCGAAGCTCAAGGTGCGCGACTTGGCGCAGCGTGCCGGCATTGACTTCGAGCCGGCGCGGCATGGGTATCCGCACTTCTATTTTTTGGACGACGCTGCTCCTGACGCTCCCTATGCTGCGATTGACGTTGCCGGCGAGCGCGCCCGCGAGTTCTTGTACTGGGCAACCACAAACGATGTCTATGCTCTACAGCCCGGCCAATCGCAGGCCACCGGCCTGTACACGCCGCGCGGCCACGTCGAAGGCGCGCTTACGGCGGGCGAGGGCGGAACCTACACCCTCACCGTGCCGGCGGATAAGGCCACGCTCGTCGCCACCTGGCTGCGCGACCTCTCAGACGGTTTCGTTGCCCCTGACCTGATAGACCTACACCGCAAGCTGCCCGGCCCGGTGTACGTGCGCGCACCCCGTCCGGCCGCTGCGCTCCCTATTCTCCCGGCGGCAGGGGACGAAGGCGTTGACTACACCAAGCCTTACTTCGTCGGTCTGAGCAGGTGGGCTGTAGCCGCGCCGCCGGCCCTGCCCGCCTTTCAATGGAAAGAGCCGGCAGAGGCGCCGCTGAAGAAGACGCGCCTCAACGAGGCGCACCGGGGGCTCGGCGCAAAGATGGTGCCCTTCGCCGGCTGGGAGATGCCCGTGCAGTACAGCGGCGTCCTCGATGAGCACCTCGCCACGCGCACCAGCGCCGGATTGTTCGACGTGAGCCACATGGGCGTGTGGGAGGCGCGCGGCCCGAACGTGGTCGCCTTCCTCGACGCCATCTGCGCCAATGAGATAGCCGCGCTGAAGCCGGGCGAGAGCGCCTACTCGCACTTCCTCGCGCCCAACGGCCATGTGCTGGATGACTGCTATCTATACTGCCTCGCGCCCGATCATTTCCTCATCGTCGTCAACGCCGCCAATGACGACAAGGACTGGGCCTGGGTCAATGCCGTGCAGCGCGGCGAGGTGCTGATTGACGCCGACCGGCCCTGGGCGCAGGCGCCGGGCCGCCATGGCGTCACCCTTCGCAACCTACGCGACCCGCAGAGCGGCGCCGATCAGCGCGTAGACCTCGCCCTGCAAGGCCCGAAGTCGCGCGACATCCTGCTCGCGCTGGGCGCGGATGCAGCCACGACCGGACGCATCCAGGATATGGCGCGCACGCAGGTGCTGCGGGCGACGGTCGGCGGTTTTGACTTAATTGTGGCGCGCACCGGCTACACCGGCGAACCGATGGGCTTTGAGCTGTTCGTGCATCCTGACAAGGTCGTAGACTTGTGGAACGCACTGTTGAAGGTGGGCGCGCCGTTCGGCCTCAAGCCCTGCGGTTTGGCCGCACGCGATTCGCTCCGCACTGAGGCCGGCCTGCCGCTCTACGGCGATGAGCTTGCCGGCCACCTCGACCTGGGCGTGGGCGACGCCGGCTTCGAGAGCTATGTCAAGACGTACAAGCCGTGGTTTATCGGGCGCAGCGCCTTCCTGACGCAGGAGAAGAACCGCAAGTCGGAGGTCGTGCGCTTCCGCTTTATACAAAAGAGCGGGCGAATGGCCCACAACGGCGATCCGGTGCTGGATGCGCAGGGTCGCATCATCGGCGAAGTCACCTGTTGCTCGATTGATAGCGAGGGGTACCGGCTCGGTCAGGCTTATCTCACCTTCGAGGCCGGCGCAGAAGGGACGGCGATTGCCGTCGTGCAGGGCGCAGCGGAAGCCTATGCTAAAGCTTCACCCCGGCCTACCACGTGGACGGAGCTGGAAGCAATTATCCGCGCCAACGGCGGCAAAGTGCGCGCGCCCGAGGCGGCCGTCGTGCTCAGCCGGTTCCCGAAGAAAAAGCAGTGACCCTCCTCTACCTCATCCGCCATGCCCGCTCTATCTGGAACGCCGAGGGTCGCTGGCAGGGGCAGGCCGATCCGCCGCTGGACGCTATCGGTCTAAAGCAGGCGCATGCGCTGGCGGAGCGCTTGCGGGACGAGGCCCTGGCTGCCGTGTACAGCAGCCCGCTGGCCCGCGCCCGGCAGACGGCGGAGATTATCGCTCAAGCCTGTCATGCCCCGCTCATCCTGGATGACCGCCTGAAAGAGCGCGACATCGGCGAGTGGGCGGGGCTGACGCTGGAAGAGGTGAAAACCCGCTACCCGGACGTGTACAGGCCCGGCTGGCACATCAACGGTGCGCCTGGCGGCGAAACCCAGGCCAGCCTGATGGCGCGGTCTGCTGCCGCCTTTGCCGACATCGTCGCCGCCCATCCGGATACCGCCGTGGCCGTCGTCAGCCACGGCGGCACGCTCAACGCTTACCTGGCGCATCTGTTCGGGACTCAGCGCGGCACCTTTGCCTTTGACAACGCCGCTTACGCCCGGGTGTACATCAAGGATGGGCAGATTCGCCTGCTGAGTCTGGTTCCAACCGACCCTCTGAGCGAAGTTTTGTAGATGAGAAGAAGCTAAAAAAGATACCCCGGTTTCCTTGTAAGCGCGGCTGACTCCGAGTAAACTTTCCTTGTGATTTGCAGGTAAGTATTGAAAGGAATTATCGGTTCTATGGATCAGCCGGCGTCTCCTCGCACTCCCTTAGCTTCTACTCCCTGGCAACGGCCTCGCAGTAAGACCGACATTGTTAGCAAGCGCAACCGCCCGTTGGCCCGTCTGGGCCGGTTCATCCGCGCCATCTTGCCCTGGGCTTTGCTTGCCGGCTGGATTTACTGGTGCTGGGTGAATCCGGTGGTGCTTGAAGTCACGCTGTTTATTTTGTCCTGGGCCTTCCGAATTGCTTTCGCAATTGCCTTTGCCGTTGTCCAGTTCGTTGCCATCTTCTGGTTCATGAGCCAGACCAAGATGGAGACGATTCGCCCCGAAGACCCCAAGTCCATCACCTTCAAGGATTACTGGGGCCAGCCGAACCTGGTGGCGCTCGTGCGCCAGTGGATCAGCCTGCTCTCCGACCGTGAGCAGTTCGTCAAAATGGGCGGACGCTTCATCAACGGCATTCTCCTCTACGGCCCGCCCGGCACCGGCAAGACCATGCTGGCCAAGGCCATGGCGGGCGAGGCCGGTATCCCCTTCATCTCGGTGGAAGGTTCTGGCTTTCGCGGCATGTTCTGGGGCGTGGACGTGTTGCGGATGATGCAGTTCGTCCGTCGCGCCAAGAAGCTGGCGCGCGAGTACGGCGCCTGCATCGCTTACATTGACGAGATAGATGCGGTGGGCATGAGCCGGGGCGGCGTCATGGGCGGCATGGTGCAGTCCCCTCTGTGGGGCGGCTTCAGCGGCGCGCTCACTCGCCTGCTCTATGAGATGGACGGCATCGAAGATAAACCGCGTCTGGAGCGCTGGCTTGACCGCTGGTATCAGTTCATCGGCAAAGCGCCGACGAAGAAGAACTGGCACGTCTTGTTCATGGGTTCTACAAACCGTCCCGACGTGCTCGATCCGGCGCTGCTGCGGCCCGGCCGCTTCGATACCAAGATTCAGGTGGACCCGCCGGACAAGGCCGGCCGCCGCGAAATCATCAAAGGCTACCTGCGAAAGGTAAAGCACGATGAGACCGTCAACATCGAGGCCATCGTCGAGGACACGCCGCGTGCTACCCCTGCGCAGATTGCCGCCGCCATCACCAAGGACGCCGTTCGCCTGGCGCTCTTCTCAGGCCGCGACCGCATCTCTCAGCGAGATATTGATGACGCTTTGCAGGAACAGGCACTGGGCATCGAGCAACCGATTGAAGAATGGGACCCGGTGCAGCGCCGCGTTGTTGCCTATCACGAAGCCGGCCACGCCGTTGCCCAACACTACCTGATGCCTGACAAGCGCATCGTGCGCCTGACGATTGTGCGACGCGGTGGCGCCCTCGGCTACATGCTTCCGGTGAACCGCGTGGAGATTTACGGCGAACCGCTGCGCCGTATCGCCGCAGAAATCATGGTTTACATGGCCGGCCACGTCTCGGTAAAGATCTTCATGGGCGAGCACTGGACCGGCGCCTGGGGCGACAACAGTGGCATCCGCTGGAACATCTGGAAGTTGTACTCTCTGGGCTATTTCGGCCCGCCGGTGCTGGGATGGGAAAACAGCTCCTCGAACGGTATCCCCGCACATGCGGTGCCGCTCATTGACCGCTTCTGGCGCCAGCTGGAAGACCAGACCGAGACGTTCCTGCGTGAACATCAAGCCGAGGTTGAAGCGCTGACCGAGGCCCTGTTGAAGAAAGGCAGCCTCTCTCACGAAGAGGTCATGCAATTCCTGGGAGACAACGGCTGGGAGCAGGGCACCGACACGGCCTTCCCGCGCCTACGTGAACCCGTGCGACTGCCGGCGCCCTCTCCGCAACCGACGCCGCTGCCGGCGCCGGCCGTCGTTCCTGTTGCAAATCAACAGACTGCTCTGTCGGCTCCGTTGACACCGTCCGGGCTGACGGGCACACCGGGATCGGGCTGGCCCCTGCCGCCGGTGACGCGCCCACAGATGCTCCGCCCGCCTACACCTCAAGACATTGCCCGCCGACGCTTGCCGGCTGAGCCGGCGGCGAAGCCGGCTGAAACTCCTGCTGCTGCCCAGCCCGCCGACGTGTCGTCCCGCTGAGTCGCACTTCCAACAATAAGAAAAACCCGGCCTCGTTTCGAAGCCGGGTTTTTTATTTAGGCGGACGCTTCAATCGGGCTTAGGTCTTCACTTCCATGACCAGACTCCCAGTTGGCCTTCTGCAATCAGGCGTGGCTCCAGATTGCCCGAGGCATGTACAACAAAGATGCCACTTGTCTCATCGCCGTAATCGCTGGAGAACACCAGATACTGGCTGTCCGGGCTCCACAAGGTGAGGGCGTGTTGGTACTGGTCAAAGTATGGCACCAGCTGTAGGAAGCGTCGCGTCGGCACCAGTTGGGTGAGCGAGCGCGATCGACCGCTGGCTACGTCCAGCACCTTCAGCCACGAGATGTTGCCCGTCCTGCCCTCTTCATCGGTGATTTCTTCCACCGTAAAGTATGCCAGCGAGCGGCTATCCGGCGACCAGAAAAATGCATAGACCTGCTCATCTAGTTCAATAGCTTCACGCTGGCCGGCAGGGTCAATGACCGTTACCGGGCCGAGTAGCTGGTTGCTATTAAGGTAAGCAATACGTGTGCCGTCGGGGCTGAAGGCAAACGCAATATCGTGTTTGAACGTTGCCAGGATGCGCGCCTCGCCGCCGTCGGTGTTAGCCAGGATCAGGGCGGATTCCGTCTCGCCCTTCTGCGCTACCAGAATTTGTGAACCGTCGGGAGAGAAAGCGGGCGCTTTGAAGGCTGAAGGAACGATATCGAGGCTGAACTCAATCACCTCGGCGGCGCTTTCGCCCAGTTGCAGATAAGCGAGCCGGCCCGCCTCCCCATCGGCATGAATGAACACAG
>JAVQXV010000385.1:0-1791 GCA_033577755.1 Anaerolineales bacterium
TTCCATGATTTTATCGCCGGAAAGGAAACGCCCTCTCCATCGAGAGGGCGTTGTGCTTCACGGGGTAGGGGTCTTGGTGGGCGGCGGCGGTGGCGGTGGCGTATCGGTTGGCGGGACGGGCGTGTCCGTCGGCGGTGGAGTGTTTGTCGGTGACTGTGTGGGGGACGGCGTGGGTGACCAAGGGACAGGCGTTGGCGGGTTTTCGTTGCTTCCGCCACCGTTGTCACCACCGGCAATGGGTGTGGCCGTTTCGGTCACAATGGAAGTGAGCGATGTTTCGGTCGCGGTAGGTGTGGACAGCCGGGGCGTACGCTGGAGGGTTACCGGAGGCCGGGTGCGGGTGCGTGTGGGCGTGCCGGTCACGGGCAATGTGGCGGTGGGCGGCAGCGGCGTGTTGGAGGCGGTAGGGCTGGGCGTGATCGGCGTGGGCGAGAGGGTGCGCGTCGGTGCTGCCGTCAGCGAAGCGAGCAGGACGGCGCTGCCTGGATTATCCGCCAGGAATTGGCGCAGATCGAGGTCGGTGAGGACGACACGCGTCACGGTCTGGCCGCTGTTGCTGATCGTTGCGCCCTCCAGGTTATCGAAGTCGAAGGCAGTTCCGCCGAATTGGAACCGGCATGGGCCGGAAAAGCAGCGGAAATCCACCACATCATCGCTCAGGTCCGGGCTAGCACCGGTCTGGTAGTTGACGTCGCCGAAGCCCCGAAGCTGGAACAGGCCGAGCGGGGTGACGATTCCGAAACGCCAGCGGAAAAGGTTGAGGCGGAGCCGGCCGGACTCCAGGCGCAGGCGGGCGTCCTCGCCAGCCTGAGGGGATTCGCGCGCCAGCCGTGTGTTTGAGCTGATGCGGATGAACGGGCCATCGCTGAACGCCAGCCGCGCCAGCGCCGCTTCGCCGGTCTCCACCTGAGCGCCCTCCGCCACGCCCATGCCCGATCGGGCCTCCCTCAGTTCGCCATCCGGCTGCCGTATCTGCACCTTGCCGAAGACGTCTTCCAGCGTCACATCACCGGAGGCAGAGCCGACATCGCAACCGGCCAATGTGCCTGCCAGGCCACAGCCGAGCAGGGTGACGAGCCAGAATAGTCTGTATCTGAGAAAAACGGTGGGAGGCAACGCCATAAAGCTCGACCTTGTTATCATGCCATGTCAGGCGCAGCGGAGCGGCGTTGGGTGGAAAGCGCGTGTTAGCCGGACGTCTTTTCTACGACTGCTCTACGTACTGTCTCTCGTAATTTATCACAGGAAATTGCTTGTCCTGCAAGACTTCTGAAGCCGCGCAGGATTATCGAATGCCGACCGCCGATTGCTGCTTCGGCTTCGCTCGGCGTCCGCTCAGGATGCCCGCCGCACAAGACATCCTGAGAGTGTCTTCACTTCGCGAAGCCGGCCGAAGGACGAGGGGGCAGCACGTTCCCTGACAACCTTTGCGTGCACACAACCCTCGGGTCTTCTTGACGAACCAAGCGTCGTTAGCTACAATCGCTCCGGTTTCATATAGTGAATGAATAATTCACAATATGAACACTCGTCTCTCCCCCTATCCCGGCGCCCAGGCGGTCAGCCGCGCCATTGCCGTGCTCAAAGCCTTCACCGATACCCACCCCCGCCTGTCCCTGGCTGAAATCACGCGAGCGACGCGGTTGAACAAGGCCACGGCCTACCGGCTGGTAGCAGCGCTGGAGAGGGAGGGGCTGATCGCGCGCGAAGAGAACGGCGAAGCTTACCGCTTAGGCCCGGAGGCCATTGCTCTGGGCGCCCGCGCCCTGCGCGCCAGCAACCTGCGTGGGG
>JAVQXV010000386.1:0-1779 GCA_033577755.1 Anaerolineales bacterium
TTCGCCGTAAGCAGCGCGCAGCGCCGCGACGGTGACCAAACAAAAAATGCCCGCATGGGCATTGAGTCGCTCGCCTGACGGCGAGCTTCGGGCGAACGCTGCGCGTTCGCCGTAAGCAGCGCGCAGCGCTGCGACCTGAAGGCGGTCAGCCGGGAGCGGGTTGCCCTGGATGTCGCTCAGCAGATCCTGTCCACCTTTGAGTCGCTGGGGATCGTCCTGCACAACATGTCCCCTTCCCAAAGCGTTGAGCTTGGCCTACCGCTACAACCGCTCGGCCTGTGATGCGGCCTACCTCGCGCTGGCAGAGGAACTCAACCTGCCGTTCATCACCGGCGACCGGCGGCTATACAATGCCCTTCACTCACGTTGGCCGCGCATCCGGTGGCTCGGCGACTATCGGCCCCCTACCCGCCTGACGCTCGATCTTGCCCGGCTGCGACCCTTACCGGCCCCCCGCCCCGCCGAATGCACGGCCCATTCAAGATCAATCAACTTGAAGGCAAAGGCGGCCTTGATGGCGGGAAATGCCCGCGAGGGTGAATCCTTTGTGCTCAATGCGTCCTCGGGAACGTGCCGCCCCTTCGGCTCCGCTTAGGCATCATAAGTCGCGGACGCACCCCGACGAGTGAAAAAAGGGATGTATCGCCAGAGCAGCACGACATAACTTTCTTTTTTTCTTCCTAGGGTGCGGCCGGCATGTTTTGCGTGCACACCTTCGCAGTCAGGGCGTGGTTGCTGCAGCGGAGTCATGTATAATCCATGCCAGCAGCGGCGATGAAGCTCGCCCGGCCGCCATCGAATGCGGCCTAAACTGCCGACTCAACCCGGCTGATAGCTTCTACTGCGGAACGCTCCCGGTAGAAGCTTTTTTTGTTGCTCTGCGTGCGAAAGGAGTTCGGACTTGACAACCACCATCATCCTGATCCGACATGGACAAACCGAGTGGAACCGCGTCGAACGCTTCCGGGGACGAGCCGATGTGCCCCTGAACGAAACCGGCCTCGCTCAGGCAGAAGCGACCGCAGACCGAGTAGCATCGGAATGGAAGCCGGCGGCGCTCTACGCCAGCCCGCTCTCGCGCGCCATGAAGACCGCCGAGAGCATCGCGCGGCGCTTTGACCTGCCCGTGCAGCCGCACCCCGGCCTGCTCGACATTGACTACGGCGAATGGCAGGGCCTGACGGTGGCCGAGGCGCGGGCGCGCTGGCCGGAGCAGATCGCAGCGTGGTTCGGAGCGCCGCAGAATGCGCGCATTCCCGGCGGCGAGACGCTGGCAACAGTCCGGGAACGGGGCCTGGCTGCGGTCAAAGAGCTGGCGCTGCGCCACGCCGGCCAGACCGTCGTGCTCGTCGGGCACACGGTCATCAACCGCGCAATTCTGCTGGGGGTACTGGGGCTGGGGAACGAGCGCTTCTGGCGTCTGAAGCAGGACACCTGCGCCATCAACGTCTTCGAGTGGGAGGGCGGCGACTTCACGCTGGCCGCGCTGAACGACACCTGCCACCTGCGTGGAATGCCGGGCGTTTGATCTGAGATAAACCGCCGAGACGCGGAGAACACAGAGTTCTTCATAAAACTTCTCCGCGCGCTCTCTGCGCGCTCTGCGACTCTGCGGTTAATCGGTCTCGTTTCAGGAGAGCTATGAAATCCATCAACCATCTTCGTTCCGAGCACACCGGCTTCTCCAGGAGCGCCGCCCTCCGCTTCGTGGTGCTGCTCGGCATCGTCAGCCTGTTTGCCGATATGACCTACGAGGGGGCGCGCAGCGTCACCG
This sequence comes from Anaerolineales bacterium, assembly GCA_033577755.1. Lineage (GTDB taxonomy): Bacteria > Chloroflexota > Anaerolineae > Anaerolineales > UBA6663 > JANWXR01. The sequence continues at coordinate 1,775 of JAVQXV010000386.1, forward strand.
GCCCG
>JAVQXV010000063.1:0-15915 GCA_033577755.1 Anaerolineales bacterium
ACTGAGGACACTGACCGTAAGCTTCAGCGTAATCAGCCCCATCAGCGCTTCAGCGATTTAAAGGATTTGCCATGACCGACATGCCTCTCACCCTCCCTTTGCAACAAACTGAAGCCGGCGAACGCCTGCAACAATACCCGCCGCCCGAAAGGTGGGACGACTGGGTGGAGTGGGACCCCAAACAGTGGCCGAGGAAAGTGCCGAAGCACTACATGCTCGTGCCCACGGTCTGCTTCAACTGCGAATCGGCGTGTGGGCTGTTGGGTTGGATAGATAAAGACACGCTGCAGGTGCGCAAGTTCGAGGGCAACCCGGCGCATCCCGGCAGCCGAGGGCGCAACTGCGCCAAAGGCCCGGCCACCCTCAATCAGGTCAATGACCCGGATCGAATCCTGTATCCGCTCAAACGCGCGGGCAAGCGCGGCGAGGGCAAATGGGTTCGGGTAACGTGGGATGAGGTGCTCAAGGACATCGGCGGTCGCATCCGGCAGGCGTTTCTGGAAGGGCGACACAACGAAGTCATGTACCACGTCGGGCGGCCCGGCCACGATGGCATCATGGAGTGGGTGCTGTTTGCCTGGGGCGTTGACGGCCACAACTCGCACACCAACATCTGCTCGTCCAGTGGGCGTGCCGGATATGCCTTCTGGATGGGCTTCGACCGCCCCAGCCCCGACCACGCGAACGCGAACGTTATCCTGCTCATCAGCAGCCATCTCGAATCCGGCCACTACTTCAACCCGCACGCCCAGCGCATCATCGAGGGCAAGATGCGCGGCGCCAAACTGATCGTGATGGACACGCGCCTCTCCAACACCGCCTCCATGGCGGATACGTGGATCGCGCCGTGGCCCGGTTCGGAGGCCGCCATCCTGCTGGCCATCGCCAACTACCTCATCACCACCGGCCGGTACGACCGGGAGTTTGTGAGGAAGTGGGTGAATTGGGAGGAGTATCTGAGAATCTCCAATCTCCAATCTCAAGCTTCTCATCCCGACTCGCAAACGGCTCATCAATCTCCCATTACCTTCGAAGCTTTTGAGGCCGCCCTCAAGGCTCACTATGCCAAATACACCTTCGAGTACGCGGCCCAAGAGTCCGGCGTGGAGGCCGGCGTGCTGCGGAAGATCGCCGAGGACGTGGCGAACTGCGGTGGCAAACTAGCGACTCATAACTGGCGCAGCGCAGCCGCGGGCAACCTCGGCGGGTGGCAGGTGTCGCGTTGCCTGTTCTTCCTCAACGTCCTCACCGGCAGCATCGGCGTAGAGGGCGGCACCTCGGCCAACGCCTGGGATAAGTGGGTGCCGCGCCCGCACAAGTTCCCGCCGCATCCCAAACGCTGGAACGACCTGACCTGGCCGCGTGAATATCCGCTCTCCTATTTCGAGATGAGCTTCCTGCTGCCTCACTTCCTCAAAGAGGGGCGCGGCAAGCTGGAGGTGTACTTCACGCGCGTCTATAACCCGATGTGGACGAACCCCGACGGCTTCTCCTGGCTCGAAGTCCTGCGGGATGAGACGAAGATCGGTTGTCACGTCGCGCTCACGCCCACCTGGAGCGAAACGGCGTGGTGGGCCGACTATGTTCTGCCGATGGGTCACGGCTCGGAGCGACACGACCTGATGAGCCAGGAGACGCACGCCGGGCAGTGGATCGCCTTCCGCCAGCCGATCCGGCGTGTGGCCATGGAGCGCATGGGCAAGAAAGTGAATCGCACCTATGAGGCCAACCCCGGCCAGGTGTGGGAGGAGACCGAGTTCTGGATTGACCTGAGTTGGGAGATTGACCCGGACGGCGCGTTGGGAATCCGGCAGTACTTCGAGTCGCCGTATCGCCCCGGCGAGCGCATCACGGTGGACGAATACTACAGCTGGATGTTCGAGAATACGGTGCCGGGTCTGCCCGAGGCGGCTGCCAAGGAGGGGCTGACGCCGCTCGCCTACATGCGCAAATACGGCGCGTTCGAGATTCGCAGCGGCGTGCTCCCCGAATACGAGCGTGTGCTCTCGCCCGAAGAAATGGCCGGGGCGCAGGTGGACGAGGCGACCGGCATCATTTACACCAAAGCACCTGCTGCACCGCCTAAAAACATCGTGCCGACGCCTACGCATGAACCGACAGAACTGGGGCGGCCCATCGGCGTGATGGTGGATGGGCAACCGAAGTTTGGCTTCCGCACCCCCTCGCGCAAACTCGAATTCTTCTCAACGACCCTGTACAACTGGGGCTGGCCTGAATATGCCTTGCCCGAATATATCGAGAGCCATGTGCATCCCAGCCGGATCAACCGTGAGGCAGGCGAATTTGTCCTGCTCGCAACGTATCGCCTGCCGACCTTGATTCACACCCGCAGTGCGAATGCGAAATGGCTGGTCGAAATCTCGCATGCCAACCCGACGTGGATACACCCCTCGGATGCGGCGCGGCTCGGCGTGGCGACGGGCGACCTGGTGCGCGTCGAGACCGAGATCGGCTATTTCGTGGACAGGGTCTGGGTGACCGAGGGCATCCGCCCCGGCGTGATCGCCTGTTCGCACCACCTCGGGCGGTGGCGGCTGGCGGAGGGAGAAGGGACAAACCGCATCGCCTCGGCGCTGGTGCAGTTGCAGGAGTCGAACGGCACGTGGCAGTTGCGGCAACTTCACGGTGTCCGGCCGTATAAGTCGTCCGACCCGGACACCGAGCGCATCTGGTGGAGCGACGCCGGCGTGCATCAGAATCTCACCTTCCCCGTCCAGCCCGACCCGATCAGCGGCATGCACTGCTGGCATCAAAAGGTGAAAGTCAGCCGTGCCCAAGCCGGCGACCGCTACGGCGACGTGTACGTGGACACGAAGAAGTCTCACGATGTGTACCAACGCTGGCTGGCGATGACGCGCCCCCCGACCGGCGAGTGGCGGCGCCCTTATTGGATGCTCAGGCCGTTCCGGCCGGATATGAGCGCGTATCGGCGGATAGCGGATGGCAAATAGCAGATGGCAGATAGCGGATGGCGGATGGCAGATGGTGGTGCATGTCCGCGCGAGGCGTCCCACGCCCCCGTACCCTCTCCTCTCCTATTTATGGCTTCATGAACCCGATGCCGAAACCATCGCCCGCGCCGTGAATGAGTTGGGCCTGCCGCCGGCGGATCCAGCCGAACTCGCCTCCGCGTACGCCGATGTTTTCCTGCTCAACGTCCCGCCCTACGGCACGGTTTTTACCGACCCGGCGGGAGAGATAAACGGAGCTGAGGCGCAACGAGTCATGGCGTTGTTCGAAGCGCACGGCTACTGCCCGCCCGAGCTGGACTCCGTCGGCGCGCCGGACCATGTGGGGCTATGTTTGGGATTTCTGGATGAAAGAGGATTAGAGATTGGAGAGTTGTCTCTGGATTGGGTTGCAGTGTGTTGCCTCGCCGTCGAACGCGAACCCTCCGCTCACCCGTTTTATCGCACACTGGCGAGTCAAACACGAGCAGCGTTGCTGAGCCACCCGCAAACCATTGTGCCGAAACCTTCATCTTCAATCTTCAATCTCCAATCTCCGATTGCCGCTTACCCGGACGAAGAAGTCTCCCTCCGCGACCTCATTCGCTTCTTCCTCGCGCCGGCGCGGTGCGGTGTCTTTCTCTCCCGGTCGAGATTGGGGCAATTCGCCAAGCAATGGGGCTTGCGGCTTCCCTTCGGCTCGCGCTTCGAGGTAGCGGAGATGTTGTTTGCCTCGGCGGGGGAAGCCGGGCAGGTCGAGTCGTTGATTGATTCGCTGGAGGCGGAGATTGGGGAGTGGAGATCGGCGTATCGGCAATGGGGGGAGACGCATCCGGGGTGGCGGCCCTCGTTGGAGGTGTGGCTGGAGCGGACCGAGACTGCGTGCCACGTGCTCACCCGGATGCGAGAAATCGCATTAGACTTCGGAAGCCCCGATGCGCAACCGACATGACTCCCACGCCGGACGATTACCTCGAGCTCCGTTCACGCTTCGCCGTCACACGCGAACTTGCGCAGCGAGCCCTTACGTGGGCGCAGCCGCTGGCGCTGGAGGCCCTCGGTATTCATGCCCGGCGGCAGACTCTCATCGAAGGCGAGCTGCCCGTCTATCTGGTGATGACCAGGCCCGAAACGAACGGCGGCTGGGGCGAGTTCATGCCCGTGTGGTTCAAACCTTACGAGCGTCCCGTCCCGTTATATTGCCTGGATAACTGGGCGCTGTTTGCGTTGTTCTATCGGTCGGCCTTCGGCTCGGAGGTGGACGAGGCGGACGCTGCCGCCTTCACCGTCGAAAACCTGGTGCGCGTCGTCATCGGCGCAGACCTGCTCATCCCCTTTCTGCCGGGCACCGACGGCGCGGGGCGATTCCTGCGGCACGGCGCGTTGCCGGTGCTGCTGGCCAGTCTGTGGCTGGAGCCGGAAACGCGAGCAGCTTGGCTGAGGCTGCACGATCATGGGGCGCGCCGCTTTGCAGCCGAAAACGGGTTGGCGCAGAGGGAGGACGTGGGCGAATGGCTGGAGCGAGTCGAGAACGAGGCCTGGCTGGTGCCGGAGCGCACGCCGGTGGCGGGCGAAGCGGCGGTACGTGCCTTTCTTGCCCGGACGGAGGACGTGCAGCTTTATCAGGCCCTGTTCGGTGGGCTATGCCTCGGCGTCTCGGCGCTCTTTGCCGCGCTGGGTGATAATTGGCGGCGATGGGTGTTTCAGGCCGTCAACGTCGGTTACCGCATGGCCGATTTCGGATTGAACGAGATTCGCGGATGGCTGATAGCCGATAGCCGATAGCAGAACCATGCGCCATTCGCTATAAGCTCTATGTCATCCACCATCTGCCGCATTCTTATCCTCTACGAACACGGCGATCTGGTCGAGATTCTGGCGAACGCCATCGCCGAGGGCGCACGCTCGGTGCCCGGCGTTGAGGTCAAAGTGCAGTGGCCACGCCAGACCACGAAAGAAGACCTCATCGCCGCGCACGCGCTCGTCATCGGCACGCCCAACTGGACGGGCATCAAAGGCTCGCTGAAACTCTGGCTGGACACGACGGGCGATTTATGGGAGGAGGGGACTCTGACGGGTAAAATCGGTGCGGCCTTCACCGCCAGCGCCGGGCGGCATTCGGGCACCGAATTCACACTGCTCAATGTGTTACACTGGTTTTTGGGCAACGGCATGATTGTGGTCGGCCTGCCGTGGACGTCACGCATGCGCGAGGCCGGCTCCTACTACGGCGCGACGGCCATTGGCCGTGTGACCGAAGATGATCTTGAACAGGCGCGGGCGCTGGGGAAGCGCGTGGCCGAATTGACTCTGCGCCTGGCAGCCTGATATTCTTGGTTGAGTGCGAGAAGGGTGCATTTCTACCGCTAACAAGTGACTGCGGGGGTTTTACGAACCCTCCATCACCTTCAAGATGTGGCGAATGTCGTCGTAGTCGGAATCGGTGACGCGGGCGAAGCGGCGCACACCGCCGCCCTGAAGCACGGCGCGCCCGGCCTCGGTGAGGTGCATGCCGGTGAGCGCCTCCGCCAACTGCTCATGCGTGAGCGGGTCGAGCTGCGCGGAAGCCATGACGGGCGGCATGGTCGCCGGGCCGGCGCCGGCGACGATGCGGAACGCCTGCCGGCGGGCGGGCCGCTGAAGGAACTCCATCTCCAGCACCACGCTGTCAATGGCTGCGCAATCCGCCCGGCCGGCCTGGACCCAATCCATCGAGCGGGCGTGCGAGCCGCTCTTCACCAGCGCGCCGAAGAAAGTGAGCAAGTCCTCGCCCTGGCGCTGCCAGTGGTAGCGCGGCAGGACGTAGCCGGACAGGGAGATTTCTTCGTTGTAGGCAAAGGTTGCGCCGCGCAGGTCATCGAAGGTGTGAAAAGGTGAGTCGTGCCGCACGATCACGTCGGAGAAATACACCGGCCGATCGCCGTAGCGGGCCGGGGACATCACCGGCGCAGCCAGCAAGCGAACAAGGGGTTCCGACTCGGCAGCCTTCCTCACGTAAAGCAACCCGCAGCCGAACGCGCCTGCCAGCATGCCATTGGCGAACAGCGCATCCATCCCGGCAGAGGTGTCGCGCACCATCTCGGTGGGCAGACCGGTGGCTGCGCCGAGGTAGGCCACCACCTGACGATAGAATTCGAAGCCGTTGTCGCCGAGAAATGAAGCAAAGCGCAGGATCATGAAGCGGAAGCCGATCTCATCAGCGATATACCGTTCATAATATGCCGGGCTTTGGTGGTTGTGATTGCGCGGAAGGCACAAAAAAGCGCAAGCTCTTTTAGGCACCGCCCGTCGTCCGGCGAGCCGGGAACCGGCAGGCTATCCCCTGGCGTATTCCCCAAGCAACGTCCGCCGCAAACTTCACGGCGGACGTTGCTTTGACAGGCTGCGTAGATTCGGCTATCTTGCGGCGGGCGCTTCGGCAGGGCGCGTCAGCGGAATTCTCTTTGCGGGGAGCCGCTGTCGGCCCAAGGAGCGCCTTTCTGCTGCTCGCAGATTAGAAATCGCCGTCCTTCACGTAGGGGGCACTCCACAACGCCACCGAGAGCACCACCGCCTTGAACCACGCCTGATGCATCTTCTCCACCTCGTCTGCGCTGTGACCTTTCTTGGCGAGGAAGGATTTGATTGTCGCAGTGATCGGGTAGATGAACGCCGTCAGGTAGCGATGACTGACGTTCGGCACCGAGTTGACCCCATCGGTCTGGTTCTTCTTGGAGCGGTGGTGGCGCAGGCCGATCTCCTGCTGGTAGTTCAGCCAGTCTTGGTCGTAAGGCCGGTTGCACAAATCCAGAATCCATTGCCCGAAGCGCTTGCGCACCGCGGCGAGATAATCGCTGTTGGCGTTGCCCTTGCCGTCGGTGAAGTAATAGACCAGATGTGGGTGCGAGCCGACGAAGCCATACCACAGGTCGAGCACGGACTCGATTTGGTCCTTCAGCACCTCGCCGGCCAGGCGCAGGTACTTCTCGTCTTCCGGGCCGAAGAGCACGGCCTTTTTCAGGTCCTCGAATTCTTCGGCAGTGAGCGGTGACTTGGCCGTCGTTGTGCCATAGGTGTAGCCGGGGATGGTAGTTGCCGTCATGGCGAGCGTCTCCTTGTGTTTGTAGTTAGGTTTGGGGATTGGAGATCAGAGATTATGGGCCAGCACTTCGTCGAGTTCGGCGTCGGTAGGTTCGGTTAGGACGATCTTGCGTTTGCCCTCGCCGATCACCAGCGTCGGCGTGCTGCGATAGCCGTTGTTGATGAAGATTACGAACCGTTCGGCGTCGGGGTCGTGGTCAATGTTCACCTCGCGGAAGGGGACGCCGCGTGTGCGCAGGTGTTCCCGTGTGCGTTCGGTGTCGTCGCAGTCGGTCGCGCCGTACAGGATGATGGGCAGGGGCATGGCATCACCTCCATTCAGTTTTTCGTGGGAACGAAGTCTGGGCATTCGAGATAGGTGTTCGGCTCGGGCAGGGGCGCGTCCACGAAGGCGCAGTGATGCGGGCCGCGCGGGTCGTCCGGGTGGGCGTCACGTCGGAAGAACTGGCAGCCCCAGCACATCTCATACACCTTCACGTGTCCGGCCTGCTGTAGCTTTCGCACAATGGCCTGCGTCGCGCGCAGCAGGGCACGCTGGTCGGCCTGCGGCAGAGCGCCGATCGCCGCTTCGATTTCATCGAGCACGTCTTCCAGTTCTGCGGCCTCACGGCGGCCTTTGGCCGTGAGGGCGAGTGTAATGATGCGCCGGTCTTCGGGCAGAGGCTTGCGCTTGACCAGCCCTTTATCTTCGAGCGCGTCGGCCACGCCGCTGGCGGTGGCGTAGGTGGCGGCCAGTCGCTCGGCCAGCCCGCCGATGGTGCACACGCCGGGGCGGGCGTATTGCAGAAAGAGCAGCGCCTGAATCTGGGCCGGGGAGAGTTGCGCCGTTTCGCCCCGTATCCGCAGGAGATGGCCAATGGCCTGGCTGATGCGGTAGAAGGCGATGGTGATGGCGCCGGCGAGCGTCTCGTTTCGCCGTCGCGGGTCGAAGGGGGACATGGGCCGCTCGGTTGATTATTTAGTAGTCCTAAACCATAATAGCCGGGGAATGAAGACCTGTCAAGGCCCCGGCCGAGATGGGTGCACGCAAAACCTGTCCGCCGCACCCTGACCCTTCGGCTTCGCTCCGCTGAGCGCGCTCAGGGGAGCGGCGGGCGTCCGGCGATTACCGCTTCGGCTTCGCTCAGCGTCCGCTCAGGATGCCCGCCGCGCAGGGCATCCTGAGCGTGGCTTCGCTTGGCGAAGCCCGCCGAAGGACGAAGGGGCGGCAGTTCCCTGACAACCTTGGCGTGCACACATTTTTCAAAAAGGAGATTGACCATCGCTCTTTTTTGTGTCATACTGTTCACCACCGGCCAGTAGTGATTGTCCAGGTTATTGGTGACAATCTCATGACCGCAATTGACCCTCGGCCTTTGATAGAGCTTGGCCTAAGCAAATATGAGGCCCGCGCCTACCTGGCCTTGCTCGGTCACGATGACTCGACCGCCGTCGAAGTCGCCGACCGGGCCGGGGTGCCGCGCCAGCGCGTCTACGACGTATTGATCTCCCTCCGCGACAAAGGCCTGATTTCAATCCGTGATGGGCGACCGGCCCGCCACACCGCCCGCCCGCCGGCGGAGGCCTTGTCAGCCATATATGAAGCCCGCCTGCGCGCCCAACGGCAGGAGAACGAGCGCCTCGCCGAACTCATTCAACGGCTCATCCCCGACCTGGAGTCCATCGGAAACAACGGAAACAACAGCAATGGCTTGTTAACTCGTCCCCTGAAGGCGAGCGAGGAAACGATTGGAGGATTTTAGTAGCTATTAGCCATTCGCCATCCGCGATCGGCTATCCACCATCCGCCACATGATTTTCGTCGTTATCGGCGACGCCAAGCCGGGCGTCACCCTCGAGCAAATCCGGGCCAACCGGCAGGCCTATGTGGAGTGGGAGCGTCGCAGCCCGTTCGCGGGCAAATATCAAACGTTGGCCCGTTACGAAGTCGTCGGTGCGTCGCCGAAGAAAACCTTCTGGGTCATGCAGGCCGACGACCCGGCGGTGATTCACGGGCTGGTCGAGTTCTTCGCCGATGTCTGGAACATTCAGGCATATCCTGTAGTTCAACGTAGCATCGCTGAAGCTGTGAATGAAGGAGGCCGGTGATGGCAAAAGTGCAAGTGATGTACTGGAAGGACATCCCCTACGCCGTGCGCGCCACCGATGAGAATGGCCGCGTCTCGAAGCAACTGCCGCGCGAGTTCGAGGCGGTAGTGGATGCCGCTGCCATGGCCGACGGCGACACCGAGCAGAAGCAATATCAGGCCGGGTTCCGCTGGGGCCCTGCCGAGGAGCGCCCCGGCACGGCGGCAGAAGTGGTCGAGGCCGTGGTGGCCGAAATTATCGCTGCGTATCCCTCGTCGCGATTGGCCAAGCTGGCCAAGCGCCAGCCGGCCTGACATCATGAAGAACTCCCCCGCTGCCGTCCGCCAGGCCTTCCGGTGCGGCGCGCCGTCGCAGACGCCGGCTGTGCTCTTCGGCGCGGGGCAGTGGAGCGTCTATCAGGCCAAGCGCTCGATGCGCGAAGTGGCGACCGACCCCGACCTGATGACCGATATCGTGTTGAGGACGCAACAAATCGTCCCCAGCCCGATCGTCTTCGTCGGCTCCGGCTTCAACAACCAACTCGTCGGCGCGCTGGGAGGCCGCATCCGTTACCCGCGCCTCGGCTCGCCCGAAGTCGTTGTGCCACTTGTCATGGACAGCGTCGAAGAAGTGGATCGGATTGACCTCACCGAACTTGACCGCGACCCCGCCGTGTTCACCGTGCGCCAGACGGCCCGGCGCGTACGCGAAGCGCTGGGCGATTCGGCCATCGTGGCCGTCACCCAGTGGGGACCGTTTACGACCGCCGGCCAGATGTACGGCCTCGATGGCTTCCTGCGCGCCACGATCACCCACCCCGAAACCGTGCACAAGATGACGGATTTCGCCGTGCGCGCCCTCAAGCAATATTACAAACCCCTGCTAGAGCAAAAGACTATTGGCCTGATCAGCCTCGCCGACCACTCCGCCTCTTCCGACATGATTTCGCGCAAGGCCTTCGCCAAGTTCTGTCTGCCGCCGCTGATGGAATTTATTGACTGGGCCAAGCGCAACTATCACGTGGACACCTGGCTCCACATCTGCGGCAACACCGCCGACAAATGGGACTTGATGGTGGATACCGGCGCCGTATGCCTAAGCCTCGACCAGAAGGTGGATATGGCGATGGCGAAGCAGGTGTGCAAGGGCCGGGTCGCGCTGGCCGGCAATATTGACCCGGTGCATGTGATGGATCAGGGCGGTATTGACGACGTGCTCGTGGCGGCCAAGAAGTGCCTGCGGGCCGCCGGACCGGACGGCTTCATCCTGACGACCGGCTGTGAGATGACGCCCACCACGCCGCTCGGCAACGTGCAGGCCATGATGGAGGTGACTCTATGACCACTCGTGTCGAAGTCTTTGCCGGCATCTGCGGCTACTCGGCGGTGATCGAGGTCAATAAAGTGGATGAGACGCATGTGCAGGTCATCATCCATAGCGAATGCACCCAGATTACGAGCATGAACCCCGATCTGGCCAACCTGCGATGGAAGGGTAAAGGCCATGAGGTGTTCAAGCGCATGCCCGAGAGCGCGGTCTATCAATCGGCGGCCAGGCACATCCGCCACACCGCCTGCCCCGTGCCGGCGGCCATCCTCAAGGCCATCGAAGTCGAGACGGGCGTCGCCCTGCCGAAGGATGTCACCATCAAATTCCTAAACTCCGACGCAAAGGACGGCTCCCATGAGTGACATGAAAAACCGGTATTACGAATGGACGAACGAGGTCTTTGCCGCGTCGCCGTTCGACCTCAAGACGAACAACCTGCTCTCGCTCGTCGCCGCGCTCATGGCCGGCAACCCCGGCGCGATCAACTACTTTCACGGCGCGGCCAAGAAGGCCGGAGCCAGCGAGGCCGAACTGGCCGCCGTCGCCGACCTTGCGGTGGCGGCCTCCGGCCTGAACCTCTACGCCCTCTGGCCGAAGGAATAACCGCCCGACAGGTTGTTGGGTATGACCGACACCTCTACCCCCAAACACCTCGTTGTCTTCCAGCCCTCCGGCAGCCGGGGCTACGCCGAAGACGGCGCCAGCCTGCTCGAGGTCGCCCGCTCGCTCGGCGTCGAGATCGAGACGCCCTGCGGCGGCATGCTCGTCTGCTCCAAGTGCCGCGTGCGGATCGAGGAGGGATTCTTCGAGCGTTTCGGCATCGAGTCCAGCATGAGCCACTGCAACCCGGTGCTGGAGCGTGAGCTTTCCTTCTTCAAGTCCAAGGGCCTCACCGAGCCGAACCTTCGCCAGAGCTGCGCGGTCAAAGTTCACGGCCCCTTGGTCGTGTTTGTGCCGGAGGAGAGCCGGGCGGTCAAACAGCTCGTCCGCAAATCGGCCCGCGAACTCAACATCCCGATCAAGCCTGCCGTGCGGCGTTACTTTGTGGAGCTGGCGCCGGCAACCCTGCGCGACCCGCTCGGCGACTGGGAACGCCTGCAAAACGCGCTCAAAGCCCAGCACGGCCTCGAGGGCCTGAGCATTGACTATCGGGTGCTGATCGAGTTGCAGAAGACGGTGCGCGCCGGCGAGTGGAAGGTGACGGCCTTTGTATGGCACGGGCGCGAGGTCATCCGCGTCGTCCCCGGCTTCGCCGAATACGCCCTCGGCCTCGCGGTGGACGTGGGCACCACGACCGTGGCCGGATTCCTGTGCGACCTGGACACCGGTCAGGTGCTGGCCTCCGAATCTATGATGAACCCGCAGACGCCCTACGGCGATGACGTGATGGCGCGCATCACCTACGCCATGACTCACCCCGACGGGCTGGAGAAGATGCACACGGCCATCCTCGAGGGCCTCAACACGATTGTGACCCGCGTGTGCGAGAAGGCCGGCTATCCTCCCGAAGACATCTGCGAAGCCGTGCTGGTGGGCAACACCTGCATGGATCACATCTTCCTCAACATCTTCCCCAAATACGTCGGCGTCTCGCCGTTCGTCCCGGCCGTGCATCATTCGGTGGACGTGAAGGCCCGTGATTTCGGCCTCCACATCCTGCCGAGCGGCAACGTGCACGTCCTGCCCAACGAGGCCGGCTTCGTCGGCTCAGACAACGTGGCCTGCGTCATCGCCGAGGAGCCGCACAAGCAGGACGACATCATGCTGGTCATTGACATCGGCACCAACGGCGAGATGGTGCTGGGCAACCGCCACAGGCTCATCTCGTCCTCGGTGCCCACCGGTCCGGCCTTCGAGGGCGCGCAGATCACCTTCGGCATGCGCGCCGCGCCGGGAGCCATCGAGAAAGTGGATATTGACCCGGTGACCTGGGAGGTGCGTTTCAAAGTCATCGGGCAGGAGAAGTGGTCCGACCAGCTCCCGCCGGAGGAGATCAAGGCGCGCGGCCTGTGCGGCTCGGCCATGATTGACCTGGGCTGGGAGATGTACCGAGCCGGCGTAGTGGATGCGACCGGGCGCTTCTCGAAAGAGACCCATTCCCCGCGTCTGCGCGAAGGCCCGGGCGGGATGGAGTTCGTCATCGCCTGGGCCAATCAGACCGCCATCGGGCGCGACATTACCTTCAACGTCAACGACATGCGCGCGCTGCAGCTCGCCAAGGCGGCCATGTACTCGGCGGCCAAAATCATGATGCGGCGACTCGGCGTGCAGAAGGTGGACAAAGTGGTGCTGGCCGGCGCGTTCGGCAGCTACATTGACAAGGTCAAAGCGATGGCCATGGGCCTGTATCCCGATTGCGAACTAAAAAATGTGTTCGCCGTCGGCAACGCCGCAGGCGACGGGGCGCGCATGGCCCTGCTCAACGTGGACAAACGTGCCGAGGCCAATGCGATCGCGCGGGCTATCGAGTACGTCGAGCTAACCGTCGAGCCGGACTTCGAGAAGCAGTTCGCCGCCGCGATGCACTTTCCGCACATGACCGACTCCTTCCCACACCTGCAGAAGATGCTGGACAAGGCCGCGCGGGAGCGGGCGCAGCGCCTGCTGGCGAACAACCCCGCCTTTGCCGGCCTGCCCGTTGAGCAGCTGCGCCGTCTGGCCGGCGTGACCGAAGAGGTACGCTTCAAAAAGAATCAGATCATCTTCACCGAGGGCGCACCGCCGGCTGCACTCTATGTGGTCAAGGAAGGCTCGGTGGCGCTGAGTGTGAACGGCGGCGGGACGAGTGAAGCCTCGACCGGCCACCTGCTGGACTCGATCGCCATCGTCAACGGAAGCCCTCATACCGCCACCGCCAAAGCCACCGCTCTGAACACCCGCCTGCTGGCTATCCCCATTGCCGAGGTGAAGACGGCATTGGAGAATTCCGCCGCGTGGCGCGAGCAATTGTTGAAACTATAGGAGATGTGAATCATGGCCGACACTCCACGAGAAGCCGCCCTCAAAGTTCTGCGCGGCGAAAAATCCGATCACATTCCGAACTTCTCCGGCATGGGGAGCATCACCCTGACCGGCATTCAGTCGCTCGGTTATCGCTTCAACGAGATTCACGTGGATGCGGTGAAAATGGCCGCCGCTGCCGCCAGCACCTACCGTCTCTTCGGCGTCGAGAGCGCGGTCGTGCCTTTCGATATGGGCGTGGTGGCCGAGTCGCTGGGCGCGACGGTCAAGTATTACGATAAGGCCGATCAGGGCACCATCATCTACCCGACCATGACCCGCAAAATCGTGGATCGGGCGAGTGTGACGCCGCCCGAGGGCCTGAGCGAAGCCGACGCCAAAACCTACGTGATGAAGGAGATCGAAAAGCAAATCACCGAGGTTCAGTTGCAGAGGCCGCCCGACCTCTCGAAGGCAGGCCGCATCCCGGTCGTGCTCGAAGCGCTGCGCATTCTCAAGCGGGAAGTCGGCCATGAGGTCGCCATCGGCTCGTGGACGCTCGGCCCCTTCACCGAACTGGGGCAGGTGATGGACCTAGAAGTCCTGCTCAAGATGGCAGCCAAGAAGCCGGACGCCATCCGCCGCCATATGCAATTCATGGTGGATTACCTGACCGATGTGATCAACCTGTATATTGACGCCGGGGCGGACTTCATTACCGTGCGCGAGATGGGCGCGACGGCCAGCATCCTCAGCCCACGCATGTTCAAGAATCTCGTCCTGCCCTATCTGCAAGACCTGTTCCGTCGCATCAATCCACGCGTGCCTACCGTCCTGCACATCTGCGGCGACACCAACCCGATTATCGAGATGATGGCCCAGTCGGGCGCGAACGCCCTAAGCGTGGATCAGATGAACCGGCTGAATGAGTCGCGGGCTAAAGTCTCCAACGTGGCGTTATTCGGAAACTACAAACCCTTTGGCGCGCCGTTTTGTGAAGGGACGCCTCAGGAGGTGGAAGCCATGATTAAACAGTCCATTGACGAGGGCGCCGATGCCGTGTGGCCCGGCTGCGACATCTGGCCGGTGGTGCCCGAAGAAAACATGAAAGCGATGATGAGCGCGATGAAGAAGTATGGAACGAATAGCAGATAGCAGATGGCAGATGGCAGATGGCAGATGACTATTCGCTATAAGCTATCGGCTATCAGCTATTTGCTATCCGCCATGAGCCATTCGCCAAGCGGAGGCAACTATGGCTACACCCGAACAACAAGCCGACATTCTGGAGCGATTGAAGAACGGCGTGATTGAGTACGACGAAGAGAGCGTCGTCAAGGCGGCCCACGAAGCCGTGGAGACCGGCGTGGACGCCTATAAGGCCGTCATGGACGGCCTGGCCGCCGGGATGGATGTGGTAGGCGAGTATTTCGCCAAGGGCGAATACTTCGTGCCCGAAGTGCTGATGTGCGCCGACGCCCTGTACGCCGGCCTCAACATCCTGCGCCCCCATATCAAGATGGACCCCGAAAAGATGGTCAAGGGCACGGTCGTCATCGGCACAGTCGAGGGCGACATCCACGACATCGGCAAGAACTTGGTGAAGATGATGTTCGAGGTCGCCGGGTTCACCGTCCATGACCTGGGCCGCGACGTGCCGCTGGATAACTTCGTGGAGAAATATCTGGAGACCGACGCCGACATCGTTTGCATGAGCGCAATGATGACCACGACCATGATCGGCATGCCGGTTGTTATCCAGAAAATCCGCGAGAAAAATCCCAAGGCAAAAATCATGATCGGCGGCGCGCCCATCAACGAGGACATTGCCCAGAAGTGGGGCGCAGACGGCACAGGCCGAGATGCGCCCAACGCGCTGCAGGAGGCCCTCAACATGATCGGCGTCCTACGCGACCTCGGCGATCAGTTCAAGGCCGAGCGCAAGCAGAAGGAATGGGGCGCCGATGGGCTGCTGGACCCGACGAAGGCGTAATCTTCCCGCTACGCTGTTTGGGTTTCCTTGCCGCCGAGATTAGGAAGTAGAAAGTAGAAAGTAGAGATTGGAGTTTTCAGGTTGACCAAACCGCTTCGCGGCGACACCGGCCTGACCGATCTGATTGACGCGCGCGACCTGCCCAAGCACGATCTGCGCTTCGAGGTGCTGGGCACGTTGGATGAGGCCTCGTCCGCGCTCGGCATGGTACGCGCCAGCCCCATCCGCCCCGAGACGCGCGAGCTGATCCTGAGCATCCAGCGCGACCTGTGCTGGATGATGTCGGAGCTGGCGGCGCTCTCCGACGACCGGCGCCCCGAATCGCGCATCACGCCCGAGCGGCTGGAGGCGCTGGAGCGGGCCTACCACGAGTACACATCAGCCTATCCGCTGGTCGGCGCGTTTGTCGTGCCCGGCGACAGCACCGTCGGCGCAATGCTGCACCTGGCGCGGGCCATCATCCGGCGCGCCGAGCGTCGTGTGACGCAGCTCGACCAGGAAGCGCCGCTGCCCAATCCGCATATCATCTCCTATCTC
>JAVQXV010000387.1:0-1774 GCA_033577755.1 Anaerolineales bacterium
CGCACAGGATGGTTTCATCATCAGGGTGAGCGACCAGACAAAGGAGAGAAGGCATCTTGGATTTTGGATTTTGGATTTTGGATTTTGGATTGCGGATTGCCAATCCAAAATCCATAATCGAGTCCACTGTAAAAAGGATGTTTCACCGCTGAGATCGCAAAGCACGCGGAGAAATAATTTAGAAGAACTCTGCATCTCCGCGGCGCGTTTCTTCAGTGCACTCATTGATGAATCGAAGGATAACCGAAAACTATTGAGCAAAGATTTCCGCCAACCCTCTCCGATGCCGACGTAGGATGGCAGCCACTTCTTCGCGCGTCGGGGCGGCTAGCGCCGTGCCGATCTTCTGCACTTTGGCTGCGCCCACTGCATTGGCAATCGCGCCGATCACCTCCCAAGATAGCCCATGCAGCAAGCCCCACGCCACCGCCGCCGCAAAGCAATCGCCCGCGCCGGTTGGGTCGCGCTCCTCCACCGGATAGCCGGGACAGACCAGCTGCCGTCCGCCCGCCGAGATCACGCAACCTTCCGAACCACGTTTGACAACAACGGCGCGCAACCGGGCTCCGGGTTCCAGGTCGGCCGGTGAGAGGCAACGTTGCAGCATTTGCGATTCGTCCTCGGTCATGCTGACGACGGCGGCGCAGCGCACCAGCGCGGCCAGCCAGTCCCGTTCAATATCGGCCACGCGCGGACCGGGGTCGAACAATACAGGCACGCCGGCCTGCGCCGCCAGCTCGACGCCCGCGCGAATCACGGCCGGCTCATCGTGAAAGAAGCTCCAGCCATCCACCAGCACCACGCCGGCAGATTGTAAGACCGGTCGCCAGGCCGTCAGCAATTCCTGCCGCCTGTGCGCGCCATAGTAACCGAGGAAGACGTGCTCGCCGGACTCGGTGCGCAACACCACCGCCATCGCGGTCGGCGCGGCGCTCAGTCGCACCACCCCGCCCACATCCACACCTTCCGTTTTGAGATGATGCAGCACCTGATCGCCCACCCAATCATCACCGAGGCTGCCAAGCGCGATGCATGGCAAGCCCAGTCGCGCCGCCGCAATGAGGGCGTTGCCCGCTCCGCCTGGCCCCAGCGTAAAATAGGAGACGGTTTGATGCTGCGCGGCCTCCACCGGTAACCGCTCAATGCCGAGATAGAAGTCGGCAATAAGGTCGCCAAGAGTTACAAAGGGTTTCATACGTTGAGTTGGGGCATTCAGCCGAACACGGAAATTGTATCGAGATAGTCTTGCGCCAACTGACGGAAGTCCAGTCCGTTGACGATCTCCAAAGTCGTCACCATCTCGGTGGGGATGGCCTCCAGGCCGCGATAGGCCCCACACACCGCGCCCGCAATAGCGCCGATCGTATCGCCGTCACCGCCGAGGTTGGCTGCAAGCAGCGTTGCGGTCAGCGGGTCGCCATCGGCCAGTGCGATCAGCGCAAAAGCGGTGGGCACAGTCTCGTGCGCAGACATTCCGGCGCCGACCAGGTCGTACAACTCGCGCAGCGTCTGCCAGACCGGCTCCGGCCAGTTACGCGGGTCACGACCTGGGGCCGGGCATGCGCGCGTCAGGTCAACGGCCCAGCGAATGCGGCGCGCCAGGTCAGGCGTGGGGGTGAAGGCCGGCGGGCCGGTGTAGTTCTGCGCGCCGAGCGTCGCGGCCTGAGCAGCGCTTTCAATCACATCGTTCAAGGACAGGTCCCGGCCGGCCGCCGCCACTGCCGCTGCCACGGCTGCTGCGCTCGCCAGGCCCGGCGGCGTGTTGTGCGTCGGC